>CAUVGV010000010.1:0-24268 GCA_963551505.1 uncultured Kingella sp.
ATGCCGCTGGGAATCAGGCGCAGCACGGTTTTTTTGCCGTTCACCACCAGCGTGTGCCCCGCGTTGTGCCCGCCTTGAAAGCGAACCACGCCTGTGGCTTGCTCCGCCAGCCAGTCCACGATTTTGCCTTTGCCTTCGTCGCCCCATTGTGCGCCGATAACGACTACGTTTTGTGCCATTTTTGATTACCTTTTTGAGTTAAAAGAAAAGGGTTTTCAGGCTGCGTTTAGGCAGGGGCAGCCTGAAAATAGGAATGGAATGTTGTTCCACGTTTCAGGCTGCCCTTATTGCCTATCCAAAGATTGCACATCCAAAGGCAGCCTGAAAGTGGCATTACTCGTTTTCAGGCTGCCTTTGGCGTTTGCAATGCTTCACAATCCCCATCCCCGAAATCGCAATCCAAAAAATCTCAATCACAAATGAGCCCAAATTGAAATGCACGCACAGGCTCAAAATCAGCAGCACCGCGCCCAAGCCGTTGAGCAAGTTATACGACAGCGAAGTGGGCTTCCATTTTTCGCTCACCACCAGCCAAAACGCCAGCACCACGCAGCCCATGCCCGCAAAGCCGATGATGTGCGCGGCAAGGCTCAAAAAGTTCAGCGTGGCTTCGTCTAAATTAAACCATTGTAAAACGCCCATTATGCCGCCTCCCATTTGTCGCCGCGTTGCACCAGCGTTTTCAGGCTGCCCGAATTGTCGGGCAAACCATAATCCACCACCACGCACACGCCTTGCGCGCGCAGCTCATCCACCGCTTTCTGCGCGGCAGCATAATCCTTTTGCGCCACGCGCACCGCAGCAGGGCGCTCGCTGGCGGCAAGATACGCGCCAAACAAGCGCAAATCAAAGCTAAACCCCGTGGCAGGACGGCTGCGCCCGAAATACGCGCCCAAGCCATCATAGCGCCCGCCGCGCGCCACCGCATCATGGTAATCGGGCGTGTAGGCGGCGTAGAGCAAGCCCGTGTGGTAGTTATCCACGCGCACTTCCGCCAAATCAATATGCACCGCCTGCTCGGGAAACGCCACGCACACCTGCGCCAGCACATCCAACGCCTGCGACACGGCGGTCAGCTGCGGCAGCCGTGCGCGGGCTTTGTCCAACACATCGCGGCTGCCGTAGAGCTCGGGCAGCGCCGCCAGCGCGTCAATCCAAATGTTGTCCAACTGCCATTGTTGCGCCAACCGGCGAACCGCGTTGCCATCTTTATCCTGCATCAGCGCGAGCAGCTGGCGACTTTGCGCCTCGCCCAACTGCGCGGCGGCTGCAATCGCGCGGAACACGCCCAAATGCCCCAGCGACAAAATAATATTGCCCAGCCCGCCCACTTTCAGCGTTTTCATCATCAAATCAATGATTTCCACATCGGCAGCGGTATCCGCGCAGCCGTATAACTCCGCACCCGTTTGAATCGGCTCGCGCGTTGCCAGCAAGCCATCGGGCTGGGCGTGCAACACGCTGCCTGAATAGCACAAGCGGTTAATGCCTTGGTTTTTCATCAACAAATGCGCGTCAATCCGCGCCACTTGCGGCGTGATGTCGGCGCGGATGCCGAGCTGCCAGCCTGTGATTTGGTCGGCAAGGCGGATGGTTTTCAGCGATAAGCCGTCGTCAATATGCGTGAGCAGCGAGCGGCTGTATTCCATTAGCGGCGGTTGCACCAGCTCAAAGCCATGCGTGCGAAACTGGGCAAGTATTTGTTCTTTCACGCTTTCTAGTTGGCGTGCGCGTTCGGGGAGGATGTCGGCAATGTGTTCGGGAAGCTGCCACGTTTGCATGATAATTATCCTGTGGTGGGGCAAGTTTGGGGGCAAAGGAAAGGGGGAGACTTTAACATAAAATAACATTGAGGGCAGCCTGAAACGTGCATGACATCGTTTTCAGGCTGCCTATTAACGCAAAAAAGCCTAAACAACGCAGGCTGTTCAGGCTGGAATTTGGTGGCCAGAGGCAGGATCGAACTGCCGACACACGGATTTTCAATCCGTTGCTCTACCGACTGAGCTATCTGGCCAAGAAGTCGCGCATTGTATGTAGGCTTGGCGCGGGATGCAAGCGATTTGTTGGGTTTTGTTAAGCGGGGTTTGTTTTGTAACGCATTTATTTTGGGCGAGGCGGAAATGGGCGGGTTGAGGCAGCCTGAAAACGGTGAGGCAGCTTGAAACGCGGTTGGGCTTGTGAACGCTATTCAAGCACAGCCCAAGCGCATTGCCGCGCAAAATCGGTTAAAATCGCGCTCTTGTTTTCAGGCTGCCTTACCATATAAACAAGAGTAAACATAGGCAGCCTGAAATTTCTTTTTCGTATTCAAAAAGGCAAACCACCATGACCCACCCTACCCTATCCCAAGCCCAACTCATTGTTGTTAAAGTCGGTTCCAGCCTCGTAACCGCCGAGGGGCGCGGCATAGACCAAACCGCGCTGGATAACTGGGCAACGCAAATCGCCGCCATCAAACGCAGCGGCACCAACGTGATACTGGTATCCAGCGGCGCGATTGCCGAGGGCATGAAGCGGCTGGGCTGGGCAAAGCGTCCCACCGCGTTAAACGAGCTGCAAGCGGCGGCGGCCGTGGGGCAAATGGGCATCGCGCAGGCGTATGAACGCGCGTTTTCCGCGCACCAGCTCAACACCGCGCAAATCCTGCTCACGCACGAAGATTTGAGCGACCGCACACGCTACTTAAACGCCCGCAGCACGCTGCAAACGCTGTTGGCGCAAAATATCGTGCCCGTGATTAACGAAAACGACACGGTAACCACCGCCGAAATCAAGCTGGGCGACAACGACACGCTCGGCGCGCTGGTAACCAATTTGGTGGATGCCGATGCACTGATTATCCTGACCGACCAGCGCGGTTTATACGACAGCGACCCGCGCCAAAACCCGCAAGCGCAGTTTATCAGCCAAATTTCCGCCGCCCATCCCGATTTGGAAAGCATGGCGGGCGGCGCGGGCACAGGCGTGGGCACGGGCGGGATGTACACCAAAGTGTTGGCGGCAAAACGCGCGGCATTGAGTGGCGCAAACACCGTGGTCGCCTCGGGGCGCGAGCCTGATGTGTTGGTGCGGCTGTGCGCGGGCGAGAGCATCGGCACGCTGTTTACCAGCGAATTTAGCCGTGTGAACGCGCGCAAACAATGGCTGCTGGGGCATATTCAAATTTCAGGCAGCATCGTGGTGGACGCGGGCGCGGAAACCGCGTTGCAACAAAGCCGCAGCAGCTTGCTGCCCGTGGGTTGCGTGCGCGTGAACGGACATTTTCAGCGCGGCGAACTTATCGCCATTGTGAACAGCGAGGGCAAAGAAATCGCCCGTGGGTTGAGCAATTACAGCAGCGCGGAGGCGGCAAAAATCTTGCGCTGCCACGCCAACGAAATCGTCACCAAACTGGGCTACACGCACGAAGACGAGCTGGTGCATCGGGACAATATGGCGCATTGGTGAGAGGCGTGGGGTTGCGCTGGGCTGTGCGGTAAATGGGTTTTCAGGCTGCCTCTGTGAACCATAATCGGAACACAAAAGGCAGCCTGAAAATGCAAAATGCCGCTGTTTAGGCATAGGCGAAAATGCTGTGAACAGAATTGATTGCGCGGTTTACAAGATTTTCAGGCTGCCTCTGTTGCAATCCCAAAGGCAGCCTGAAAACTCATTCAGCGCGACTAAACCTCACCTTGCATGATTTATCCGCATCACTCAATCTCATCCACAAAAAACATTTCAGGCTGCCTCTCCCTTGCCAACAAGAGTAGAGGCAGCCTGAAAACCATTGCGCATTCGCTTTACGCATCGCTGCGTGGCAGCAAACTAATCAACCAAGCCACAAAGCGAACCAGCAGCGCAACGAGTTCATACAAACCTTCCATTTGCGCTTATTGCAAGCCCAGTTGCGCCAACACACAAGCAGTCAAAAACTCGGCTTGCTCGGTGGAAGCGGCGGCAGAAACGGGCAAAATCACCGCACCTTGTGCCAACAAAGTTTGCATATTGTGCAACTGCGCGGCAGAAAGCACGGTTTCGCAAGGTGCAATCAACACAGGGCGTTGAGTTGCCAACGCCAATTCTGCCATGCGCGCAGCGGGGGCAAGGGTTGCGCCATTGGCAATCAACGCCATAATGCTGCCACGCGCCGCAGGCACAACCACCGCATCCAGCGCAAAGGGCGACAATTGCTCATCAGCAAAACTCAACTGCGCCTCGGTGGCGTAAAAATGTTTGCGCACCGCATCGGCATCGTTCAACGCAATGCCCGCTTGTTCAAACGCACGCGCTGCCACATCGTTAAACGCCACGCAAACTTGTTTGCCCGCGCTCAACAGCGCACGAATCACTGACACACCGTAAACCGCACTTTCAGGCGAAGTCAAAGCCACGCCAATCACATTGCCCACCGCTTTCAGGCTGCCTGAAACCGCCACTTTGGCAGAAGCAGGCTCAATGTTGTGGTCAATATCCATCCAGCCTGTGGGCTTGTTCATGCCTTGCTCCAAGCGCACGGCTACGCGTCTGCCCAGTTGCAAGGTTTTGCCATTGGGTTTAACCACTTGCGCGCGCAGTTGATACAAATACGCAGGCTTGTCGTAGCCTGTTTTGCGCGCCAATTCGGCAATTGTGCCCGCTTCTTTAATCAGCAATTCAAAATTTTCAAAACGAATTTCTTGTACAGTTTTCATACTCTTCCCTGTGAGTTAGGATTAATAAACGAAGCGCGCAATATAATACTTTGCCTAGATAATTTCAACTATCTTTACTTAATTTATGAGACTACTTTGCCCTACTCTATTGCCGCAGCCTGAAATAGCCCCATTTGCTTGCCTTGAAAAACCCCGCCTGCGCCCAATATAAAACGCCATCTTATCCCTCGCGTAACCACCATGAACCTAGCCAATCACTTTCTCCTTGCCATGCCCAATCTTGAAGATTCGCTGTTTGCAGGCAGCCTGATTTATCTGTGCGAACACAGCGAAAACGGCGCAATGGGTATCATCGTCAATAAACCCTCGCCCGTGCCGATGAATGTGGTGTTTGCCGCCATTGGCAAAGACACGCCCGCGCGGTTTAACAACCAATATGTGATGATGGGCGGCCCGATGCAAACCGAGCGCGGCTTTGTGTTGCACACGCCCATTGGCAACTGGGACAGCAGTTTAAGCATCACCGACCGCATCGCCCTTACCACCTCGCGCGACATCATTGACGGCTTGCAGCAAGACAACGAAATTCAAGGCGTGGTGCTGACCATTGGCTATTCCAGCTGGGGCGCGGGGCAGTTGGAGCAAGAAATCGCGCAAAATTCATGGCTCACCGTGCCCGCCGATGCGCATATTTTGTTTGACCTGCCGCCCGAAGAACGCCACCCCGCCGCGTTTAATAAACTGGGCATCCGCCGCGAAAACTTTGCAGGAGCAATGGGCCATGCCTAATTTTGCCCCGCCCGATAGCGGCAGCTGTCTTGCCTTTGATTTTGGCGAAACGCGCATCGGCGCAGCGCAAGGCGATGGCCGCATCCGCATTGCCCACCCCATCGCCACGATTACAGGCAGCAACAACGAAGAAAAATTCGCCCGCATCGCCGCGCTCATCCAACAATGGCAGCCTGAAAACCTGATTGTGGGCTTGCCCACGCATATTGACGGCAGCGAACACGCGCTCACGCAACTGGCGCGCAAATTTGGGCATCGGCTCAACGGGCGTTTCAGGCTGCCTGTGTATTGGGTGGACGAGCGGCTATCGTCGGTTTATGCCGAAGAATTGTTGCGCGAAAGCGGCATTCGCGGGCGCAAGCAAAAGCCCATGCTAGACCAAGTTGCCGCGCAAGCCATTTTGCAAAGTTTTTTTGATAACGGCGCGGTGGAATTTTTTGACCGACACGCCCATACGGGCAACGACGGCAAACCAGAGGCAGCCTGAAAAACGGATTGAACGCGTTTCAGGCTGCCTTTCTGTTCCCGCCATAGCACAATCCACAACGCATTTCGCGGCAAACCTTGTCTCATACCCCAATCCGCTCTACCATCTAGGGGCTGTTGATAATCAACTTTTGAAGTGGATTGCCAATAGCCCCCAGTTTCCCAACCACAAAAGAAGGAGTCATCATGAAAACATCGCTTGCCCTCATTGGCTGCGCGTTATCCCTCGGCCTTGCCGCAGGCACGGCAACGGCAAAAACCCACCATCCCGCAGCGCACAAAAAAGCCAGCAAAACCGCCCGCGCATCAGGCAACGCCTTGCCGCTTAAAGCAAACCATTGCGCCAACTTCACCGCAGGCAGTGGCAGCTATCGCTTTTCTGTGTTAAACGAAGACAAAGCCTTGCACAGCAATGTGAGCGGCGTGCTCACCAGCCCCAGCGGCGAAACCTTGCACATGGCGCACGGCATAGACACCCACAGCGGCGCAACGTTCTATTTTGCCGATTTGCCCGAAGCGGGCAGCTACACCATTCGCTTTAACGGCGGCGGCAAAGTATCTGCTTGCATTGAATAATCGCCGCGCATAAAAAGGCAGCCTGAAAACGAGCAATAGCGTTTTCAGGCTGCCTTTATATTATTGGATTGGATTACTCGTTGTCGCCATCGTTAAGCGCGTTGATGCTGTAACCACCGTCCACATAAGTGATTTCGCCCGTGATGCCCGATGCGAGGTCGGACAACAAAAACGCAGCGGCGTTGCCCACTTCTTCGGTGGTTACATTGCGGCGCAAGGGGTTTTGAGCGGCAACGTGTGCCAACAGTTTGTGAAAATCAGCAATGCCCGATGCGGCTAGGGTTTTGATGGGGCCAGCAGAAATGCCGTTGCAGCGGATGCCTTCTTTGCCCAAGCATGATGCGGTAAAGCGGATGCCTGCTTCTAGGCTGGCTTTTGCCATGCCCATCACGTTGTAATTAGGAATCGCGCGCACTGCGCCGAGGTAGGTGAGTGCCAAAATGGAGGCATTGCGCCCTTGCATCATGGGGCGGGCGGCTTTTGCCAGCGCGGGCAAGCTGTATGCCGACACTTCGTGGGCGATGTTAAAGGCTTCGCGGCTGATGCTGTCCAAAAAATCGCCGCCTAAGGCTTCTTTGGGCGAAAAGGCAATGGCGTGCACCAAGCCATCCAAGCCGTCCCAATGTTTGCCGAGGCTGGCAAAGGTTTGCGCGATTTCTTCGTCGCTTTGCACATCGCAGCGGAACACGAGTTCGGAATCAAATTCGGCAGCCAGTTTGCGCACACGCTCTTCCAATTTATCAACAACATAAGTGAACGCGAGTTCCGCGCCTTGTAGGTGGCAGGCTTTGGCGATGCCATAGGCGATGGAGCGTTCGGAAATCATACCTGTGATGAGAATTTTTTTGCCTTTTAACATGGTCATTTTGTATCCTTTTAATATGGGCGAATATTAGGGAAATCGGGAAAACCGCGCATTATAGCGGTTTTTGCGTTTTTAGGCAGCCTGAAAACGGTAAACACAACCGCTTTTTCTGTGCTCTGTTTTCAGGCTGCCTCTGTTTCTCTTCTCAACCAAAAAACTGTTTCACTTCCTCCCAATCAAACGATTTGCCGCCGCTTTCGTCCACGCGGATAACGCTGTCTGCCACGCTTTGTTTTTGCTGCTGCAAGGCGTGGATTTTTTCTTCTATGCTGTCGCGGCAGATCAGGCGGTAAGCGGTTACGGGTTTGTTTTGCCCGATGCGGTGGCTGCGGTCTATGGCTTGGTTTTCCACGGCGGGGTTCCACCACGGGTCGGCGATGAAAACGTAATCGGCTTCGGTGAGGTTGAGCCCTGTGCCGCCTGCTTTGGTGCTAATCAGGAACACGCGGATGCTGTCGTTGGTTTGGAAGTTGGCGACTTTTTCGGCGCGGTTGCGGGTTTGCCCGTCTAGGTATTCGTAGCGGATGTGGTCTGCGTCTAGCCGTTCGGCGATAAGGGCTAACATTTTGACGAAGTGGGAGAAAATCAGGATTTTGTGTTGCCCTGTTTTTTCTTTGACGATGTGGGCGAGGGTGTCCAGTTTCACGGATTCGCTGCCGTAGGCTGCATCGGCTAGGGCGGGGCTGTTGCAGATTTGGCGCAGGCGGGTAAGCCCTTCTAGGATGTGGATTTGCGATTTGGCGATGCCTTCTGCTTGGATTTGGGCGGTAAGGCGGTCGCGGTATTCGCGTTTGACGGCTTCGTAGATTTTGCGCTGCTCGCTGCCCATTTCGCAGTAGATGATGCTTTCGGTTTTGGCGGGCAGCTCGGCGGCGACTTGTTCTTTGGTGCGGCGCAGGATAAAGGGGTTGGCGATTTTGGCGAGCAACGCGGCGGCGGCTTGGTCTTGTTGTTTGTCTATGGGGTCGGAAAAGTTTTTTTTGAAATGGCTGCGGCTGCCGAGCAGGCCGGGGTTGATAAGGTCAAATTGGGCGTATAAATCAAAGGTGTTGTTTTCTACGGGCGTGCCGCTAAGGATAAGGCGGTTGTGCGCTTGTATCAGGCGCACGGCTTTGTATCGCTGCGAGAGTGGGTTTTTGATGGCTTGGCTTTCGTCGAGGATAAGATAGTGGAATGGGTAGTCTTTCAGTGGGGCGATGTCTTGCATCAGCGTGCCGTAGGTGGTGAGTATGATGTCGTAATCGGCGAAGGCGGCGGGGTCTTTGGCGCGGTTTGCGCCTGTGTAATCCAGCACGCGCAGGCTGGGGCAGAAGCGGGCGGCTTCGTTTTGCCAGTTGAACACCAATGAGGCGGGGGCAACAATCAGGCTGGGACGGGGGTTTTCAGGCTGCCTTTGGTTTTTGAGCCAGTGCAAAAAGGCGAGGGTTTGCAGGGTTTTGCCCAAGCCCATGTCGTCGGCAAGGCAGCCGCCAAGGCGGTTGGCGTGGAGAAAGGCGAGCCAGTTGATGCCTTGCTGTTGGTAGGGGCGCAGGGTGGCGTTTAGCCCTTGGGGGATAACGACATCGGGCTGGGATTGCAGGTTTTGCAGGCGTTGGCGGCGGTGGTAGAGTTCGGCAAGCCATTCGGGGCGGGTTTCCAGCGATTGATACAGCTCGTCGATGATGCCGAATTGGTAGGGCGACAGGCGCAGGCGGTCTTTTTTGATTTCGCCTGCTTGGAAATATTGCCCAAGCTGCGCCATCCATTCAGCGGGCAGGATGCCTTTGCTGCCGTCGCCAAGTAAAACGTAGTTTTGCCGTTTTGCCAGCGCGTCGCGGATGGCTTTTAAATCGGCGATTTGGTCGCCGTAGCGCAGTTCCACGTTTATATCAAACCAGTCGGTGCCCGAGGCAACGCCCAGCGACACGCTGGGGCGGTGCGGGTTGTAGGCAAAGGATTTCAGGCTGCCTGCGCCAAACAGTTCCGCGCCGATGGTTTTCAGGCTGCCTGCTAAATTAAAAAACCAGCCGTCTGCTAAAAGCTGCTCGGGGGCGAGGCTGTATTCGCTGTCTGCAAAACTGTGTTCACGGGCGAAATCGGGGTGCAGGCTTTGGAACGCGGCGATAAATTCGCGCTCGGCAGTCTCATCGCGCGGCGTGATGTGGAAACGGTTTTCCGCGTCGGTGGTAAGCAGCAGGCTGCGGCTGGCGGGGGCGATTTCGTGTTCGCCGTAAGCCACAACGGGGCGGAAGATAACGCGCCCATCTGCTTCGTGAACATACACGCGCTTGGCAACGGCGGTTGGGTTTTCAGGCTGCCTTTGCCGTTTGCTTTTCAGGCTGCCTTTTTCAAGCTGCCGTTTATCCTGCACCAACGCCTTGCCGCTGATTTTGTGCCGCGCGGATAACGGCGCTAACACGGCAGCCTGAAAACGCCGCGCCTGCGATTTGGGCGCGGCAATGCTCGGATGCTGCGTGCAATACACCATATCGCCCGCCGCCTGCGGGCTTTCAAACAGCAAAATCTCGTCGCTGCGCCGCACAAAGCAGGGCGTGATTTCAAATTTTGCCGTGTCGGGCGCGTAGAGTTTGCCGCCGATATTGAGCTTGCTTGTTAGGCGATACAGCGCGCCCTCGTCGTGCAACTGATATTCCAGCAACACGCGCTCGGGCGACACGGCAAGCGGGGTAAGGTTGCGGCGGGCGTAGGATGCGCGGTAGCTGTGGTTTGGGTGGGCGAACAGCGGCACATCGGGGTAAGCGTGCAGAAAGCGGGCAAAGGCAGCCGCTACCTCTGCGCCGTGCTGCGCATCGGGCATGGAGGCAAATTTGTGCCACAGCCGCTGCACGCCCTCTTCAATTTCATACCACGCTTTGCCGCACCACTCGGGCAGGATGCCTGAATACAGCGTTTCGGCGGCGTTGTAATGCGGCAATTCTTTGAAATTTACGGCAAACTCGCCCTGTTTGTTGTATCGCCCGATAATCGGGGTAAAGCCGCAAAAACGCCCATCGGCAAAATCCAACACCAAGCCCAAGCTATGGTCGGGCGTGGCAGAGGCAGCCTGAAAAACGGTTGGCGCGTATTCGGGCAGCGCAAAATCGGCGGGCATCAGATCGGGCACTTTGTGCTTAACTTCCAATCCGTTGCGCCCAAAGGAAAATTCAAACAGGCTTTGATAATCGTCGTCTAAGCCCAAGCCGTAGCCACACAAAAATTCCGCGATGCGGCTGGGCAGAAAGTCATCGCGCAGGCAGTCTGCGCCCAAGCGTTTTTCGGCAAAATTCAATGCCTGCAAGGCGTGATAACAATAGCCCTGCTGCCGCGCACGGTTGCAAGTGCAAGATAGCTGCGCCGCACCCTCCGCCGCTTCCAGCACCTGACGACAAGGCTGCGCCCCTGTTGGCACTTCAAATTCCCACCTGCCTGCCTCGCGGGACACGATGGCGCAGTCGCTGTTGCGGTGGTTTACCTGATGCAGCCTGAAAGCCTCACGGGCGGCGGCAAAATCCAGCAAGCCGTCTTTTGTGGGCAACGCAATGGGGCGCAGCGGCAAGGGAGCGGATTTTTCGGCTTGCTTTGCCTGCACGGGCTGCGCCGTTTTTTGCATATAGAGGCTATGCACCAACGCCCGCAAAGCCGCCACCGCGTGCTTGCAGATGCCGCGCCCGTTGTAGGGGCAAGTGCAAGTGGCGGATTGAATGCGGTTCTCATCAAAGCAAATTGTTTGCTGATAAATGCGCTTGCCCGAGCCTTGGCACACAAAATGCGCCTGCCCTGCTGTTTCATCGTGCTGATAATCGGGCAGCGGATAATAGTTTTGCGAACGTTGGATGGAAGCTCCCGTGGCGTGTTTGCGGATAAAGGCGACAATGATTTCGGGCGTGAGGGGCATGGGATGTGTCCTGTTGATTTTATGGGGGGTTTTGCAATGATAAGGCAGCCTGAAAACCAAAATAGCGTTTTCAGGCTGCCTCATTCTTATTTACGCGACTTGCGTCTGATGTTCCCCGCCCACGCGTTCCCGCACCACGCCAATCCGATACACCGTCTCCCCCTGCTCGCGGAACAAACGCTCCGCCAAATTCGCATGCTCAGGCGACACAATCACCACCATGCCGATGCCGCAGTTAAACGTGCGGTACATTTCATCGCGCGCAACATTGCCCGCCTGTTGCAGCCATTGGAACAGCTTGGGCAGTTGCCATGCTTGCGCGTTAATCTGCGCCACGCAATTTGCAGGCAGCACGCGCGGCACGTTTTCGGTGATGCCGCCGCCTGTGATGTGCGCCATGCCTTTAATCGGCAATTGTTCCAGCACGGCTAATATGGGCTTCACATACAGCCGCGTGGGGGCGATGATGGCTTGGCGCAGCGTGGTGCTGCCGTCAAACGATGCGTCTAAATCGGGCTGGTCGCGCTCGATGATTTTGCGTATCAGTGAGTAGCCGTTGGAATGAGCACCGTTGCTGGCTAAGCCGAGCACGATGTCGCCTGCGGCGATGTTGCGCCCGTTAATCACGCGCTCTTTTTCCACCACGCCCACGGCAAAGCCTGCTAAATCGTATTCGCCATCGGGATACATGCTCGGCATTTCCGCCGTTTCGCCGCCAATCAAGGCACAGCCCGATTGCTCGCAGCCTGCCGCGATGCCTTTGATGACATCGGTGGCGCGGGCGACATCTAGCTTGCCGCAGGCAAAATAATCTAGGAAAAACAGGGGTTCTGCGCCTTGCACCAAGATGTCGTTCACGCTCATGGCAACGAGGTCTATGCCTACGGTGTCGTGTTTGTCCCATTCAAAGGCGAGTTTGAGCTTGGTGCCTACGCCGTCTGTGCCGCTCACCAGCACGGGGTTTTGGTATTTTTTGCTGATTTCCACCAACGCGCCAAAGCCGCCCAGGCCGCCCAATACTTCGGGGCGCATGGTGCGTTTGGCAAAGGGTTTGATGTTTTCAACCAGTTGGTCGCCTGCGTCTATATCTACGCCTGCATCGCGGTAGCTTAGGGAGGTTTGGGTCATAGTGGGGGCTTTCTGTTGAGAAGTGGGAAAGGAATGATTGAGGCAGCCTGAAATGGCTGCTAGGGCGGGATTTTACGCAAGTTTACAGGGGTTGTATATGTGGGGCTGGGTGTTGGGCGGGCGGGGCGGATAAGGCAGCCTGAAAATTTTGTTATGGAATGGCGGCTTGTTGCCCGATGGTGTGATGAATGAGACTTCGCGGGTTATCGCCCTGTGCGAGCCGCCGACGCGCCATTGCGTTGCTGGTGGTTTTAGCGTTTTCAGGCTGCCTTTGATGGGCAAGTGCGGGAACAGGATTTAGCCCGCGCATTTGTCAAAGGCAGCCTGAAACCTTGTTATGGCATGGCGATGGGTTTGCTGCTGAATGGTGTGATGAATGAGACTTCGCGGGTTGTCGCCCTGTCGGCGAGCCGCCGACGCTCCATTGTGTTGTTGGTGGGTTTTAGCGTTTTCAGGCTGCCTTTGATGAGCAAGTATGTAAACAGGATTTAGCTCGCGCGTCTGCCAGAGGCAGCCTGAAAACCAATTCGCCAAAGGCAGCCTGAAAACACATTCCCCACCTTGCACAAAGCCCAACTCATCCCGCGTTTTTCAAAAACATCGCCAATGCGCTGTTGCGGTGTTCGTTGTGGGCGCAGGCAGCCTGAAAGCTGTCTTCGTTGCCCCAATACACAAATTGTTGCTTGGCGCGGGTGATGGCGGTGTAGAGCAAGGCGCGGCTGTATGGGGCTTGCGCGGGGGCGGCAAACCACACTTGCTCGTATTCCGAGCCTTGGCTTTTGTGGGTGGTGATGGCGTAGGCGGTTTCGTGTTCGGGCAGGCGGCTGAGCGGGATGCTGCGGTAGCCGCTGCCGTTTGCGCTTTCGCTGGGGAAGCAGGCGCGCAGGTCGTTGCCGTCGTTTTCAGGCTGCATGATGATGCCGATGTCGCCGTTGTAGAGTTGCTGGCTGGGGGCGTTGCGGGTAATCATGATGATTTGCCCTGCGTACCACGGCGATTGGGGGCGGGTGTGCCCGTGTTGTTGCAGCAAGGTGCGGTAGAGGGCGTTGAGGTGGTCGGCATCGTGGCGCAGCGCGGTGAGCACAATTAGGCGGCTTTGTTCGGCGAAGGCGGCGGCGATGTTGCCTGCGCGGATGGCTTGCCAATAGGCGGCGTGGTGATGATAGAGCTGGGCGACAAGGGCGGCAGGGTTGCGCGGCTGGGCGGAGAGTTCGCGCGGATGCTCGGCGATGGCATGCCACGCGCTTGCGCTGCCTTGTTGCACGGCGCGGGCAAGGTTGCCGATGCCGCTTTGCGCGTGGAAACGGTGGCTGATGGTGAGGCGTGCGTGTTGTTCGGCGAGGGTTGGGAAGTGTTCAACATCGGGCAGCAGTTGGCGCAGCGCGGCGGTGGTTTCAGGCTGCATCTGATGGTTGTGGCTCAGCGCATCCAGCACCGCGCCTGCGCCAACGGATGGCAGTTGGTCGGCATCGCCCAGCAGAATCACGCGGCAATGGCTAGGCAGCGCGGCAAGCAGTTGGTACAGCAGGTGGTTGTCCATCATCGAGGCTTCGTCGATGAGCACGCAATCGAGCGGCAGCGGGTTGTGCGCATGGTATTCAGGCTGCATTTGCGGCGGTTTTAAGCCGAGCAAGCGGTGCACGGTTTGCCCTGTTAGGCTGGCGAGATAATGCTGCGCGGTGGGGGCTAGATTGGGGATGGCGGCGCTGGCGCGGTGCAAGGATTCGGTTAGGCGGGCGGCGGCCTTGCCCGTGGGCGCAACCAGCGCGGTGCGTGGCGCGGGCTGGCGGTGCAACAGCGCAAGTAGCTTGGCAACGGTGGTGGTTTTGCCTGTACCCGGCCCGCCGCTAATCAGCACAAAATTTTTCAGCAGGGCAAGCGCGGCGGCGGCGCGTTGGTCGCGGCTCATGTCGTCGGCAAACCAGTTGGCAAGCAGCCGTGCAAGGGGTTTTTCAGGCTGCATCGGCGCATGGGCGGATAGGCGCTGGATTTCGGCGGCAAGCTGTTTTTCCAGATGCCAATATTTGGCGATAAACAGCCGTCTGCCGTGCAACACGATGGGGCTGCTGGCATCGCTGCCCACCAGCGGCGCGGCTTGGGCGAGCGCGTCGGCTTCCGCTTGGCTGATGTAGATAAACGTGTTGCCATGCGACAGCGCGGCAAACAGGCGCTCCACAAACGGCGCAACGGTTTCGGCGGCGGCAGGCGCGATATGCGCGAACAGGCGGTTCACGGATTGGGCGGCGGGGATGGAATCGGTGTCGGGGGTGTCGGTGATGTTCATAATTTTAGATAAGATAGGCAGCCTGAAAACAAAGAAGCAGAATGCCGTTTTCAGGCTGCCTGATGTGCAACGCTTGCCCTGCCAAGGCAGCCTGAAACGAAATTCAGCGTAGCGAAAACAAAAAACACCGCCATTTTAGCGGTGTTTTCGGGGAACGAATCCTTATTTTTTCAGCGAATCACGGATTTCGCGCAACAGCAAAATGTCTTCGCTTGGCTCGGCAGGCGCTTCTTCAACTGCTTCGGGCGCTTTTTTCAGCGTGTTAATCGCTTTAACCACCACAAAAATCGCCGAAGCCACAATCAAAAAGCTGATGATGGTGTTGATAAACGAACCCACATTCATGGTCACCGCGCCATCGGCTTTGGCGGCGGCAAGCGTGGCGTATTCCATGCCTGCGGTTTTGCCGTGTTTAAGCGTTAAAAACAGGTTAGAGAAGTCAATGCCGCCCAACACAATCCCAATCGGCGGCATAATCACATCGTCCACCAACGATTTCACAATACCCGAAAACGCGGTGCCCACCACCATACCGACTGCCAAGTCGATCACATTACCGCGCATGATAAAGTCTTTAAATTCTTGTTTAATAGACATTTTAAATTTTCCTCTTGGGAAGTTGTAAAGCGCGGCATAATACTGGGTTTTATGAAAATGGGAATTTTTAAAATACTATGATTGCCGCGCAGTCTATTGTTTTACTCAATACAAAGACAGCCTGAAACCGCCCATCAACGGTTTTCAGGCTGCCTTTTAATACGCGGTTATTTGCTCAATTTGCTGATTACAAATCCCACCGCAAAGCCCACCAGCGCGGGCAACAACCAGCCCAAGCCAGAGCCATATAGCGGCAGATTCGCGTTGAAAAACGCATCCAAATTGCTCACAAAATCCGATTTCATCTCCATAAAACTTTCAAACGTTTTCCAGCCGTCAAACAGCGCCATCACGCCTGTTGCCAGCATGGTGGTGATGTAAACCACGCGCTTGCCGCCAAAGAACGGATGCAAAAACGCCAGAATAATAATCGCCATGGTGAGCGGATAAAGCAGCATCAACGCAGGAATGGATAATTTGATGATCTCTTTTAACCCGAAGTTGGCAAAGCCAAACGACACCAGCGTAAAAATCACCACCCATTTGTGATACGAAAGCTGCGGCATCAAGCGGTTGAAATACTCGCCGCAAGCGGTAATCAAGCCCACAGATGTGGACAAACACGCCAGCAACACAATCACCGCCAGCAAAGCCTTGCCGCCCAAGCCAAAGTAAAACTCTGCGCTTTTAGACAACACGCTCGCGCCGTTTTCTTGCATGCCCAAGCCAGCCACGCTGGTTGCGCCCATATAAGCGATAAAGATATACACCAGCGCCAAGCAGCCCGCAGCCACCAAGCCCGCGCGCGTTGCCAAGCTCAAAACCTGCTTGGTTTCGCTGATGCCCATGCTGCGAATCGCATCAATCACAATAATGGCGAACACCAAAGAAGCCAGCGCATCCATGGTGCCGTAGCCTTCAATAATACCTTTGGTAAACGCGCCTGCTTGATAGGCTTCGGCAGGCGCTTGCAACGCACCCATTGGTTTTGCCGCCGCAGTAAACACCAGCACCGCAATCGCCAACAGCAAAGCAGGGGTTAAGATTTTGCCAATCCTGTCCACCAATTTGCCTGGCGAAATCGCCAACCAATACGACACACCAAAAAAGGCAGCGGCAAAAATCGCCAAACTAATTTGTTTCGCGCTTTCCGATATTTCGCCCAAAAAAGGTACCACGCCAATTTCAAACGACACCGTTGCCGTGCGCGGCGCGGCAAACAGCGGGCCAATCGCCAAATACAGCAACACCGCAAACGCCACGCCATACCACGGCGCAACGCGCGAAGCCAAATCCTGCACATCGCGCGAGCCAGAATAGCCAATCGCAATCACGCCCAGCAGGGGCAAGCCCACGCCCGTAATCAAAAAACCGCTCAACGCAGGAAACAGCGCGCTGCCCGATTGTTGCCCCATCAGGGCAGGGAAAATCAAATTGCCCGCGCCAAAAAACAGCGCGAACAGCATCAAACCAGTGGCAACAAATGCCGATTTTTGTGTATGACTCATTTTTATTCATTCTAAAAACAGGGTTATCAAAATAAGAAAGAAGAAAGGCCGCATCACACAGCCTTAACGCAATATAACAGGGTTTTAACAAAAGGCAAACATTTTCGTTTGGCGAAAACAGGTTTTCACCCTTTTCAGGCTGCCTCAGCGGCATGAAAACAACAAAGGCAGCCCGCATGCAAAGCGGCGCGCCAACGCTTAAACCGTTTTCAGGCTGCCGCAGCGCCTTTGCCTTGCACATCCCGCAACCCCGCATAACGCGCCTCGCCCTACCACGACCACGCTGCGGCAGCCTGAAAACAAACCAAGCGAATTTCAGCAAAGCCCAAACCCAAACAACCACCCGCCCCGCCCAAAAACAACAAACGCAGCCTGAAACTTGCCCGCACACCGCCCAAATCACTATAATCCACCCCCTAAAAATTCCCCTTTCTTCCCATGCCTTACACCCAATTTCTCCCCAACGAAGCCGCCACCCTAGCCTTTGGCGAGCGCACCGCCAGCCTGTTTCGCGCCCCCATTGTCATCCACCTGCAAGGCAACCTTGGCGCAGGCAAAACCACCTTCACACGCGGCTTACTGCGCGGCTTAGGGCACACAGGCGCAGTCAAAAGCCCCACCTACGCCATCGTAGAAAGCTACGCTCTGCCGCAAACCACCGTCCACCATTTTGATTTATACCGCTTCACCAGCCCCGAAGAATGGCTAGACGCAGGGCTGGACGACCTTATCCCCAACAGCATCGTGCTGATTGAATGGGCAGAACAAGGCGGCGAATACGCCCCCGCGCCCGATTACATCATCCAGCTAGAACCCCATAACAACGGGCGACAATGCACCCTCCAAGCCTGCACCCCCACCGCCCAAAAGGAACTTGACCAATGGCAAAAATAAGCCGCCGCGCCCTGCTCACACTCCTCGCCAACACCTACATCGTCCGCAACGTATGGGCAGCCACCGCCAACAGCTTCCTATCAGGCAAAATCACCCCCAGCGACAAAAACACCCGCATCACGCTAGAAAGCGCACAACGGCTCAAATACACCTACTTCATGCTAGACAAGCCCAACCGCTTGGTGATTGACATGATAGACATCGCCAACAACAACGCCCTAGCCGCCCTGCCCAAATCCATCAAAGCCAACGACCCCTACATCAGCAGCGCACGCATCGGGCAAAAAAACGCCACCACCACGCGCATCGTCTTTGACCTCAAACAAACCACCACCCCACACTTCACCGCCCATGCCCCATCAGGCAGCCTGAAACACCGCTTGCAAATTGATTTAGGCAACGAAGCCGCCGCCAGCAAGCCCGCCCCCGCCCAACAGCCCCAACCCCAAGCCCCCCCCCCCCACCCCCCAGCCCACCCCCCCCCCCCCGCCCCCCCAGCCGCCCCCCGCGACGCCCCGCTGATGGATATGCTCAACAGCCGCCAACAGCAAGCCCAAGCCGCGCCCCCCGCGCAACAGCAGCCCGTTCAACCGCCCGCCGCCGAACCCCAAGCCCCCGCCAGCAATCCCAAAATCAACCGCAAGCCCGTCATCGTGCTGGATGCAGGACACGGCGGCAAAGACCCTGGCACCACAGGCACCACAGGCATCCACGAAAAATCCGTAGTACTCGCCACCGCGCTGGAAACCAAACGCCAGCTTCAAGCCAAAGGCTACACCGTGCACATGACCCGCAGCGGCGACAACTTTATCAAGCTCGCCGAACGTCGCGCCGTTGCCCAGCGCACCAAAGCCGATTTATTTATCTCCATCCACGCCAACGCCTCCGCATCCCCCGCCAGCCAAGGGGTTGATGTTTACGTTTGGGGCAAAGCCAACAGCGAACAAGCCCGCCAAATCGCCCTCGCCGAAAACGCCGCCGACAAAATTGACGGCTTGCCCGATGTGGGCAACAAAAACGTCAACGCCATCATCAGCGACATGATGCAAGCCCAAACCAGCACCGACAGCGCAAAATTTGGCAAACTGCTGCTCAATCAATTTGGCAAGTTCACCAAACTGCGCAAAGGCAGCGTGGAAACTGCCGATTTTGTGGTGCTGCGCTCCATCAACGTGCCATCCGTGTTGATTGAACTGGGCTTTTTATCCAACCCCGATGAAGAAAAACAATTAAGCAACAACAACCAACGCCGCCGCTTCGCCATCGCCATTGCCGATGCCGTGCAACAATATTGGAAAACCGCCGCGCGGTGAGGTGAAGCAGCTTGAAAATGCAGAGAACACGTTTTCAGGCTGCCTTAAAGCAGATTTTCATCAACCAACCGCCCCAGAAAGAACACTCAAAAATGCTACATTTAACAGATGCCGAAAAAGTAGAAATACGCGAAGCCATCAAGCAAGTGGATGCCATATTCGCGCTTGAAGGGTTTGAAAAAACAGAACAAAGCAGAAAGATAGATGAAGCGGTATTAGCAGGCAGGGTTTCTAACCAACAAGCGATAGATGAAATGATTGCTTATGCGAAGGAACGCAAAACAACGGATGGCCTTATTGAAAGCCGAGAGTGGCAATAAAAGGCAGCCTGAAAACGCAAAAGCGCGTGGCATCGTTTGAACCGCCCGCCCCAATACCTTATCGCCCTTTTCAGGCTGCCTCAATTTAATTTTCCCGCCATCATTCACCCCCCTCATTCCATACCCCCTTATCCCGCCCAAAGGACATCCCATGCCCAAACTCCCCCTAGCCTTAACCCTGTTCGCCCTTTCCCTCGCCGCCTGCGGCTTCAAAGGCGACCTTTATCTGCCCAAAGAAAACGACAAAAACAAATTCGGCGCCATCCAAACAGGCATAGACTTCCGCCGCAGCGCATCCGAGCCTGCCGCGCCCGCTGCCAACCCCAACGATTTTATCCGCACCCCAAGCGCCCCCCAACCAGAAAGCACGCAACATGAACAACACTAACTACCCTCAACTCGCCGCCCAATACGGCACCCCGCTTTACGTTTACCACCAAGCCGCGCTCACTGCCGCCTTTGCCGCCTACCAAACCGCGTTTTCAGGCTGCCAACCGCTGGTGTGCTACGCCGTTAAAGCCAACGGCAATTTAAGCGTAATCCGCCATTTCGCCCAGCTAGGCAGCGGCTTTGACACCGTGTCCGCAGGCGAAATTGCCCGCGTGTTAGCCGCAGGCGGCGATGCCAGCAAAATCATCTTTTCAGGCGTAGGCAAAACCGAAGCCGAAATGGAATACGCGCTGGGCGCGGGCATCAAATGCTTCAACGTGGAAAGCCTGCCCGAGCTGGAACGGCTTAACGATGTGGCGGGGCGGTTGGGCAAAATCGCCCCCATTTCCTTCCGCATCAACCCCGATGTGGACGCAAAAACCCACCCCTACATCTCCACAGGGCTTAAAGCCAATAAATTTGGCATAGCCATGCGCGATGCCGAGCAAGCCTATCAACGCGCCGCCAGCCTGCCGCATATCCAAATTATCGGCGTGGATTGCCACATCGGCTCGCAGCTCACCGACCTATCGCCGCTGATTGCCGCCTGCGAACGGCTGATTGCGCTGATTGACAAGCTGTCCGCGCAAGGCATCGCGCTGCAACATTTGGATTTGGGCGGCGGCGTGGGCATTGTCTATAAAGACGAACACACGCCCGATTTGCACGCCTACGCGCAAGCCGTTGAGCCGCTGCTCAAAGCGCGCGGTTTATCGCTGGTGTTAGAACCCGGGCGCAGCTTGGTGGGCAACGCAGGCGTGCTGCTGACGCGCGTGGAATATGTGAAACACGGCGAAGAGAAAAATTTTGTGGTGGTAGACGCGGCGATGAACGATTTGATGCGCCCCGCGCTGTATCAGGCGTATCACGCGGTGGAGAATGTGTCTCGCCCCGATGCGCCCCAAATCACCGCCGATATTGTTGGACCGATTTGCGAAACGGGCGATTTTATCGGCAAGGAGCGGCAAATTGGCGCGGCGCAAGGCGATATTTTGGCGATTCGCAGCGCGGGCGCGTATGCTTCCAGCATGGCGAGCAATTACAATGCGCGTTGCCGCGCAGCGGAAGTGATGATTGACGAGCAAGGCAACAGCCGCTTGGTGCGCCGCCGCGAAACGCTGGACGATTTGCTGGCAACAGAACGGGAATATTTGTAACCGCCCAAGGCAGCCTGAAAATGATATTTCAGGCTGCCTAAAATTTTGGGGAAACGGCTAGCAATGGTTGGCAATTACCGTTGAACAATCAAGCAGCCATCTCGCCAACGATGCAGCCTGAAACAGGGGGAACAGCGTTTCAGGCTGCCTTGATGATGATTGCCGCCGATGGTAACATGGCACGGGGGTGCAGGGGTTTGCCCCTACTCGCGGTAGGCGGCGAAACGCCTGCACGGGCAAAAATAGGGCAATCGGCAGCCTGAAACGCGCTTTTTTATTTTTACTGAGGAGAACGAAGCATGGAAATCATCGTAGACAAAAGCATGGCGGCGCTGGGCATCACCGATGTCGTTATCGGCATCGCGCGCCATCTCAACCCCAATGCGCCGCTAGGAGAAGCCTTTGAGCAAAAGTTGTGCGAAAAAGAACAATGGGCATTGCAAGCCGATGCGGACGACATCGCCAAAAATCCCGTGGTGGCGGGCTACACCGACATGCTCGGCAAGGTGGGCAGAAGCGCGAAGAAAAACCCGCCCACCATTTTGGCATTGCTGAAAAACATCCAGCGGCGCGGCAATATTCCGCGCGTGAACAGCATTGTGGATATTTACAATTTGGCGGCGTTGCAGTCGCTGCTGGCGATTGGGGCGCATGATTTTCGCAAGGTGGTGTTTCCGCTGACGTTTGCGGTGTGCGGCAAGGAGGATACTTTTTTGCCGATTGCGTCCACGCCGAAGCACGTGGCGGCAACGGATTTTGTTTACCGCGATACGCAGGGGATTATGGCGTGGCTGGACGTGCGCGATTCGGAGTTGTACAAATTGGACGCGCAAACGCGCGATGTGTTGTTTGTGATTCAGGGCAATGCGCACACGAGCGTGGCGATGCGGCTGGACGCGCTAGCGTGTATTGAAGCGGATTTAAAAGCGTGTATGCCGCTGGCGACGTTTGAAACGCAGGTGGTTCATGTGGCGGGATAAGTTAAGCGGTTTTAAGGCAGCCTGAAAGCGGATTTATGAGGTTGTAGTTTTTTAGGTTTTGTAAAGATTTCAGGCTGCCTAAACCACCGCCACCAATCCCCAAGCAAAAATCAACTATAATCCCACCCCATTCAAGGCAGCCTGAAACGCCCCCCCGCTTTCAGGCTGCCTTAACCTTTTGAATCTCAATCACAACAAGGAATAGCAATGTCTGCAACACAACACGGAATGGACGTGCCGCATATTGTTGCGCTGTTGGGCGCGGCGGTGGTGGCGGTGCCGCTGTTTAAACGGCTGGGGCTGGGTTCGGTGCTGGGCTATTTGGCGGCGGGGCTGGCGATTGGCAAATTTGAGCTGGGGCTGTTTTCGGACGGGCAAACGATTTTGCACGTTGCGGAGCTGGGGGTGGTGATTTTTCTGTTTGTGATTGGCTTGGAGATGAAGCCGTCGCATTTGTGGCATTTGCGGCGGCAGATTTTTGGGCTGGCAGCCTGCAAGTGGTGGTGGCGGCGGCGTTGCTCACGGCGGTGGGCATGGCGTTTGGCTTTTCGTGGCAGGTGTCGTTTGTGGGCGCGGCGGGCTTTGTGCTCACGTCCACGGCGATTGTGATGTCGGTGCTGGGCGAGCGCAATGAGCTGGGCACATCGGCTGGGCAGAAAATCGTGTCTATTTTGCTGTTTGAAGATTTGCTGATTGTGCCGCTCTTGGCGATTGTGGCGTTTTTGTCGCCCGTGCGCATTGAAAGCAGCACACCGCTGTGGCTGGACATCGGCAAGGCGTTGGGCAGCGTGGCGATTATTGTGGCGGCGGGGCGTTGGCTGTTGAATCCGCTGTTTAGCGTGCTGGCGCGCAGCAAAGCGCGGGAAGTGATGACGGCGGCGGCGTTGCTGGTGGTGCTGGGCGCGGGCGTGTTGATGGAAAAAGGCGGGCTGTCGATGGCGATGGGCGCGTTTTTGGCGGGCGTGATGCTGTCGGAATCTAATTTCCGCCACCAGCTTGAAGCGGACGTTGAGCCGTTTCGCGGGCTGCTGCTGGGGCTGTTTTTCCTTGCCGTGGGTATGTCGCTGGATTTGAACGTGGTGGCGCAAAATTGGGCGTTGATTGCTTCGGGCGTGGTGGCGTTGATGGCGGGCAAGGCGGCGTGTATTTACGCGGTGGCGCGGTTGGCAAAAAGCAGCCACGATGAAGCCTTGCAACGCGCGATGTTGATGGCGCAGGGCGGCGAATTTGCCTTTGTGTTGTTTGCCGATGCCAACGCGCAGGGCGTGATTAGCGATGCCAACAACGCCAATATGACGGCGATTGTGGTGCTGTCTATGGTGCTCACGCCGCTGCTGCTGATTATTCACAGCAAGCTGCCGAAAAAAGCCGCCGCCGTGCGCCAAGCCGATGCCATTGATGAGCAACGCGCCGTGTTGCAAATTGGCTTTGGGCGATTTGGGCAAATTGTGTATTACGTTTTGGACGCGGCGGGCTTTGCCGTTACGCTGATTGATAAAGACGAAAACCTGATTGCAGGCATGGAAAAATACGGCGTGAAAACCTATTTTGGCGACGGCTCGCGCCCCGAATTGCTGCTCACAGCAGGCATTGAAAAAGCCACGGTGCTGGTGGTGGCGATTGATAACAAAGCCGAAGCGGCGCAGATTGTGCGCTTTGCCCGCGAAGCCAATCCGCATATCAAAATCGTCGCCCGCGCTTACGACCGCACGCATACGTTTGAACTGCACCGCGCGGGCGCGGACGAAATTATCCGCGAAACGTTTGACTCGGGCGTGCGCGCGGGCAAACGGGCGTTGGAATTTCTCGGCTTGCCGCGCGACACAGCAGAAAGCGCGGGCAATATTTTCTACCGCATGGATAGAAGCGGTATGCACAAAATGGCGGTGCTGTACGACCCCGAGCAGGCAGGCGCGTTCTCCAACAAGGCGATGATGGACGAAGCCAGACGGCAAGATGCGCGGGTGAAAGAGGTGGTGCAGGCGATGTTGAATGGGGAGAAGGATTTGGATGAGAGTGTGTGATTGGATGGGAGGCAGCCTGAAAAGCATCGTAGCGTGAGCAAAGCGGTTTAGTATTATTTTCAGGCTGCCTCTGTTGGCTGTGGTAAAGGCAGCCTGAAACACACCATCCCGCCGCCATATCAACCGCACACTCTGCTAATCGCCGCGAGCTAATACACAACCTTGTACCTCACCCAACGGGAGTAAACTCGCGATTTACCCCGTCGGTATGGCGGTATTCTGTACACACACCCTTGTCGTCTTCCTCAAACGGCATCGCCCAGCCCAAAGGCTGCTTTCGCCATAGCCTGTTATCAAGCAGGCTTTGAGTAGGGTTTTCAGGCTGCCTTGTGCGTTAGCCAGCTGCGGCGCGTCGGTGTCGGTGGATTGGTAAAGGGTTACGGGGGTCATGGGGTTTCCTTTCAAAT
>CAUVGV010000011.1:0-24181 GCA_963551505.1 uncultured Kingella sp.
AAAATGGTTTATCCAAAGAATCAGAGGATCGCAAGGGTAATACATATTACATGGCAGCTAAATATGGCGGTTACCGAACAGGGGGTAGCGTAGAGACACCTGTTACTCTCTTAAACCCCAATTTAGATAGAACTTCTTGGACTCAAGATCCTGTAGGCAGAACTTCAGATTCTGATTTTCCTAAAGGCATGCCAGATAACTTTGCATTAGGTAACAACCCCGATAACTTAATCAATGCTTTGAAAAAGGCATTTGTGTCGGCGGGTAAATTTAACAATCCATCCCAAGCCGCACCAACCTTTACGAATGTACCAGGACAAGTTATTGATTTATCACCTGGTCAATCAACCGTAATTTTATCAACTACCTATGATTTTGATAAACTAACAGGGGATGTGGTTTCGGAACGTTATAGTTTCAAAAATAATAAATTAACCGCATCGGGTGTTAAAGAATGGGTCGCTGGATCGTTAATGACCGAAACATTCCATAATGCAAATTATGTAAATCGTAATGTTTACACTCGTAATAAAGCAAATGGCTTTGTTAAATTTAGCACTAACAACAAAGGGCTATTTGCTGAAACAGTAACGGGTGCTGGTAGCCTAACGGATGACGATGTTATTAACTATACACTTGGCGACAATAGCAAAGAAGGAACAGAAACAGTAACAGGTTCTGCGCGTTATCGTACAAGCATCTTAGGCACATTAGTTAGCCCAACTGTTGCGTTAGTAAAAAACTCAATTCAACCTCCTGCTGGCTGTACATTTGCAAACCCTGCTGCCGTGCGTTCTCGTTCTTGGAATTATATTGTCAATTCCAATGATGGCATGATGCACCTGTTAGGAGACAACGGTAGAGAAAAAATGGCATATGTGGTTTCAACCGCAATTCCATCACTAGCTAAATATGCTCAACCTGGCTACGTTCATCAATATTTAAACGATGGCACACCAACTATTAAGGATGTTTGCTTAGCAGATGGCAACGCCCACACCGTTGTCGTGAGCACTGCGGGTAAGGGTGGGGCTTCTATCTATGCGTTAGATGCTACTGATTTAACTAATCCAACTGATGAAAATTTGCTTTGGGAATTTTCAAATGCTGATGATGCTGATTTTGGGTTAACTGTTGGCTTACCTTCTATTGCAAAAGATAAAGATGGGAAAGCAATCGCCATCGTAAGTAGTGGATATGAAAATGTTTCTGATACTGGTTCTATATTTATTTTGAATCTAGATAAATCCAAGGGACAAGCATGGACTGAAAATACTAACTACACAAAAATCAAACTAGGCACTAGAGGCGTTGGTCCTGTGTTCGTGTTTGATTCAAATGGAGATGGTATCCCAGAGAAACTGTATGCGGGCGACTATGATGGCAACCTATGGCGAGTTAATTATGACCACACAACTGGTCAATGGACACCAAGCAAACTCTTTACTGGTGGCTCTGCTCCATTTACAACCGCACCAGCAGCAACTATTGCTTATGGCAAGACTTATGTTATTGCTGGTACTGGTCAATATTTGACGGCAGATGCTTTGGATAGTAATCAGCAAAACTATGCATATGGTTTCTTTGATGATGGTAAAACAACCATAACAGAAGGAGAATTGTTAAATCAAACTATTGGAGCAAAAATAACTGAGGGTGTTAATGCTATTACCGCAGCAAATGCCTCTGCATGGACAATTTCAGAGAACGAAATAACTGACTCCCACAAAGGATGGTTCGTTACCTTACCTAAAGGGCAAATTGTTACCGCAGATGCAAACATATATCGTAATAAAGTTGCGCGATTCCAGTCTGTTATGCGCACTCATGACGATAATGTCTGCTCTTTAACGGGTGCTACATCATTCATTAACGTAGACCTACGAAATGGTGGTTTATTTAAACAACCATTGATAGATACAAATGGAGATGGAAAATATGACAACAAAGATACACTAGTTGGCATGTTAACCTATAACAACAATATTGCTCCTAATAGCGGAAACACACAAATATCTATTAACGGGCAACTCTCTAATATGACGATGGCGATTGGTACAAATGGTGTCATTTCCATTAACCAAAATCCGTTGTCTGACGACCCGATTCTCCGCCGCCTTTCATGGCGTGAAATCTTCTAATCCGGTTAATTGTTAAAACAAACGGCATCTGTTTTCATGCAGATGCCGTTTTTTTGCTAGCTGTTTTCAGGCTGCTTGAATACGTTGTCTCAAAACAGAAAAGGCAGCCTGAAACGCGAAAAATAATTTTCAGGCTGCCTTTTGCCTTTCAAAAAAAGCAATTATAAAATAACGTCTTAACCCTTTTTTGCTACACCACAACCATTCCGTCTATCCCCAAGGCAGCCTGAAACTCTTTCCACCGCTTTCAGGCTGCCTACCGCCCAGCCACATTTTTGTAAAAATACAATGATTTACCCATTGCATACAAAACCAAACCTTGTATAATTTCGCCGATTTCATTACACCCAGCCTTCTCTTTGATGAGAAGGCTTTTTTAGGGCAGCCTGAAAAGGCATTGCCTTGGTTCAATCAAGCACAGAAACACCGTTTGTTTCTGTTTTATTTTTTCAAACTTACAGGAAAAATACATGAACAAAACCTATCGCGTTGTGTGGAACGAACACACAAACACATGAACAGCGGTACAAGAAACCGCCAAAGGCAAAGGTAAATCCAGCAGTCGTGCCAAAAGCCTAACTCTGCTAGCAACCGCCTTGCTATTAGCAAGCGGACAAGCCACAGCAGCCGCTTCGGTGAGCGATGGCACAGGGCAAAACTCAATTATCATTAAAGGCAGCACCGTAACCACCACAACCGCTGCCGGGCAAGATGCCACCGCCACCGCCATCGGCACAGGCGCAAAAGCCGACAACCAAAGCTCGTTTGCCGCAGGCACCAACGCCAAAGCCACCAACAACAATGCCGTTTCCATTGGCACCAATCTGCCACCGCATTGGGCGATGGTGCAGAAGCCATCAACGACCAAGCCACCGCCATCGGCGTAAGCGCACAAGCCAGCGAAGCAGGCGCATTGGCCGTTGGCATGACTTCCGCCGCCAGCGCATGGAACAGCGCAGCATTTGGCAGCCTAGCTAACGCATCAGGCTCAACCTCGCTTGCCGCAGGCTACAAAGCCGCCGCCAGCAACAGCAACTCGCTTGCCGTGGGTAGCTCTGCCACCGCCAAAACCGCAGGCGATATGGCATTCGGGCAAGGCGCAAACGCACAAGGGCGCAGCAGCGTAAACGGCACAGCCGCCAACACCATCACCAACGAAACCTACGGCCCTGCCATGGCGCAAGGCGCGTTTGCCACCGCCACAGGGCGCAACGCCATTGCCATCGGCAACAACGCCAAAGCGCAAGGCACAACCGCAGACGGCACGGTAAACGATGTCATCGCCATCGGCGGCAACAGCACCGCATCAGGCAACCGCGCCGTTGCGCTGGGCTACAAAGCCACCGCAGGCGCAGCGGGTCAAGTTGCCATCGGCGAGGCCACAGGCAACGCCAATTCGCAAAATGCCGTGTTTATCGGCAAAAGCGCAGGCAGCGGCAACACTTCCACCACAGGAAACACCAGCGGCATCGCCATCGGTAACGGCGCAGGCACAGGCATGGCAGGCGGCACAGAAAACGTTGCCATTGGTACAAGTGCAGGCACAGACGTAAACGGCAACACCAACTACGCCATCGGCTCGCGCGCAGGGCAAACCATAACCGGCGCAGACAACTACGCCATGGGCATTGAAGCAGGCCAGCGCGTAACAGGCAGCCAAAACGCAACCTTCGGCTACCATTCCGGCACAGACATCGCAGGCAGCAGCAACAGCGCATTTGGGCGCGATGCAGGCAAAAACATCGTTGGCAGCCAAAACCTTGCCTTGGGCACGTATGCAGGGCAATACACAGGCGTGGCAAGGCAAAGCCGTTGAAAACAACATCGCCATCGGCACCAACGCCAACAAATTTGCCACAGGCAGCGAGCTGACCACCAGCGGCAACACCGCCATTGGCGCAAACAGCGTTGCCAAAGGCGGCAACAGCCTTGCACTGGGCACAGGCGCAACATCTGACAAAGCCAACGCCGTAGCCCTTGGCGCAAACAGCAACACCGACACCAACGCCACGCCTGTTACCACCGCCACCGTGGGCAGCATTACCTACAACGGCTTTGCAGGCGGCACCAACATTACGGCGGGCGACCAAGTATCCGTAGGCAATGCGAATTACAATCGCCAAATCAAACACGTTGCCGCAGGTGCAATCACCGCCACCAGCACCGATGCCATCAACGGCAGTCAGCTTTATCTCACCCAAGCTGCGATTGGCAACGTGGGCACCAGCATCAAAAATATTCTCGGTGGCAACGCTGCTCTGTCGTCCAATGGCACGATTAGCATGACCAACATCGGCGGCACGGGGCAAAACACCGTTCACGATGCAATCCAATCCATCAGAACTTCTGCCAACACCGCCAACACTGGTTTCAAAATCGCCGCCAACGAAAAAGCCGGCAGCATCACCACCGACAACGAAACCATCAAGCCCAACGAAACGCTCACCGTGCAAGGCACAGGCAGCCTGAAAACGGGCAGCACGTTTGCCGCTGACTACAACAGCGACAATATTCGCACCCAAGTAAGCAGCGACGGCACGATTACCGTGGGCTTGAAACGCGAGTTGGACGTAACCAGCATCACCGCCACCGATGCCAATGGCAACAAAACCGTTACCAACGGCGCAGGCGTAACCACCACGGATAACAACGGCAACACCACCAGCACAAGCGCAACAGGCACTACCGTTACCAATGCCGCAGGCGACAAAACCACCATCGGCGCAAACGGCATCACCATTGCCCCCGCAGGCAAAAACGCCGTAAGCCTAACAGGCGATGGGCTGAACAACGGCGGCAACAAAATCACCAACGTGGCAGACGGCACGATTGGCGCAAACAGCAAAGATGCCGTAAACGGCGGGCAGTTGCACACCGCGTTGAACAACATCAATACCAACATCGCCGCCGCCAAAACCGTGGTAACGTCCAACGATGGCAGCGTCAGCATCGCCCCCAGCACCAACGGCGCAGGCGCAACCGTGTATGACCTTGCCGTGAAAACAGACGGCACCACGATTACCAAAGCCGCAGACGGCAGCCTGAAAGCCAACACCACCGCGCTCACGCCCGCCGCCAACGGCAGCATCGTAGCCCCAGCCGCCGCCGATGCAGGCAAACTCGCCACCGCAGGCGATATTGCCAACGCCATCAACCAAGCAGGCTTCAACCTGACCACCACCGCCAGCGCAGGCAGCGTTTCAGGCAGCAGCGTATCGCGTGTGAACGCAGGCAAAACCGTTACCATCGATGCAGGCAAAAACATTCGCGTAACCCAAACGGGCAACACCGTGAGCATCGCCACCCAAGACAACGCCAGCTTTGACAGCGTTACCACCGGCAACACCAAAATCGACAACAACGGCTTAACGATTAACGGCGGCCCCAGCGTAACCCAAGCAGGCATTGACGCAGCAGGCAACAAAATCACCAACGTTGCCCCTGGTACTGCCCCCACCGATGCCGTCAACGTGAGCCAACTGAACGCCCGACTCGGCGCAACAGGACAAGTTGCCGCCGCCCAACTGCAACAGTTGGAAAACAAAATTGACCAAAACCAAGACCGCGCCAACGCAGGCATCGCTGGCGCAATCGCCCAAGGCACGATTCCGCAAGTTACCCGACCCAGCGCATTCGGCTTAGGCGTGGGCACAGGCTACTACGGCGAACAATCCGCGCTCGCTGTAGGCGCATCAGCCATGACCGACGGCGGCAACTGGATTTTCAAAGGTAATTTCTCCGTGAACACCAAAGGCCGCGTGGGCGCAGGCGCGGGCGCGTTGTTCCAATGGTAAACGCGGGCGCAAGCGCGATGATGCGCTGATGCCATAAGCAGCAGTAAGCAAAGGCAGCCTGAAAATGGTTTTTTCCCGTTTCAGGCTGCTTTTTTGTGTGAGCGAATAGTTTGCGATGTGAAAGCAGCCGTAGGGTGTGCAGCTTGCTGTGCACGCGGTTAAACACACGGTTTAAGGCAGCCTGAAACGCCCTTCCCCATTTTCAGGCTGCATCAAAACATTCCTTATTTTTGCCAGAGCAGGCGTTTCGCCGCCTACCACGAGCAGGGGCGCGCCCCTGCACCCAGCCGCAGCGTCCACCATTTGCAGCCAGCATCAAGGCAGCCTGAAACCTTTGCAAAACCGTAGGTCGGGCATTTATGCCCGACGTTTTAAAATTTGCGGCGTATTTAAGAACCTGTATTCACTATTTTCATAGATAGATTTTATGACATAAAAGCGTGGATACAAGGCAAAAAGCACAGCAAAGTTGAACACCTTGCGAGCATTTTTAACGCAGTAGCCGCGCTTTTAGGACATAAAAGATACCTATGAAAATAGTGAATACAGGTTCTAAGATAGGTTAGCGTTTGTCGGGCATAAATGTCCGACCTACTTTTCCCCTTACCCGCAATCGTCAAGGCAGCCTGAAATCGGTACAATCAACTTTCAGGCTGCCTTATCGCCCCAACAGCAACACATTTCGCCCGCCCCACCACAACGAAAGCACTCCACCATGAAATCCCCCATCTTAACCAGCCTAACCAGCGGCATCATCGCCTTGGCAATTGCCCTAACCGTCCGCCACGTCACCGATGAACTACGACAAGTATTGGGCGCAGACACCTATTTGACAAGCAAGTCCTGCTATCCAGCGTGCTGTTTGCCATAGCGTTGTTAAGCAAAAATTGGCTGTACAAACGCATCACGCGGCGAAAAGATTAAACGCTAAGGCAGCCTGAAAAACTGATTTCAGGCTGCCTTTAAACCAAACAGCACTCATCTTTGCCCACACAAACACCCCACCACGCCAAAGGCAGCCTGAAAGCGCGTCCACACGCTTTTGCAAAGCGAAAACCAGAAATTCCCTCCTTTCAGGCTGCCTTTTTTGTTTACAATCCCCCTTTCTCAAACACTCGCACACAACAACATCATGTATCTCCCCAACAAAAAACGCCCGTGGCTGCCGTGGTTGGCCGGCTTTCTGCTTATCGCCTTTCTGGTTGCCTTTTTCCACTTTCTCGGCGGCATACTCACACCGTTTATTGTTGCCGCCGTGCTGGCGTATATTCTCAACCCGCTGGTCAGCAAGCTGGAAGCGCACGGCATCAAGCGCGGGCGCGCCTCCATGTGGGTGATGCTGTTCGCGCTGTTTTTGCTCACCGCGCTGCTGCTGGTGATTGTGCCGATGCTGGTGCAGCAATCGCAAAGCATCATCCAAAAGCTGCCGCAGCTTGCCGATTACATCCACCGCACTGCGCTGCCGTGGTTTAACCAAAAATTCGGGCATTACCTCTCGCTCAACAACGAAACCGCCGCCAACTGGCTGCGCAGCAACGCGCAAACCATCCAAACGCGCATCCAGCAAGCCTTGCCCGCGCTGATGCAAAGCGGTGCATCGCTGGCAACCAGTTTGAGCAACATCGTGCTGCTGCCGCTTTTGCTGTATTACTTTTTGCTGGATTGGGCGCGCTGGGAAGCGGGGGCGACCGAGCTGGTGCCGCGCCGCTACCTTGCCACCTATCAGCGCATCACCGGCAATATGAACACCGTGCTGGGCGAATTTTTGCGCGGGCAGCTTATGGTGATGCTGATTATGGGGCTGCTTTACGGCACGGGGCTGATGCTCACGGGCTTGGAATCTGGCTTTGCCATTGGTATGGTGGCGGGGATTTTGGTGTTTGTGCCGTATCTGGGCGCGTTTACGGGGCTGCTGCTGGCAACGCTGGCCGCGCTGCTGCAATTTGGCTCGTGGAGCGGGCTGATTTCGGTGTGGGCGGTGTTTGCCGTGGGGCAGCTTTCGGAAAGTTTCCTGATTACGCCGAAAATTGTCGGCGACAAAATTGGCTTATCGCCGTTTTGGGTGATTTTTTCGCTGATGGCGTTCGGGCAACTGCTTGGCTTTGTCGGCATGCTGGTTGCGCTGCCGCTGGCGGCAATTTGCCTTGTGTTGCTGCAAGAAGGCAAGCAAGCGTATGTGAACAGCGCGTTTTATCGCAAGAGATAGGCAGCCTGAAAGCGCAATGCGCCGTTATTTCGCTGACCATTTTGTCAAAAGGCAGCCTGAAAATATTTTTAAATGCTGTTTTGGCTTCGCTCGTTTTCAGGCTGCCTCAACACCGCCAAAAGCTAAAACCATGCCTCACCATCTTGCAACAACCCAATTCGCCGCCCAAGCCGAACACCACCACCAAGCCACCCAGCAAGGCAACGCCCGCGCCGCCAACCGCGCCTATGCCCAAATCGCCCAAGCCAAAAATCGCCTAGTCGCCAGCGGGCATTGGGCGGCACTCGCCCCGCTGCTTTGCCACGAACACGCCGCCGTGCAGTTATGGGCGGCGCGTTATTTATTGTTCATGCCAACGTTTGCCACGCAAGCCGAAGCCGTTTTAACCGCTATCGCCACGCACGGCGCGGGCATTTTAATCGCCGATGCGGAACAAACACTTGCTGCGTGGCGCAAGAGGGGATTTGACGCTGGATAATTGAACAGAGGCAGCCTGAAAGCCATATTGCCGAGCTTGCACGAAGCAAAAAACATCATTCCCCCATTTTCAGGCTGCATCACACCATAAAATAACGTAAAATGACGTTTCTTAGCATTTCAGGCTGCCTACTGCAAACAAAAGGCAGCCTGAAATTTGTTCCCAACGGGCACACGCCCATTTTTCACAAAGGACGTTCTATCCATGAACCGCCGCCAATTTATCAGCAGCACCGCCGCTGCTGCCACGCTAACCGCAGTTGCCAGCGCAGCCAGCGCACACGACAACCATAACCACGCCGCGCACAGCCACGCTGCACCCGCCGCATCCAGCCGCGTTTACGAAGACGCGCGCGCCGCCGCAGGGCATTGCGTTGCCGCAGGGCAAGTGTGCCTGAACCACTGCATCACGTTGCTATCCAGCGGCGACACTTCCATGAAAGACTGCGCCGTTGCCGTAAACCAAATGCTCGCCTTGTGCGGCGCGATCCAAAACCTTGCCGCGCAAAATTCACGCTTAACGCCCGCGCTGGCAAAAGTGTGCGTGGAAGCCTGCAAACAATGCGCCGAAGCCTGCAAAGCCCACGCCGCGCACCACGCCGAATGCAAAGCCTGCTACGAATCTTGCCTAAACTGCATTAAAGCGTGCGAAAAAATCGCCGCCTAATTAGGCAGCCTGAAAATCAAACGCCGCGCGGGGGAAACCTTTGCGCGGCGTTTTGCTCAATAATCTTGCTCACTTTGCGAAATGCTAACGGCAGCCTATTTATAGTCGCTCCACACAGCCTTATACAGCGTTGGCTCGCCTTGCTGTACTTACTTGTACTATCTGCGGCTCGCCGCCTTGTATAAGACTGTGTGGAGCGACTATATCCATCCTCCTGCGCTAATCCTGCCACCCGCCCCCCAACGCTTGATACAGCCGCAGCAAATTCTCCCCCTCCGCCAGCCTTGCCCACACCAACGCTTCCTGCGCTTGGCTGGCGTTGATTTCGGCGGTGAGCACTTGGTCTAGCGTGAGCTTGCCCAGCTCAAACAAGCGGCGCGATTGGCTGGCTTGGCGGCTGCTTTGCGCGGCAGAATCGGCGGCGCGGGCGCGTTGGTCAAACAAGCCGCGTTGCAGATGGTAGCTGCTGTCCACTTCCGCCAGCGCGGTGAGCACGGTGTTGTCGTATTGCGCGGCGGCGGCTTGCACACGGGCATCGGCGGCGGCGATGTTGGCACGGATGCGCCCTGCGGTGAACAGCGGCACGGTTACCCCCGCGCTCAGCAGCCCGCCTGTGCTTTTGGCGATGGACGACAAATTGCTGTCCAGCCCGATGCGTCCGTTGCTCCATGCAAATTGGATGTCAAAGCGCGGCAGCCTATCCATTTTGGCGCTGGCGAGCTTGGCGGCGGCGGCGCGGGCTTGGCGTTCGGCAGCGCGCACATCGGGGCGGCGCGTGAGCACGTCTAACGGCGTTGCCCCTTGCGGCGCGGCGGGCAGGTTTGCCAACACGTTCGCCCCGCTTTCAGGCAGCCTGAAACCCTGCGGCACTTGCCCCGTGAGCACCGCAATACTGCGAACGTGCGCGGCGCGTTGCGCGTCCAGCGTGGCGGCTTCGGCTTGGGCGGCGGCAAGCTGCGCCTCCACTTGGCGCACTTCATACGCGCTCACGTGCCCCGCCTTAAACCGCCCCTGCACATAGCGCAACAAGTTTTTCAGGCTGCCTATGCGCTGCGCCGCCTGCGCCTGCCGCGCTTCCAATGCCCTCGCGTTCAAATAATGCTGCGCGGTTTCCGCTGCTAACATCATTTGCGCGCCGTGCCAGCGTTCTACTTCGCCCAACGCCACTTGTCGCGCCGCTTCGGCATCGCTTTTCTTTTGCCCAAAAATATCGGGCGACCACGATGCCGACAACGCCGCGCTGCGCAGGTTGGCGTTGTCAAATTCTGCCTGCGCCAAATGCGAATTGATGCCGCCCGCCGCAGGGCGCAAGTTGGCAGGCAGCGGATTATCCTGCTTGCTCGTGGCGTATAAATTTGCCCCTGCGCCAATTTGCGGACGGCGGTTGGCAGCGGCTAAATCTGCCTGCGCTTGCGCCGCCTGCATGGTGGCTTGCGCCGCCGCCAGATTGCGGTTCTCGCGCAGGGTTTGCTCTACCAAATCGCGCAGCACAGGGTCTTGCCATGTTGTCCACCAGCGCGAAAGGTCGTTTTCAGGCTGCCCTATTGCGCCCGCCTGTTCGCTTGTCTGTTCAAATGACGGCGGCACCGCCACGCGGCTGGGCACATCGGTGTTTACGGCGCAGGCGGCAAGCGCAAGCGGGATGATGAGGGCGAGGAGTTGGGTGGGGGTGTGCATGGTTTTTGCCTTTGGAAGTTGGGAGGATTGAAAAAAAAAGGGGGGGCGGTGTAGGCAGCCTGAAAAACGGGATTACGGCGCGCGATTTTGACCGCGTTGCCGTAAGCATAGCCGTGCGGCGTGTTTTGCAGGGCAACGACGAAATCTTGCGCGTTTAGCGCGTTGTCGGCGCGTTGGAACAGCAGCACGGCGGGGTCGGGCGATTACAGAGCAGATGAACCGTTTGCATGGCGTAGCCCAAGCATTGATGGTTTTTCAGGCTGCCTGAACCCACCCATTCCCAGCCTACCCCTGCTTCTCCAACATCTTACGAAAGCGCACCAACGCCAGCCCCAAAAACACCGCCCCCGCCACCGACAACGCCACCAGTTGCCCCCACACCGTTTCCAGCCCCGCGCCGCGAAACATCACCGCCTGCGCAAAGTGGGCAAACTGCGTGCTGGGCCAATATTCGCTCACCCGCTGCGCCATTTCGGGCATATTGGCGCGCGGCGACGTGCTGCCTGAAAACATCATAAACACAATGTAAGTGGGCACCATCAGCAAGCTGTATTGCGGCATGGTCGGCGCAATCGTCGCCAGCATCACCGACAGCGAAGCCACCGAAAACATAAACAACACCACGCCCAGCGCATACAGCGCAAACGACCCCACTAATTCCGCGCCCACCGCGCCGCCCACAATAAACTTCATGCTCAACACCGCCGCCACGCTCACCACCAAGCCGTTTGCCAAAATTTTGGCGGCAACAATTTCAGTGGCGGTTACCGGCATCACCAGCAAATGCTCCATCGTGCCGCGCTCGCGCTCCCGAATCACCGCCGCGCCCACCAACACCAGCGTAATCAGCATAATATTATTGCCCGCCATCGCCGCGCCTATAAACCAGCTGCTGTCGTTGTTCGGGTTGTATTGCAGATTGATTACCGCGCGGGCAGGCATGGCTTGGCGAATTTGCTGCTTCACACCCATAAATTCTTGGATTTCGCGGCTGAAAATCTGCGCAATATAGCCCGAACCCACGCCCGCTTGCGTCATCGCCGTGGCATCCACCAAAAGCTGCGCCTCGGGCGCGCGCCCTGCCAACACATCGCGCTGAAAATTGGGCGGAAATTCCAACACAAAGGTAAGCTGGCTTTTATCCAGCAATTCATGCGTGTCTTGCGGGTTGATGTAAACAGGCTTCGCAAACTGCGGCGGCAGCAGCGCGGCAACGATTTGGCGCGTGAGCGGGCTGCGGTCGTAGTCCACAATGCCGATGTTGGCGTTTTTCACATCCGAGGTGGTGTTTTTGGCGGAGTTGTACACCATCGTGCTGAACATCATCACGATAAGAACCACCAACACCGTGTCGCCAAACAGGCTGCGGAGTTCTTTGGCGGAAAGGGAAAGGATGTTTTTTAAGGTTCGCATATCGGATGCTTTCTTGGGGTAGAGGCAGCCTGAAAACGAATCAGCGCGTTTTCAGGCTGCCTTTGCGTTACTTCTCTTGCTTTTGCAAACTCAAACACGCCAGCGTTAAAAACACGGCGGCAAACATCGCCAGCATGGCGTATTCCTTGCCAAAATCCAGCAGCCCCAAGCCTTTGGTGAAGCCGCCGATGGACACGCGCTGATACCACGACGCGGGGAAACTCACGCCAATCACATACGCGCCGCCGCTCATGGTGGAGACAGGGTACATCATGCCCGAGAAGTTGGAAGCGATGGTTACGCTGCCGATGGCAGAGATAAAAAACGCCGCCGTTTGCGATTTGGTGAACGCCGAAATCAGCAACCCAAACGCGGTTGCCGCCGCAACGTGCAACAGCGTGCCAATAAACAACGCCAGCAGCGAGCCTTTAAGCGGCACACCAAACCAAAACACAATCATCAGCGTGAGCGAGACAAAATTAAACACGCCCATCGCCAAATAAGGCAGTTGCTTGCCCATCAAATACTGCGGCACGCTGGCGGGGCTGGCGTATAAATTGGCAATAGAGCCGATTTCGCGTTCGCGCACCACCGACAGCGCGGTCATAATCGCGGGAATCATGGTGAGCACCATCATCAACACATTGGGCACAACGGCGTTCATGCTTTTAAAGTCTTGATTGTAAAGAAAGCGTGGCACAATGGCGGCGGCTTTGGGCAAATCCATGCCGCGCGCTTTGAGCGTGTCCAAGTTATACCGCTGCACCATGCTTTGCGCGTAGGCTTGGATGTTGCTGGCGTTAAACGGAATGGTGCCGTCTATATAAAACCCGATTTCAGGCTGCCTTCCCTGCGCCAAGCTGCGCCCAAAATCGGGCGGAATATCAATCACCAACACCACTTGATTGCTTTTTAACTGCGCTTCGGCTTCGGGCAGGGAATACACGGCGGGCTGCTCTTTGAAATAGGGCGAGCCGCGAAAATACTCAATCACGCGGCGGCTGGCTACCGATTGGTCGCGGTCTAACACGGAAAATTTGAGATTGTTTACGTCAAACGAAATCGCCCAGCCCACCACCGCCAGCATAATGGCAGGGCCGAGCGCGGCAAAAAACAGGCGGATTTTGTCGCGCAGCAATTCTTTGGCTTCGCGGCGGGCAAAGGTGAGCACGGTGGAAAACCAGTAGGAAAAAGAATGGGGCATGATGGTCTCGATGGTAATAGGCAGCCTGAAAATGGGGCAGCGAGGGTTGTCGCCCAATGCGGATGAGCGGTTATCCGTTTTCAGGCTGCCGAGATTATAGGGGCTGGCTGGACGGGTGTCCAATTTTGGCTTTGCGCTGTGCCAAGCTGCGCTTTTCAGACTGCCTGTGCGGTTTTGTGTAAACAAAATGCGCCGCGATGCAAACAAATCTTTACAAAAATTGTGTTATGCCATAACATCTAGCCTGCATTTTTGCACCAAACAAAACCACAAAGGAAAAAAGAATATGACCAAAACATTATTGGCTGCGCTGCTGTGCGCAGCTTCGTTGTCTGCCCACGCGCATCGGGTTTGGGTGTCCACCAACCACACGCATGGTGGCGAGATTTTGAAAGCGGAATTGGGCTATGGCGAGTTCCCCGAGTTTGAACCGATTGCCAAAGAGCGGCTGGATATTTTTAAGCCGTTGCAACTGGTTACGCCGCAGGGCAAGCAAAATTTGGTGCAAAAGGGTTTGCACAATTATCAATACGAAAGCGCGAAGCCTGTGAAAGACGGCAGCTTTTTGGTGTTGGCGGAATATTTGCCGACATTTTGGTCAAAAAACGCAGCGGGCTGGAAACGCCAAAGCATCAAGGAAATGCCCGATGCGTCTTACTGCGAGCAAACGCGGATGTATGGCAAGAATATTGTGAACGTGGGGCATGAAAGCGCGGATACGGCGGTGATTACGCGCCCTGTGGGGCAGATGTTGGAGATTGTGCCGCTGGATAATCCTGCTAATATTCAGGTGGGCGAGCGGTTTAAGGTGAAAGTGTTGCTCAACGGCGAGCCGCTGCCCAACGCCACGCTCACGGCAACGTTTGACGGCTTTGACACCAGCGATCGCGGCAAAACGCATAAGGTGGAAGCGCAGGCGTTTTCTGATACCACGGGCGACGATGGCACGGTAGCGATTATTCCGCTGCGGCAGGGCTTTTGGAAAGCCAGCGTGGAGCATAAATCGGATTTTGCCGACCCCAAGGTTTGCCAAAAAATCGCCACGTATAGCACGTTGACGTTCCAGATTGGGCATACGCATCATTAGTGAGCTGTTTTGATAAAGGCAGCCTGAAAACATGTTTTAGCTTCGCAACTTCGCTTCGCTACGCAGGCTGCTTTTGCTATTTTTCAGGCTGCCTAACCATTCAGCCCAATCATCACCCCACCTATCACCACCATCGCCAGCCCCGCCAGCACAAAGCGCATTTCTTTGCGCGTTTTCTTTTCGCCCAGCAGGAAAATGCTGCCCAGCGTGGCGATGACCACATTCATCTGCGACAGGGTAAAGCCTGTGGCGACGCCGTTGCGGGCGGGTTCGATGGACATCAGATAAGTGAGCGCGGCAAAAGAAAACACCACGCCGCCGACGAGGTTTTGCAGCGATTTTTTGTCCCACGGACGGCTGCCGTCGCGGGCGAGCAGCGACAGCACTACCGCCGCCGTCGCCATGCCCACCGCCTGCGGCAGAAATTTCGCCTGCCCCGAAGACTCGGCGAAGTTGGGGAAAAAGGAGTAGCCCACATAGCCGACAGTGGAAACCAGCAGCGTGATGATGCCGGTTTTCAGGCTGCCTTTGCCATCGGCGGGCAGATTTTCCTTTTTGGTGGTGAGCGCGATGCCCGCGATAATCAGCATCAGCGCCAGCGCGCCCACAATTTTCTGCGTCGCGCTGCACCATTCGTCGAACACCGCCACGCCCATCAGCGAGGTGCCCACCAGTTGCATCCCCGTGGAAATCGGCAGGGCTTGCGACACACCGATTTGCGTGTAGGCACGGTATTGGTTCATTTGCCCGAACGCCCAAAACGCGCCCGATAAAAAGCCCATCAACGCCGTTCGCCCATTGATTTCAGGCTGCATGATGAACCAGAACAGCACTGCCACCGCCAGCGTGCCCAACGTGGTGCCCATAATCTGCTGCGTCGGGCGGCCGCCGATGCGGGCAACGCACAGCGGCAGAATGCCCCAAAACAGGGCGGGGAGAAGACCGATGAGGAGGTTCATGTGGATTCCTTTGGAGTGGTGAAGCGGGAGACTGATTTCTCTGTTTCAGGCTGCCTTTACATCATACGCCAAGGCAGCCTGCGTAGCGAAGCGAAGTTGCGAAGCTAAAACAGATTTCAGGCTGCCTCAATCACGCCTCACCTCTTGCGCTGCTGAAAAATCCAATCCAACACAGGCGCAATCCCGTAAGCGTATTTCCACGTTGCCGTATGCCCCGAAGCTCCGCCCGCGTTCGCTTCTGCCGCCGTTTTAAACACCGAACCTTTGGCAAACGACACCATGTTCACATTCGCGCCCTGCGCGGCGAGTGCGTTAAAGGCAGCCTGAAAAGGGTTTACGCGCTTCTGCGAAGCTAAAACGGGCGCGCCTATTTGGCGGGATAACGAAAAGGCAGCCTGAAACCTTTGCCAAACCTACAACCGATGGCGCATCGGCGAGCCACCGCCGTTCTATTTTAGATTTCAGGCTGCCTCAAATAACTTCACTCGCCGCCCCAACGCACCCCGCCCTTATTCCCCAGCTCGCTCGGCGCAATCTCATAAAACGTTTTATCCGTAACCATCGCGCCCGTGTCGCGCAGATAGTGTTGAAAATGCGGTGAGGCGCGGTGGGCTTGGTAGGCGGCATCGTCGGCATACAGTTCCACCATATAGGCGAGATTGGGGTCGTCTGAACGCTTGACGGAATACATCGCCAGCGTGCCTTGTTCGCGGGCGAGGGAGGTTTGGATATTGTGTTTGCCCACGGCATCGTATTGCGCGGTTTTTTCAGGCTGCACGCCGAGTTCAAAAATGTTGAACACGGGCGCGGCTTGGGCGGAGAGGGTGAATAGGGTGGTCATCAGTAGGGCAAGGGTTTTCATGGGTTTTCCATTTTCAGGCTGCTTAACGCACGAAAGGCAGCCTGAAATCTATTTACAGCGTTTCAGGCTGCCTTGTAGGCTTACACATCAAACACCCAAGACTTTACCTCCCGCACGCATTCAATGCTCTGGTGGTTCATAAACTGGCTTTCGCCCGTATCCAAGCCCGCGATGGCGGCTTTGTCTTCATCGCTCAGCGCAAAATCAAACACATTCAGGTTTTCCGCCATGCGCTCGGGTTTCACCGATTTGGCGAGCACCACAATATTGCGCTCCACCAGCCAGCGGATAATCACTTGCGCCACGGATTTGCCGTATTTTTTGCCGATGGTGGTCAGCACGGGGTTTTGGAAAATGCCATTTTTGCCCTCGGCAAACGGTGCCCACGCTTCCACGGCAATGCCTTCGCTTTGCAGCGCGGCAATTTGCTCGTTGCGCTGGTGGAACGGATTGATTTCAATCTGGTTTGCCTGCGGTATGACTTGGTTGAATATGCCCAAATCCACCGCACGGTCGGGCGTGAAATTGCTTACGCCGATGGCGCGGATTTTGCCCGCCGCCTGATAGCGTTCCAGCGCACGCCATGTGCCATACACATCGCCGTAGGGCTGATGAATCAGCACCATGTCTATATAGCTCAAATTCAGGCGGGCAAACGAGCGTTCCAGCGAGGCAGTGGCGGCTGCTTCACCCGCGTTTTCCACCCACACTTTGGTGGTAACAAATAATTCTTCCCGCGCTACGCCGCAATTGGCGATGCCACGCCCCACTTCGCTTTCGTTCACATACGCCTGCGCGGTGTCGATGTGGCGGTAGCCCGCGCGGACGGTGTTAATAACGGCCTGCTCGGTCTCTTCGGGCGGAATCTGGTACACGCCGAAGCCGAGTACGGGGATTGGGATGCCGTTGGCAAGTTTGACGGTTTGCATCATGTTTTCCTTTAAGATTGGGTTGAGAAATGGTTTTCAGCCTTGCGCTTTGCGCTGCGGCATACCCTTTTATACCCAAATCAAAGATTTGGACAAAAGAGCAAGGTAGCCTTTTAAGCGGCTAAGGCAGCCTGAAAACAGATTTACCGCTTTCAGTTTGTAGGTCGGGCATTGATGCCCGACTTTTGTTAAATTTGCCCGTGTTTGTCGGGCATAAATGCCCAGCCTACAATTTTCAGGTAGCCTTTGCGTTTTCAGTTGCAGGGTGTGTGGCTTTGCCTCGCACGCGGTTTGCTTGGGTTTGAATGTTTGTCTACGCGCGGGCAAATGTGTTTCAGGCTGCCTTTGCCGTTTCAGTCGGGCAGTGCGCCGTAATGCGCATCGTCCACGGGCTCGAGAAATTCGGTGCTGCCTGCGGTGATGGCGATGTGGCTGAACCAGCAGCCTTTCTTCGCGCCGTGCCAATGCTTCACGCCTTTGTTGGTTACCACCACGTCGCCCGCTTTCAGGCTGCGGGCGGGGCTACCGTGTTCCTGATACCAGCCTTCGCCGCCTGTAACGAGCAGGATTTGATAGCCGTCGGTGTGAATGTGCCAGTTGTTGCGGCAGGCGGGTTCAAAGCAGACGTGGGCAACGGTTGCCGATGCGTCGGGCGCGGCAGCCAAGCCCGCCAGATAGCTTTGTCCGACAAAGACATCGGCGTATTTTTCGTTTTTCCCGCCAAACGGAAAAATGCCGTGTTTGACTTGTTGTTCGCTGTTTTGGGTGTTCATTTTTATGCTTCTTGTTTGCCGTACACTTCTTTTGCCAAATTGAACGCCGACCACGCTTTCGGCCAGCCGACATAAAACGCCAGATGGGTAATCAATTCGGCGATTTCCTGCTGCGTGATGCCGTTTTGCCTGCCAATATTCAAATGGGCGGGAAGCTGCTCAAAGTTACCGCCTGAGATTAAAGCGGCAATGGTAATTAAGCTGCGCGTATGCGGCGCAAGCTCGGCTTCGCGCGACCAAACCTGCCCGAACAGCACGTCATCGTTCAGCTCAGCGAATTTTGGGGCGAACGTGCCGAAATGGTCTCGCCCTGCGGTTTGTTTTTTTGACATTTTTTACTCCTTATTCGGAATGGGCTTACAGGCCGTCTGAAAAACACTTTTTCAGACGGCCTTTGGTTTTCAGGCTGCCTGTGATGTTGGCAAGGCAGCCTGAAAACGGTGTTACACGCTTACCACGGCTGGGTGGTCGGGCCGACGGTGAACTCGCTCACATTGGTGTCGGCGGGCTGGCTGATGGCGAAGGCGACGACGCTGGCGATACGCTCGGAGGGGATTTCGTAGTTGTCGTACAGCTCGCGGTAGCCTGCCGATGTGCCGCTGTCGGTAATGTGGCTCACCAGCTCGGACTGCACAGCGGCGGGGTAAATCGTGGCGGTGCGGATGTTCGTGCCCGCCTGCGCCGATTCCATGCGCAGCGATTCCATAATCGCGCGTACCGCCCATTTGGTGCCGCAATACACCGCCGCGCCAGGGTAGACTTTCAGCCCCGCCACGGACGAGGTGGTGATGATGTGCCCCGATTTTTGCGCGTTAAACTCGGGCAGCACGGCGGCGATGCCGTTGAGCACGCCTTTGATGTTCACATCAATCATCGCGTTCCAGTTAGCGGTTTCCAGCGCAGACAGCGGCGATGAGGGCATCAAACCCGCATTCAGGAAAATCACGTCCACTTTGCCAAACGCTTCTTTGGCAAGGGCGACGAGGGCGGCGTTGTCTTCGGGCTTGGTTACGTCGGTTACACGGTAAACGGCTTCGCCGCCCGATGCTTTGATTTGGCTGGCAATGGCTTTGAACTTGTCTTCGCGCCGTGCGCCGAGCACGATTTTCGCGCCCTCTTTGGCAAGTTTGAGCGCGGTGGCTTCGCCGATGCCGCTGGACGCGCCGGTGATGATGACGACTTTGTTGGCGATGTTTTGCATGGTGAGACTCCTTGGGGTTGGGTTTCAGGCTGCCTTTGCTGGGTTGGATAGGCAGCCTGAAACGGTTGAGGAGAAAGGGAATGGATGCCGCGCATTATACGCGAGCGGCTGGCTTGGATAATTAAGGCGCGGGTTGAAAGTGTGTGGAATAAAAGTTGAAATTGCCGCTTTCAGGCTGCCTTTTGCCGTTGGGGCGCATGGCGCAAATTTGCCCGCACAACGGCAGAGGCGTATATTTCTAATTGCAAGTTATTCCCAACAACAAGGAGACACAAAATGAGCGAGAAAAAAATCTCCCCCCAAGACATCACCGTGCTGTCCACCACCATGTTGATTCCGCTGTGGGCAAAGGCGGTGGAATATCAACGAGACGATGCACTACTGCGCGACAAAGAAGCGGCGCGTATGTTGAACATGATTGATTACGACTTCGCCCCGTTTACCAAAGCCCCCGCGTCGCAAGTGGGCTGCTGCGGGCGGGCGAAGCTGTTGGACGATATGGCGGCGCACTTTATCGCCGAACACCCCGATGCCGTGGTGGTGCAGCTGGGCGCGGGGTTGGACGCGCGTTACGAGCGCATGGGGCGACCCGCCGTTACCGCGTGGTACGACCTTGATTTGCCCGAGGTGATTGAAGTGCGGCGTATGCTGCTGCCCGAATCGGGCAATGTGTATTTGGGCGTGTCCATGTTTGACGAAAGCTGGACGCAAACCGTTGCCGCGCATGGCAAGCCCGTGCTGCTGATTATTGAAGGCGTGTTGATGTATTTTGACGAAGCGCAGGTGAAAGCGTTTTTTGAAATGGTGCAACGCAAACTGCCGCACACGCAAGTGGTGATGGACGCGCTGTTTAAAAAAATGGTCGGCAAGGCGCAATATCACGATGCGCTGGGCAGAATGGGCGAGAAACCGCCCGAGTTTCGCTGGGGCATCAGCAATGCGAACGATGTGTTGAAGCTGGCGCAGGGCAGCCGCTTGGTGGAAGAGGAGCATTTGAGCGATTTTTGCGGCAAGCGGTATCCGTTTATTTTGCGGCTGATTTATAAAACCAAATGGGGGCGGGAAAATATGGATATGCGAATGCTGCGGATACAGCTTTGATAAACATGATAGGCAGCCTGAAATCTTGTTTTCAGGCTGCCTGAAATTTGCGCACATCGCCGTAATGCAATAGAATAGACATTCTATACTTATCGCGCCAACACGGCATTAAGGAAAATACATGACCACCTTCACTCCACAAAACAGCTACACCAAAGAAGAATTGCTTGCCTGCGGGCGCGGCGAATTGTTTGGCGCGGGCAACGCCCAGCTTCCGCTGCCCAATATGCTGATGATTGACCGCATTGTTGAAATCAACAACACAGGCGGCAAATACGGCAAAGGCGAAATCATCGCCGAATTAGACATCAACCCCGATTTATGGTTTTTCGGCTGCCATTTTGTTGGCGACCCCGTGATGCCGGGGTGCTTGGGCTTAGATGCCATGTGGCAACTGGTGGGCTTTTATCTGGGCTGGACAGGCGCACCGGGCAGAGGGCGTGCGTTGGGCTGCGCGGAAGTGAAATTCAGCGGACAAGTGCTGCCCAAACACAAAAAAATCACCTACCACATCCACATCAAGCGCGTGATGAACAGCAAGCTGGTGTTGGGCATCGCCGACGCCGAAATGAGCGTGGACGGCAAAAAAATCTACGAAGGCAACGGCTTGCGCGTAGGCTTGTTTACCAGCACCGAAGATTTCTAATCGCCCGCAATAGCGGATTGATGATACAGCTTTGATTAAGGCAGCCTGAAACCGCAAAAATCCCTTTTCAGGCTGCCTTTTCTTATTTAGTGATAGGAGACATACATGAAACGAGTGGTTGTAACAGGCATCGGCATCGTATCCAGCCTCGGCAACAACAGCCGCGAAGTGCTGGCATCGCTGCAAAATTTAAAATCAGGCATCGCCTTTGACGAAAGCTACCGCGAAATGGGGCTGCGCTCCAACGTGGCGGGCAACATCAACATTGATTTAAAAGAACATATTGACCGCAAAATCCTGCGTTTTATGGGCAGCGCGCCCGCCTATGCCTACATCGCCATGCAAGAAGCGATTGAAAACGCGGGCTTAACCGAAGCGCAAGTTTCCAACATTCGCACAGGCATTGTGGCGGGCAGCGGCGGCGCATCATCAGCATCGCAAGTGGAAGCCGCCGACGTGTTACGCGCCAGCGGCATCAAGCGCGTCGGGCCTTATGCCGTAACCAAAACCATGGGCTCAACCGTTGCCGCTTGCTTGGCAACGCCGTTTAAAATCAAAGGGGTAAACTATTCCATCAGCTCTGCCTGCTCCACTTCGGCGCACTGCATCGGACACGCCGCCGAGCTAATCCAACTGGGCAAGCAAGACATCGTGTTCGCAGGCGGCGGCGAAGAAGTGTCTTGGCAGATGAGCAGCCTGTTTGACGCGATGGGCGCGTTATCCAGCAAATACAACGACACGCCCGAGCGCGCCAGCCGCGCCTACGATGCCAACCGCGACGGCTTTGTGATTTCGGGCGGCGGCAGCATTTTGGTGCTGGAAGAATACGAACACGCCCAAGCACGCGGCGCAAATATTATTTGCGAATTAACGGGTTACGGCGCAACTTCGGATGGCTACGACATGGTGCAGCCATCGGGCGAAGGCGCGGTGCGCTGTATGCAAATAGCGTTGGCGCAACACGGCGGCGGCGTGGACTACATCAACGCGCACGGCACGTCCACCCCCGTGGGCGACACGCGCGAATTGGGCGCCATCCGCGAAGCGTTTGCAGGGCAAGCCGTGCCGATGATTAGCTCCACCAAATCGCTGTCGGGGCACGCGCTGGGCGCGGCGGGCTCCAACGAGGCGATTTATTCCATCCTAATGATGCAAAACGGTTTCGTGTGCGCCAGCGCGAACATTGAAACGCTGGACGAGCAGGCAGAAGGCTTGCCGATTGTGCGCGAAAATCGCAACGTGAAATTGAACGCGGTGATGTCTAACAGCTTTGGCTTTGGCGGCACCAATGCCACGCTAATTTTTAGCCGCGTAGCATAAGCTAGCGCGATAGAGGCAGCCTGAAAACGTGTTGAGATGCGTTTCAGGCTGCCTTGTCTTTTCCCGCCAATCGGCTACAATGTGCAAACGTTGCTACATTATAGGAGACGACCATGCAAACTATCAGCAGCCGCGAATTTAACCAAAACGTTGCCAAAGCCAAAAACATGAGCGACACCGAGCCCGTGTGCATCACCGACCGTGGCGAGCCAGCCTATGTGTTGATGAACTATGCGGCGTATCAAAACCTGCAAGGCAAAAAAGCGAGCTTGGCGCACAAACTTGCCGACCCCGAAGCCGATTTGATTGACGTGGAATTTCCACGCTGCATCATCGCCGACCGTGAGGAGTTGTTCTGATGTATCTGCTGGATACCAATGTAGTTTCCGAAATTCGCAAAATCAGCCGTGGGCAAGCCGATGCAGGGTTGGAACAATGGACGCACTCGGTCAGCTTTGATGACTGCCATCTTTCCGTCATCACCCTGCTGGAAATAGAACAAGGCATTTTGCGCGTGCGGCATCGCGGCGACGAAGCCCAATTTATGCGCCTGCAACACTGGCTCAACGACACCGTTATCCCCACTTTTGACCAGCGCATTCTGCCCATTGACCGCCACGCTGCCCGCATCTGCGCCCGATTGCACGTCCCCGACCAACGCCCCTACAACGACGCGTTGATTGCCGCCACCGCCATCCGCCACGACCTCACGCTGGTAACGCGCAACGTGCGCGATTTTGCCGAGTTGAACGTGCCGCTGCTTAACCCGTTTGCGGGCAAAGCATAATTTGATAATCTGATAAAAGGCAGCCTGAAAATAAGTGAAGCAAGTTTCTGTGAAGCCAAAACCACATTGAAAAATACCCAAAACGCCCAGCCCATCAACATCCATAATTATTTGTTGAATCTGAACAATTTAATCATCCGTAGTATAATTACATTTTCAACTCAACGCCCATCAAGGAATTCAACATGAAAACCCTATCCGAAAAACAAGTCAAAATCTTATCCGTGGTTGCCACCATAGCCGCTGTGTGTATGTATTTTGCCTACATCGCGCAAATTCAAGCCAATTTGGCGGGACATAAAGGCAGCCCCATCCAGCCGCTTGCCGCTGCCATCAACTGCACGCTGTGGGTGATTTATGGCTTAATGAAGCCGCAGCGCGACTACCCCGTTGCCATCGCCAACGCACCAGGGGTGGTGCTGGGCTTGATTACTGCGATTACTGCGCTGTAAACAGCGATACGATTGCGCATAAAAAGGCAGCCTGAAAACGCTATTTCTGTTTTCAGGCTGCCTTAGGCTTATCAAAATAGAGCAATACAAAAGAGGGAGAGGAACATGAATGATGAATTAACCATCCTAAGGCAAACTATTAAATGGTCTAGCACAGGCTTTATTTTTATCCCGTTTCAAACAATATATTTAGGAGATAAATATTTGATAACCATAAATAATTTTCCTGAAAACACCTTTTATACCTTATTCAAAAATAACAAACCAATCTACGATTTTAATGAATGGCTAGATAACTGGATAAAGCCTAGTGCATTCAGCACAGCAACAGCAATATGCAAAAATCTGTTTTTATTGCGGAATATTTTTAAAGTTGTTGATACACAAGTAAACAGCCGACTTAAAAATTCACGATTCATCCATAAACATTCAAAGGCAGCCTGAAAACGCTCAAACACCGTTTTCAGGCTGCCTTAATATCGCCC
>CAUVGV010000012.1:0-23304 GCA_963551505.1 uncultured Kingella sp.
CAGGCGCGGTGCGCGATGTGAGCCAAGTGGAACGCTGATTGGCGTGAATACAAAGGCAGCCTGAAAACATTTTTAGAAGCACAGTTAACTCGCTTCTCTTGTTTTCAGGCTGCCTTTTATGACGGCGTGGCAACGGCGGTGCCACCCCAAAAAATTATCGCGCATTCAAGCCAACTTCCGCCAGCACACGGCTTGCAAGCAAGCCGTAACAGCGCGGGGCAAATATTTCAGGCTGCCTCTCATTCGCGCCCGCGTTCAAGGCATTGAATATGTTTTCAGGCTACCTTTGATTTCCTGCAAAAGCCTTGGCGATGCCCTACAAGGTATACCGACTTTATTGCTGTTGACGGCAAACAGTATGGATTAAACATTCTGCCATCTGTTCCTTCTCCCGCTGGCGGGGAAGGCTAGGATGGGGGTGGTAGGTAGATTGAGCAGCCAGCCCTACTCAAACAAAAGCAGCCTGAAAATGCTGTAACTTCGTTTTCAGGCTGCCTTTATATGCAAACAAAGCGAAGCGGGTGATGGGAATCGAACCCACGTCAGTAGCTTGGGAAGCTAATGTCTTACCATTAGACGACACCCGCGAAAGCTGCGCATTATACTGCGCATCAGGGTCTATTGACAATCAACATTTTGGCAGCTTGTGCGCCCTAAAAATTGAATATCAACAGCCCCCAAGGCAGCCTGAAAACAGGATTTAGGCTACAATTCGCCCATTTGTTTCCGCCCTTGCCATCATGCGCCGCTTTATCGTTTCCATTTTGCTTGCCTTGCCAATTCTCGCCTTTCTGGGTGCGCTGGTGGTTGCGCCGTTGGCGGCGATGCTGGGCTATCAAGACGCTGCGCCGCTGTGGGGCGAGATGCTGGGCGATGCCTATTATCAACAGCGCATCCGTTGGACGGTGTTTCAAGCTGCCGCCACCGTGCTGCTCACTGGGCTGCTGGGCGTGCCGATTGCGTGGGCGTTGGCGCGGTTGCAGTTTGCGGGGCGCGCGTTGGTGCTGCGGCTGCTGATGCTGCCGTTTATTTTGCCCACGCTGGTGGCGGGCATGGGCGTGTTGACATTGTTTGGCGAGCATGGCGCGTTATGGCGCGGCTGGTCGGACACGGCGGCGTTGCTGTTGTATGGCAATGTGTTTTTCAATTTGCCAGTGATGATTCGCGCGGCGTATCAAGGCTTAGCGAGCGTGCCTGCCAACCGCTTGGCGGCGGCGCAAACGCTGGGCGCGAACGCGTGGCAACGATTTTGGCGCGTGGAGTTGCCTGTGCTCAAAGCGTGGCTGGCGGGCGGCGCGTGTTTGGTGTTTTTGTATTGCTTTTCGGGATTTGGTTTGGCGTTGCTGCTGGGCGGGCAGCGGTTTGCCACGGTGGAAGTGGAAGTGTATCAACTGATTGCGTATGAATTGGACATGGCGCACGCGGCGGTGCTGGTGTGGCTGGTGTTGGGCGTAACCGCGTTGGCGGGGCTGTTGTACGCATGGATTAGCCGCCGCGCCGATGCCACCGAAGTGCGGATAAGGCAGCCTGAAAAGCCGAAAACGTGGGCGGAACGCGCGTTGCTGGCGTTTGCGTTGTTTACGCTTGCCGCGTGCTGCGCCTTGCCTTTGCTGGCGATTGCGTTTCAGGCTGCCCAAGCGGGCGCGGCGTGGCGCGTGTTGTGGGATGAAGACACGCTATCGGCGTTGTGGAACACGGCGCGGTTTTCAGGCTGCGCGGTGGCGGGTGCGGCGGTGTTGGGCGCGTTGCACGCGGCGGCTGCGCGGCAATGGGCGGCGATTCGCGCGCTCACGTTTTTGCCGTTTATGGTGTCGCCCGTGTGTTTGTCGTTTGGCGTGTTGCTGCTGTATCCCAGCTTTTCGGCGAGCTTGCCTATGCTGATTGCGCTGTATGCCTTGCTGGCTTATCCCTTTGTTACCAAAGATATTTTATCCGCTTGGGACGCGCTGCCTGCCAACTACACCGCCGCCGCGCGGGTGGCAGGCGCAAGCCGTTTTCAGGCTGCCTATGCGGTTACGCTGCCCTTGCTGCTGCCCGCGTTGCGCCGTGGCTTAACGCTTGCTGCCGCCACCTGTATTGGCGAATTTGCCGCCACGCTGTTCCTGTCGCGCCCCGAGTGGACAACATTGACCACGCTGATTTACCGCTATCTGGGCAAAGTCGGCGCAGCCAACCACGACAAAGCCTTGGTGCTGACGGCGGTGTTGATGGGGTTGAGCTTGCTGGTGTTTATGCTGCTGGATGCCAGCGATAGGCAGCCTGAAAAATCATAGCGGTGGTTTTACCGCCATTTTGCCAACCCAAACACGGCTATGCCCATTAGGCAGCCTGAAAATCATTTATAGAAAGCCCACCATGACCGCCCCCATGTACACCCTGCTGCTGCTCACGCTCATCATCGCCAATTTCCCCTTTCTCACCCAACGCGGCTTGGGTATTATCCCGCTTAAACGCAAAACCATTCTGCATCACATCGCCGAGCTTGCGCTGGGGTTTATCATCATCGCCGCCATTGCGTATGTGCTGGAAAGCCGCTCAGGCAGCGTGCATCGCCAAGATTGGGAGTTTTACGCCACCGTGGTGTGCTTGTATTTGGTGGCGGCGTTTCCCGCGTTTGTGTGGCGGTATTTTTGGCAGGGGCGCAATCGGGAATAGGGCGGTTTTGTTTTGCGCCAAAGGCAGCCTGAAAACGAGCGAAGCGAGTTTCAGCGGAGCTAAAACGAGCGAAACAAGTTTCAGGCTGCCTTTGTTGGTTTACAGCGTGATGTCTTCCAAATCGGCAAACTCGGGATGGCGCGCCAAATAGTGAATGGTAAACGAGCATTCGGTGCGCACTTTCACGCCTTGCCGTTGCGCTTCGCTTAAAGCGGCATGTACCAAATCGGCGGCAATGGCACGACCGTGCGGCGTGGGCTGGGCTTCGGTGTGTTCCAACAGCCAAACGCCGTTATCCAGCGGGCGATAGGCAACGTAAGAGGTGTCGCCGTTTTCGCTGTATTCAAAACGGCAGGTGGCGGGGTTGTGGGTAATGGTGCGGGACATGGTTCTGTTCTCCAAAACGTGCTGCGTTCGTTTTCAGGCTGCCTTATGTGGATGATTGCAATAAAAAAATCTCTACAACAAAATTGTAGAGATTTTTGCGAAACCATTATTTCAATTTGGTTTCTTTGTAAATAACGTGTTTGCGGGCAACGGGGTCAAATTTTTTGATTTCCAATTTGCCGGGCATGGTACGTTTGTTTTTGGTAGTGGTGTAGAAATGACCTGTACCAGCAGAAGATTCTAGTTTGATTTTATCGCGCATGATTCATTCCTTTTAGATGGCTTCGCCGCGTGCGCGCAAATCAGCCAAAACAGCGTCAATGCCGTTTTTGTCAATGGTGCGCAATGCTGCGTTGGTTACTCGGATGCGAATCCAACGGTTTTCGCTCTCTACCCAAAAACGACGTGATTGCAAGTTAGGCAAAAAACGACGTTTGGTTTTGTTGTTGGCGTGTGATACGTTGTTGCCAGACATTGGACGTTTGCCCGTTACTTTGCAAACTTTTGCCATGATGGGTCTCCAAACTGTGATTTTAAAAATGGTGAAATTGGTTTATGGGGTAAACCGCTAATTTGGGCAATCTTTACAGTGGGTTATCTACATTTTGTGTGTGGATTGCCCGTTCAATTATTGCGTGTAGCAAATAAGATTTGCCTGAAAAACGGGCGATTATACTGGGTTTGTTGTTGTATTGCAAAGGATTTATGGGCGCGGTTTTGCTTAATCGGGGTTTTGCCATGTGGGGTAGGGATGGGTGCTGAGATAGGCGTTGGTGTAGCGTCCATCGCTGGTGATTTCTTTGCCGAGCCAATCGGGGCGGGGGTAGGCGGTGGTTTCGCTGGGCAGTTCTAGTTCGGCAAGAATGAGCGGGGCGTTGTCGCCAAGAAATTCGTCGATTTCAAAACGATGCCCATCATATTCAATAACGTAGCGGTTTTTTTCTACTTTGAATGGGCAGAGCGTGGCGAGCATTTGTTGGGCTTCGGCGAGGGGGATGGGGTATTCGTATTCGCTGCGGGTGGTGTCGCTGATGTAGCCTTTGATGGTGAGCCATGCCTGCTCGCCGATGATGCGCACGCGGATGCTGCATTCTTTGGCAACGGTGAGATAGCCTTGATGTAGGCACTGGGGGGCGGTGGCGTGTTGGCGCCATGTGTCGTTGGCGAGCAGGAAGCGGCGTTCTATTTCTAGGTTTGGGATCATGGGGATGCCTTTGGTTGGATGGGCAGCCTGAAAACGAGCAAAGCGAGTTTCAGCGAAGCTAAAATGGGGCTGGCGGTTAAAAGGGTTTGAATAATACGAGATAAAGCGCGGCAAGTAGGGCGAACACGGGCAGTTCGTTAAAAACGCGATACCATTTGTGCGAATGGGTGTTTTGTTGGGCGATAAATTGGCGCAGCAGCGCGCCGCACCAGAGATGATAGCCTGCGAGCAGCACTCCGATGGCGATTTTGCTGTTCACCCAGCCTGAAAAGCCGATTTGGGTGATGGGCATCAGTAGCCCGCAGCTAATCGCGCCGATGCCCCATGGGGTCATGAATTTGTAGAGCTTTTGCGCCATGATGATGAGACGGTCGTATTCGGCGGATTGCGGCGCGGTCATGGCGAGATTGACGTAGATGCGGGGCAGGTAAAACAGTCCTGCGAACCATGAGATGATGAAAAAGATATGGAAAAATTTGAGCCAGAGATACATTTTCAGGCTGCCTTTGGCGGTGCGGAAAAGATAAAATTGTACGCGAAAGGCAGCCTGAAAAGCCAATTTTCGCGTTTCAGGCTGCTTTGTTTGCGATTCAAGGCAGCCTGAAAACGGTATCGGGGTGTTTCAGGCTGCCTTTGTTTACGCGGGCTTATTTTTGTTGACGATAAATCGCGCCTTTTGCCCACAAGGCAATGCCCACCAACAGCGCAGGCAGCATCAGCACGGTGGCGACGGTTTTGAAATCCCAGCCCCAGTTCAAAAACCATGCGCCCACAAAGGCGGAAACGAATGCGCCGATGCGCCCGATGCCGTGCATCCAGCCGTTGCCTGTGGCGCGGGCTTTGAGCGGGAAGAACATACTGGATAGCGCGTTCATGCCTGTGCCACCGCCGTTGAGCGACACGCCGAGCAAAAAGGCGAGCAGGCACATCAGCGCGTAGCTGCCCATCACGCCGCTGAGCCCAATCAACACTAATGCGCCCGATGCGTACCACAGCGACATAGTTTTGTCGGCGTTAAATCTATCCATCAGCCAGCCCACGGCGATTGAGCCCAATGGCCCGCCTAGCTGGAACATGGCGGAGATGATGCTGGCTTGTTCGGCGCTCATGCCGCTTTCTTTAATCATGGTGGGCATCCAGCTGCCGAGCAAGTACACCAAGAATAGGTGCGAAAAATAGGCGAACCACAGCAAAAAGCTGCCTGCGCGGTAGTGGGCGTTGAGCACGGTTTGCACGGGGGTTTCGTTGCTTTGCGCGGCTTCGGTTGCGCTGGGGAGCTTGGTGTTGGGCAACACAAACACGCTGTGTTCGGTGGTGCTGTTGGGCACGCAGCGTTCCACTAGCGCGCGGATTTGCGCTTGGTCGCCGCGTTTGTGAATCAGAAAGCCGATGCTTTCAGGCAGCCTGAAAAACATAATCACGCTTAAAATCAACGGGGTAGTGCCGCCTACATAAAACACGCTGTGCCAGCCGTAATGCGGGATGAGCCATGCCGCCAAGAAGCCGCCGCCTGCCGCGCCCACGGTGAACCCTGCGAACACGATGGTAATCAAAAACGCGCGTTTGCGGGCGGGGGAAAACTCGGTTACCAGCGTGGCGGCGTTGGGCATGATGCCGCCCATGGCGCAGCCTGCGATAAAGCGGAACACCACCAGTTGCCAGATGTCGCCGGCGTGGGCAACCAGCAGCGTGGCGCAGCCGAAGCACAACACGTTGCCCAGCAGCACTTTGCGCCGCCCAAATTTGTCGGCGAGCGGGCCGGTAATCATTGCGCCCACTGCCAAGCCTGCCAATGCCGCGCTCAATACGGGGGCGAGCGCGTTGTTGGAAAGCTGCCAATCGGCTTTGATATAGGGGGCGACAAAGCCCATGATGGCAACGTCAAAGCCATCGGCCACCACGATAAAAAAACAAAGCGCGATGATGAGCTTTTGGTAGAAGCTGATAGGGCTGCGGTCTAGCAGCTGGCGGATGTTGATTTCTTGGGGCTGGCTCATGGGAAACCTGTTTTTGTTAGTGTTTGTAGAAAGAGAACCTATTTAAAGCCTCCGACACGGTCGCCGCCAACGCATTCTGGCTGTGCTGCTGCTGCGTTGCAAAACTTGGCAATAGTCTCGCTATTGCCTGCGTTTTGCGCCTTGCCGCACAGCCAGACTGCATTAGCGGCGGCTCGCGCGGAGACTTTAAACAGGTTCTTAGGAATGTATCAAATTTGGGCGGGCGGGTAAGACTGTTTTGGTCTATGCGATAGGATTGGGGGTTATTTGGCAGCCTGAAAAAGGGGATTTCAGGCTGCATTGGGGCGCATGGAGCAGGGGCGAACCGTTTTCAGGCTGCCTATGTTTACGGCGTAAGGCAGCCTGAAATGCAGTTTGGGAAAACCAATATGGATGCAATGATTGAACGCGGGCGCAACCATTGGGCAGCCTGAAACGCTTACCCCGCGCTCCCTACGGCTTGCTTGCAAGCCGTGCGCTGGCATAGTTGATTAAAATAAAAATGCGACAAGGCGACAACGCCCGCCGTGTACAAATCGTACATAAGGGTGTTGGCAACGCCGTATCATTGCAATTTTAATCAACTATAAAACAAAAATAGCTGGGCGATGGGGCGTTTCAGGCTGCCTATTGATGCTAAGGCAGCCTGAAATATATCTTGCTAGGGTCGTTCTGTGCAGCATTACAACTGCGCCACTTGCCGCAATACTTCGGGCGTGGTCGTCTCTAAGCCAAAATATTCCAAATAGGCGGGAATCTGCTCAAACAGCATATCGGTGGCCACTTGAATGGTACAGCCGCGCGCCTGCGCCGCCGCCAGAAACGGCGTAATCGGGCGGCTCAACACCACTTCGCCCACAAACGCATCGGGGGCAATCCGCGCCACATCCAACGGCAGCGCATCGCCGTCATACATCCCCAACGGCGACGCATTGGCCACCAAATCAAAGCCTTGTGGGTCGTTGCTGCCCGTTTCCACCGCCAAATCGGGGTAATGATGGCGCAACCGCGCTGCCAAGGCTTCTGCCTGCGCGGTGTTGGGGTCAAACAATGCCAATCGCGCCACGCCCGCCGCTGCCAAGCTCGCGGCTATCGCGCTGCCCACGCCGCCCGCGCCCGCCAGCAAAGCCGATTTGCCCTGCGGCGCAAAGCCTTTGCGCACCATGCCGCGCACAAAGCCTTCGCCGTCAAACATATCGCCTTGCAATTTGCCATCGGCGCGGCGGCGCACGGCATTGCACGCGCCCGCAATCTGCGCGGTGGGCGAGATTTCGTCGAGCAGGCCGATGGTGCTTACTTTGTGCGGCATGGTAATCAATGCGCCCAGCGTGTTTTCGTTGCGGAACACGGCGCGCAGAAAATCGGCATAGTTATCCGCTTGGCAGGCAAACGGCACGACCACGGCGTTGATGCCGCGCGATTGGAAATAGGGGTTGTAAATCATCGGCGATTTGAAGGTATGCGTGGGGTAGCCGATGTGGGCGATGATTTGGGTTAAGCCGTTGATCATGTGGGATTCCTTTGGGGATAGAGTGGGTTAGCGCACAGTAGGCAGCCTGAAAACCGTTTTCAGGCTGCCTTATTTTTGTTTGCGCCGCCATAACGCGCATATTGTGCCCAGCGAAAAAAGATAAAGCGCGGGCAAATAAATGATAAACAACGCTGGATTGGCGGTAAATAATTGCGACCACGCGTTTTGCGGATGTCGCACCATTGCCCGCCCAGCCATCAGCAATGCCATCGCAAACGCGCACAAAGGCAGCCACAGCGTGCGCCATTGTGTGCGTTTCTTTGCCGCGCGGTATAACCGTTTAGCGCATTGAACTTGCCGCGCCGAGTAGCCCAATCGGCGCAACAGCCATTGGGGAAACCGCTCGTATCCCTGCCACGCTGCCATTATCACGGCAAACATAGCAAGGGCATCAGGCAAATGCCAATCGCCATACGCTTGCGGATGATACGCGCCAAGCCGCACCAATAGGCACAACAGCAGTAGGCAGCCTGAAAACCATAATGGCAAGCCACAAGCATAAATCAGGGCCGCGCGGCGCAAGTTGGAACCTGTATTCATTATTTGCATAGGCAGATTTGATGACATAAAAGCGAGGATACAAGGCAAAAAGCGCAGCAAGGTGAACACCTTGCGAGTATTTTTAACGCGGTAGCCGCGTTTTTAGGGCATTAAAGATGCCTATGAAAATAGTGAATGTAGGTTCTTATTTTCAGGCTGCCTTCCCCTTGCGCACCACAAACTGCAACGCCGCCTGATAGCCAAACGTGCCCAGCCCCACAATCACGCCCACCGCCTTGTCCGACAAATACGAATGATGGCGGAACGCCTCGCGCGCATGCACATTAGAAATATGCACTTCCACAAACGGAATGCCCACGCCTGCGAGCGCATCGCGAATCGCTACGCTGGTGTGGGTGAACGCGCCCGCGTTGATGATAATCCAATCGGTGTTGCCCCGCGCCGCTTGGATGGTGTCCACAATCGCGCCCTCGTGGTTGCTTTGAAAATGGCGCACGTTCACGTCCAGCTCGGCGGCGGTTTTATCCAAATCAGCCGATACATCCGCCAGCGTTTCCGCGCCGTAAATATGCGGCTCGCGCGTGCCCAGCAGGTTTAGGTTCACGCCGTTAATCACCAAAACATTCATGCTTTTTCCTTTCGTTCAAATGGTTGTGGATTATAGCCGTTTGCACGCCCGCTTTCCCGCAAGGCAGCCTGAAAACGCGCAAGCAAAACGATAACGCTAACGATGTCGGCAAAATTGGCAGAATAAAATAGTTTTTATGGAAAACACGCGATTTTATAGTGCGCAAAGCGGAAAACAAAACAACGCAAGCAATAAAAAACCATCAGGCAGCCTGAAACGCACCAAACCCGCTTTCAGGCTGCCTATGCCAAATTTAACCCGCCGCCCACCCAACTTAACACCGCAGCCGCGTATCATCCGCCGCTCGCAGTTGCCGTATCCGTTCAAACATTGATTACAAGGAAAAATCATGAAACGCTCCACACTACTTGCCTCCACCGCCGCCTTGTTGTTAAGCGCAGGCGTAGCCGTTGCCGCTGGTGAAGCGGTTAAACAGCAATCTGCCAACGATATGCCGCCCCCCGTGCGCGATGGCTACAAAAAAAGCCCCCGCCACCATCAAGACAAAATGGACTACCAATTCAAACGCGATGGCTTGCCACGCGGCTTTAACGAGCTGGATTTAAGCGAAGAACAAAAAAGCAAAATCCGCAGCATCATGGCGCAATACCGCCCGCAGCAGCCTGAAAACCACGCCGCCCGCCGCGCCGAGTTCCAACAAAAAATGGCGCAACGCCAAGCCCAAGAGCAACAGCTTATCGGCGGCAAAAATTTTGACGAACAAGCCGCCCGCAAGCTGATTGCCGAACGCCAACAAGAACGCGCCGAGCTAGAACGCCAACATGCCGAACACGAACTGCAAATGCTCAAAGCCCGCCACGCCACCTTCCAAGTGCTTACCCCCGCGCAACAGCAAAAATTTATCGCGCTGCAAAAACAGCAGCACCAACGCTTTGCCGAGCGCATGGCACGTCGCCAGCCGCCAGAAGCCCCAGTCGCCAACAAGTAAAAACCACAATAGGCAGCCTGAAACACATTCAACCGCTTTTCAGGCTGCCTATTTATTGCCCGCTTATGCGTCCGCCCACAAATCCTTCACACAATCTTCATACAATCTTAACAACCATCCCCTATAATCGCCCCATTCGCATCCCACCCACAAGGCAACCCCATGAGCCCAATCAGCAGCACCCAAACCATCCCCGAGCACAGCCCCGTCCCCCGCCATGTCGCCATCATCATGGACGGCAACGGACGCTGGGCAAAAAAACGCCTGCTCCCGCGCGTGATGGGGCACAAAAAAGGGCTAGACGTGCTGGAAAACATCTGCCACATCTGCAACGACACAGGTGTGCGCTATCTTACCGTGTTCGCCTTTTCCACCGAAAACTGGCGGCGGCCCGCCGACGAAGTATCGTTTCTCATGGGGCTATTTCTCATCGCCCTGCAAAAAAAAGTCATTCAAATGAACGAAAAAGGCGTGCGGCTTAAAGTCATCGGCGACCGCAGCCGCTTCTCCGCCGAAATCCAACAAAGCATCATCACCGCCGAAGCCTTAACCGCCCACAACACAGGCTTAACGCTCACCATCGCCGCCGACTACGGCGGACGCTGGGACATCCTACAAGCCGCCAACACCCTGATTGCCGAAGGCAAAACCCACATCAGCGAAGCCGATTTAGCCAGCCGCCTGATGCTCGCCGAAGCCCCCGAGCCCGATTTATTCATCCGCACAGGCGGCGAAACGCGCATCAGCAACTTTATGCTCTGGCAAATGGCGTATGCCGAATTTTATTTCACCCCCGTGCTCTGGCCCGATTTTAACGAAGCCGAGATGCGCCAAGCATTCGCTTCGTTCACGCAACGCGAACGCCGCTTCGGGCGCACCTCCGAGCAACTGCCCAGCGAGCAGCAACGCCCGTAAATTTTGTTTACCAGCGTACGGCTTGCCAGCAAGCCGTAGGAGCGCGGAGAGCGTTTTCAGGCTGCCTCAGCATTGCGCCCGCGTTTAAAAATAACTATTAGGCAGCTTGAAAAGCCATTTTTCCGTTTTCAGGCTGGAACTCCTAAGGCAGCCTGAAATCTAAAATGGAGCGGCGGCGGCTCGCCGCCAAATGGCTTATTCAACAGAACATTACTGATTTGCCAAGATGTCAGCGAGCCGCCAACGCTCCAATTGATTGCAGGTTTTGCAAAGGTTTCAGGCTGCCTTTAATTAGAAACGGCAACAAGCCTATTGCCCAATCGGAGACCTTTGCAAAAGCCCTAAGGCAGCCTGAAATCCAAAATGGAATAGCGATGGCTTGTCGCCCAATGGCGTGTTCAACAGGGTTTTGCTGATTGGAGCAATGACGGTAAGCCATCAACACGCCATCCGTTGTAGGGTTCAATCTACCCAATCAATTTATAAAGATAAAAACGTCCCACACCCGTTTCAGGCTGCCTAAACAGAAATAAATGTTTACAATGGCAGCCTGAAAACCTTTCCACAGCACAAAACATTACAGCGCAGGCATTAACCACCGCGCATACATCCCAGCCCTTTCAGGCTGCCTAACCACTACCCAACGAAAGTCACCACCATGCTCAAACAACGCATTCTTACCGCCCTCATCCTCCTCCCGCTGATGCTCGCCATGCTGTTTTGTGCAGGCAGCGCATTATGGGCAGCCTTTGCCGCGCTGATTGCGCTGCTCGCGCTGTGGGAATACAGCCGCCTAGCAGGGTTCAGCCGCGCCCAGCAAACGCCCTATTTGGCAGGCACCGCGTTTTTTATGCTCACCGCCCATGCAGGCGGCTGGCAACTGCCCGCGTTTGTGTGGGCAATTGTGTTTGCCTTTTGGCTGCTGGTGATGCCTGCATGGCTCAACAAAAAATGGAAAATCCAAGCCAACGCACGCGGCATGGCAATCGGCTGGCTGTTGATGCTGCCGTTTTGGTTTGCGCTGGTCGCGCTACGCCCCACGCCCCACGACGCAGGGCAACTGCTCGCCGTGATGGTGCTGGTGTGGATTGCCGATTCTGCCGCCTATTTTGTGGGGCGCGCCTTTGGCAAACACAAGCTCGCCCCCGTGTTAAGCCCGAAAAAAAGCTGGGAAGGCGCAGCAGGCGGCATCATCGCCGTATGCGTGTATATGACGTTCGCCCGCAGCGCAGGCTGGCTCGGCTTTGACGCATCATGGTTTACCACCATGCTGGTCGCCATCATTCTCACGCTGGTAAGCATCGGCGGCGATTTGCTGGAAAGCTGGCTCAAACGCGCCGCAGGCATCAAAGACAGCAGCAACCTGTTGCCTGGGCATGGCGGCGTGTTTGACCGCGTGGATAGCTTGATTTCTGTGTTAAGCGTGTATGCGGCGGTGCAAGCGATGCTGGTGTTATAATCGTAAAAAGCCTTTTGCAGATGAATTTGCAAAAGGCTTTTTGCAGAATGGGAAAGTATGGAATGCTGTATCGCCTGATTGAAAATTTATGCGATTTTTATGAGAAATTATCCAAAGCTGCCGATAAATACGATGACTTTTTTAAAAAGCGTCAATATTTACTCAATATCATCGCTGGTTTGATGATTGGCATGGCGATTATTTTTGCCAATATGGATACACAATGCCGCAAGGAAGGAAGATGCGGCTACCGCACCGATTACAAAGAACGAGTAGATAAAATATTTCGTGAAATTCCTATCATTATTGAGCCCTATCATTTAGCAAGTAGTAAATCCTACACGCGCGGCACAATGATTTTTGCTGTGTTTGAAATAAAAAATATCCCGCATGGCGATATAGAACAAGTAAACGCTGTATTAAACGATATGAAAAAGAAAGCCACTCAATTCGGCTTTATTGGCGGCGTATGCCGAGATGACGAAGAATTATTCACATCAGTATCATGGGCGAACGGAACTGTGGATAAAATTACCTTGAAGTGGAAATATCCAGCCGAATCTTGTATCAAGCAAAAGAGTAAACCCAATGGAAAACACGCTTAAAATTCATCGTACCATTTTTCCCATTAAAACCGCCACTTTTCAATATTGCCCGCCAAGCCCCAACCAAGCCTACGCAGGTTGGAATTGGGATATAGATTGCGGTGAAAATGCTAATCTCACGCCACGCCATACGCTTTATGGGCGCGAGCCGCGTTTATATGCCGAAATAGCGGCTATTCCGCTGGCAAATCAAGCTGACTTAACGGGCGTAACGCTGCATCTTCCCGAAGCATGGAACGCCGAGCATAATGAGCCTTATTTCACGCTTTATGTTTACGAACACGGCGATTTATTGGACGCTAAATTGATGTTTATAGAGGAAAAGAGCAACGCCTACCGCATTCATTTGACTGCTCGCATTCCTGCTGGCAGCGTTTACAGCGGCGAAACCAAATTAACCGTGGATACTTGGATAGAGCGGTTGCCTGATTGTGAATAGCAAGAATACTGCTATGATTCGGCGTACAGGCAGCCTGAAAACCAAATTCCAACACAACCAAGCCCCAAACCATGCAATTTGATTCACTCATCCCCGTCCACTCCCCCCTAACCAATCTCCTGCAACGCGCACGCTACTGGCAACAGCTTGACACCGCCACCAAACGCCTGCTGCCCACCAATCTGCATCCACACTTTCGCATCGCCTGCATTGAAGAGGGCGCGTTGATTATCCACGTTAGCGCGCCAATGGCAGCCACCCGTCTCAAAATGCTGCTACCCAACCTGTTGCCTCAGTTGCAAGAACTTGACCCCAGCATCGCCCGCATCCAAATCAAAACACGCCCGCACAATTCCGAAGCTCCCAAAAACAAAAATTTCCACCTCAGCGAACGCGCCCTTAACAGCTTTGCGCAAACCGCCGAAAAAGTTGCTCACCACCCCAAACTCGCCGCCGCATTGCAAAAACTGGTCAAAAACAACCGCAATACTAACAATAATTAACGAAAAACTTGATTTACATCAAACATCATCCCATTGACTGGGGGCATAATCGCCCCCTTGTCAAAGGCAAGTTTGTTCTAAATCAAGAAACGAACTTAAATATCACTAACTTTAAGGGAAGACTCATTATGAAAATTTATCTAGGCCTCATCGCAGCCGCCGCGTTAACTTTAACCGCTTGTGGCGATAACAAACCCGCGCAACCTGCTGAGCAAGCCGCTTCTGCTGCTGTTGCTGCATCTGAAACTGTCGCTTCTATGCCTGCTGCATCCGAAGCTGCTTCTGCCCCTGCTGCATCCGAAGCCGCTCCTGCCGCCGCATCCGAAGCTGCGCCTGCCGCTGCTTCAACCGCCGCTGCCGCGCCCGCAGCCGCCGGCGGCGAATGCGAAGCCGTTATCGTAAGCGATGACGCAATGAAATTTGACCCCAAAGAAATCCAAGTAAAATCAAGCTGCAAACAATACAAAATCACCCTGAAACACGAAGGCAAAATGCCTAAATCAGCGATGGGTCATAACGTAGTATTGTCTAAATCCGCCGACAAAGACGGCATATTGGCTGATGGTCAAACTGCTGGCGAAGCAAATAACTACGTTAAAGCTGGCGACGAGCGCGTGATTGCTCACACCAAACTGCTGAGCGGCGGCGAGCAAGACAGCGTAACATTTGACGTATCTAAATTGGCAAAAGGCGAAGCATACGAGTACTACTGCTCATTCCCTGGCCACTACGCTACTATGAACGGCAAACTCACTTTGGTTGACTAATCGTTTATCTATTTTCAGGCTGCCTAACATAAAATAGGCAGCCTGAATTTTTTGTTTACCGTATTAAACATGCTGCTTCCCGCTCTCTATAACGCCCTTTGGCGCATCGCCCCCCCGCTCATCCGCCGCTATCTGCGCAAACGCGCCCGCAAAAACCCCGCTTATCTGGAACACTGGGGCGAACGCTTCGGCGCGCCCCATCCCAACCCCGTGCAACAACCCATCTGGATACACGCCGTTTCCGTAGGCGAAACACGCGCCGCGCAGCCGCTCATCGCCGAATTGCAACGCCGCTTCCCCAACGCACCGCTTTTGCTCACCCAAATGACCCCCACAGGACGCGCCACCGCCGCCCAACTCTATCCGCAAGCGCAATGTCGCTATCTGCCCTACGACCGCCGCGATTGGGTAGCACAATTTTTGCGTGAACATCGCCCCCAATTTGGCGTGCTTATGGAAACCGAACTGTGGATAAACCTGATTTCAGGCTGCCACAGCCACCGCATCCCGCTGTTTCTTGCCAACGCCCGCCTATCCGAAAAATCCCAACGCAGCTACCAAAAAATCCCCAGCCTTATCCGCCCTGCCCTGCGCCAACTCACCGCCATCTGCGCCCAAACCTCCGCCGATGCCCAACGCCTGCAACAACTTGGTGCGCCCACTCCCATCGTTTGCGGCAACACCAAATACGATATTCCCATCCCGCCGCAATCCAGCGAACTTGCCGCCCAATTTCGCCAAAGAATCGGCAACCGCCGCGTTTTCCTTGCTGCCAGTTTGCGCGAAAAAGATGGGCAAGACGAAGCCGAACTCATCCTCAACGCATGGCAACCGTACGCCGACACTCTGCTCATTCTTATCCCGCGCCACCCCGAGCGTTTTCAGGCTGCCTACAACCTTGCCCAACAGCGCGGCTTTCAAACCCAAAAACGCAGCGACAACGCCCCCATCCGTCCCGACACTCAAGTGTGGATAGGCGACAGCATGGGCGAAATGTATGCCTATTTTCAGGCTGCCGACATCGTGTTCATCGGCGGTAGCCTTGTAAACACCGGCTGCCAAAACATCATCGAACCCTTGCAATGCGGCAAACCCGTGCTGTTTGGGCCGTCCATTTACAATTTTCAAGCTGCCTGCCAAGAAGCCCTAGCCGCAGGCGTTGCCCAACAAATCCACAGCGCAGCCGAGCTTGTGCAAACCGTAACCCAGCAGCTCATGCAGCCTGAAATCCACGCGCAACAAGCCGCCAAAGCCGCCGTCTATTTGGTGCAACATTGCGGCGCAAGCCAACGCATCGCCGATGTGATTGAACAGCATTTAAAGCAAACCATTGCATCCGCACCATAAGGCAGCCTGAAAAATCATTCCCGCCCAGTTCTCCCATCTCATTTTCAGGCTGCCCCAAAATCCCTTATTGACCAACATCTTGCAAAAATACTATAATGCGCGGCTTGCTGGCATGGTGCTAGCAAGTATTTTTTATTCAACAGGAAAAGAAAAATATGCCAACTATCAACCAATTAGTTCGCAAAGGTCGTCAAAAACCTGTTTATGTGAACAAAGTTCCCGCACTGGAAGCCTGTCCGCAAAAACGCGGCGTGTGCACCCGTGTTTACACCACAACCCCAAAAAAACCAAACTCAGCCTTGCGCAAAGTCTGCAAAGTGCGCCTAACCAACGGTTTTGAAGTGATTTCATACATCGGCGGTGAAGGTCATAACTTGCAAGAACACAGCGTGGTGCTGATTCGCGGCGGTCGTGTAAAAGACTTGCCAGGTGTGCGTTACCACACCGTTCGCGGCTCTTTGGATACCGCAGGCGTGAAAGACCGTAAACAAGCTCGTTCTAAATACGGTGCCAAACGCCCTAAATAATTTGTTAACCCACTGGCACATCGGCAGCCTGAAAACAGCCGCCGAGTAAGTGAATGCCCCGTATGAGCATTCATGGGAATGCCCCAACTGAATAGACATTAAGGAATTAAAATGCCAAGACGTAGAGAAGTCCCCAAGCGCGAGATTCTGCCTGATCCAAAATTCGGCAGCGTAGAATTGTCCAAATTCATGAACGTATTGATGATTGACGGCAAAAAAGCCGTTGCAGAACGTATCGTATACGGCGCATTGGAACAAATTGCCAAAAAAGTACAAGGCAAAGAAGCGATTGAAGTATTCAACGAAGCCATCAATAATGCCAAACCGCTTGTAGAAGTGAAAAGCCGCCGCGTAGGTGGTGCAAACTACCAAGTTCCTGTTGAAGTGCGCCCTGCACGCCGTTTGGCATTGGCAATGCGTTGGGTACGCGATGCCGCCCGCAAACGTGGCGAAAAATCTATGGATTTGCGCCTTGCTGGCGAATTGATTGACGCAGCCGAAGGCCGCGGCGGCGCAATGAAAAAACGCGAAGAAGTACACCGCATGGCAGAAGCCAACAAAGCCTTCTCTCATTTCCGTTTCTAATAGCGAGAGGATAATCAAATGGCTCGTAAAACCCCTATTAACCTATACCGCAACATCGGTATTTCCGCCCACATTGACGCGGGCAAAACCACCACCACCGAACGTATTTTGTTCTACACAGGCTTAACCCACAAACTGGGCGAAGTGCATGACGGCGCAGCCACCACCGACTGGATGGAACAAGAACAAGAACGCGGTATCACTATTACTTCCGCAGCGGTAACGTCATACTGGAAAGGTATGGCAAACCAGTTCCCAGAACACCGCTTTAACATCATCGACACCCCAGGGCACGTGGACTTTACCGTCGAGGTAGAACGTTCTATGCGTGTGTTGGATGGTGCGGTGATGGTGTACTGCGCGGTGGGTGGTGTGCAACCCCAATCCGAAACCGTATGGCGTCAAGCCAACAAATACAAAGTGCCCCGCTTGGCATTTGTAAACAAAATGGACCGCCAAGGTGCCAACTTCTTCCGCGTGGTAGAACAAATGAAAACCCGTCTGCGCGCTAACCCTGTGCCTATCGTGATTCCTGTGGGCGCAGAAGACGCATTTGAAGGCGTGGTGGATTTGTTGAAAATGAAAGCCATCATTTGGAACGAAGAAGACAAAGGCGTAACCTTCACTTACGGTGACATCCCTGCTGATTTGGTGGCAACTGCCGAAGAATGGCGTCAAAACATGATTGAAGCCGCCGCAGAAGCCAGCGAAGAGCTGATGGATAAATACTTGGGCGGCGAAGAGCTGACCGAAGAAGAAATCGTTGGCGCATTGCGTACCCGCACTTTGAACGGCGAAATCCAACCTATGTTGTGTGGTTCTGCCTTCAAAAACAAAGGTGTGCAACGTATGTTGGACGCGGTTGTAGAATTACTGCCCGCGCCTACCGACATTCCTCCTGTGGCAGGCGAATTGCCTAACGGCGACAAAGCCACGCGCCAAGCCAGCGACGAAGAGAAATTCTCTGCATTGGCATTCAAAATGATGAATGACAAATATGTGGGTAACTTAACCTTTATCCGCGTGTATTCAGGTGTTTTGAAATCTGGCGATACGGTTGTCAACTCAGTAAAAGGCACACGCGAGCGCATTGGTCGCTTGGTGCAGATGACGGCAAACGACCGCGACGAGATTGAAGAAGTGCGCGCGGGCGATATTGCTGCGGCTATTGGCTTGAAAGATGTTACCACAGGCGAAACTTTGTGCGCCGAAGATGCGCCCATTATCTTGGAACGTATGGAGTTTCCTGAGCCCGTAATCCACGTTGCCGTTGAACCCAAAACCAAAGCCGACCAAGAAAAAATGGGCATCGCTTTGAACCGTTTGGCAAAAGAAGACCCATCTTTCCGCGTGCGTACTGATGAAGAATCAGGTCAAACCATTATTTCTGGTATGGGCGAATTGCACTTGGAAATTATTGTGGACCGCATGAAACGCGAATTTGCGGTGGAAGCCAACATCGGTGCACCCCAAGTGGCTTACCGTGAGACCATTCGCAAAGAAGTGGAAGCGGAATACAAACACGCCAAACAATCGGGCGGTAAAGGTCAATATGGCCACGTTGTCATCAAAATGGAACCGATGGAACCCGGTGGCGCAGGCTACGAATTTATCGACGAGATTAAAGGCGGCGTAATTCCACGCGAATTTATTCCATCTGTGGATAAAGGTATCCGCGACACCTTGCCAAACGGCGTGGTGGCAGGCTTCCCTGTGGTGGACGTGCGTATCCGCTTGGTGTTCGGTTCTTATCACGATGTGGACTCTTCACAACTGGCGTTTGAATTGGCGGCTTCACAAGCGTTTAAAGAAGGTATGCGCAAAGCATCGCCTGTGTTGCTGGAACCGATTATGGCGGTTGAGGTGGAAACGCCCGAAGACTACATGGGCGATGTGATGGGCGACTTGAACCGTCGTCGCGGCATTGTGTTGGGTATGGACGATGATGGCATTGGCGGCAAAAAAGTACGTGCCGAAGTGCCTTTGGCTGAAATGTTTGGTTACTCAACCGACTTGCGTTCTGCCACCCAAGGTCGCGCTACCTACTCTATGGAGTTTGCGAAATACGCCGAAGCACCTGCTAACGTAGCTGCTGAAGTAACAGCGGCTCGTAAGGGTTAATTAACTTGGACTGTTTAGTTTAAGGCAGCCTGAAAATAGAAAATCGGATTTCTCCTGCGTGGGAAATCCGATTTTTATTTGTCTTTATAGTTCTTCCAGTTTTTCAGCTACCCGATATTCCACCTCCTTCACCTTCTCAAAACACGCCCGCGCACATTGGATTTTGAGTCGCTCTTCATCACGCAGTTTGTCCTCGTCCACGCCGCCCTGTATGCCTTTGCCGGTGTTTTTGGTCTCGGCGACAAAATAGGCTTTTTCGCCGTTTTGTTTCACCACCGCCCAATCGGGGTTGTAATTGCCCAGCGGCGTGGGGATTTTGAACCAGCGCGGCAGTTTGAAATAGAGCGATACGTTTTCGTAGTTTTCGCAGTCGGCGGCAAATTTTTGCTCGGTTTCCGAATCCAGCGGGATATAGTTTTCGGCGATGGTTTTTTGCCCGTTTTGCACGGTAAACGTGGTGCGTTCGTCAAAATAAAACTCTTCGCCTTCATTTTCCATTTTTTGCAGGTTGCGCAGCAGCTCTTGGCGGTATTGTTCGTTGTCGGTCAATTCGTAAACAATGCCTTCGCTCATCAGCGCGTGCAGGCAGCGGTTGATTTTTTCCGCCGCCAAATCGATAAAGCGTTGCGGATTGTTTGCCGCATCGTTCAAGCGTTTGGACGCTTTGAGAATGTCAAACACCGTGCGCCGCGTTAAACCCGTTTTGCTTTGGATTTCGCCCAAAATATCGGGAATGGCAAACGCCGTTTCGGTTTTCAGGCTGCCGCTGGCGGTTTCCACGGCTTCGATTCCGTAAGTAATGCTTTGCTCAATTTTCGCCTTGCGCGTTTGGATTTTCGGCGCGTGGATTTCAGGCAGCCTGAAAACGGCATCGGCGGCTTGTTTGACTAATTCCGCTGTATCGTATTGCACGCGGTAACGCGGTTTGCGGTCGAGTTTCTGCCAAATCGCCTGAAATTCGGGGTCAAGCGGGAAGTTTTTGCGGAAAATCTGCGTTTTGCGTTTGCGCCCGTCTTTGATATTGCTGGCGGCAAATTTAATACCGCATTCGTCTTCGTATTCCTGTTGCAGGTTTTTAGCAAAACTCTCATAGTTTTCGTTGGGAATCACGGTCAACACGTTCACGCTCTCATCGCGCACGCGTTCGCCGTTTTGGTTGACCGCCAACCGCAGCCCGCGCCCGATTTCCTGGCGTTTTTTAATGGCAGAGCGGGTCTCGTTGAGCGTGCAAATCTGGAACACATTCGGATTGTCCCAGCCCTCTTTCAGTGCGGAATGGGAAAAGATAAAACGCAAGGGGCTCGCAAAGGAAAGCAGCGTTTCCTTGTCGCGCATAATCAAATGGTAGGTATCGTAATCCGCCTGATTCTGTTTGTTTTCTTTGGTGTCTTTGAAATTCCCGTTTTTATCCTGCGAAAAATACCCGTTGTGCACGCCGTCTGAATCTTCGCCCGTCAACTCGCGATAAAGCTCGTCAAACCATCGCGCAAACTTGCCCGCGCTGCCGTCGGCTTGGCGGTAGTGTTCCACTTTGTCGATAAAAAACAGCGACAACACTTTAATCCCTTGCGCTTTGAGCTTTTTCTCGCGCTTCAAATGCTCTTCAATGGTGCAGCGGATTTGCGCTTTCATCACCTCATCTTGCAGCGCGTCCTGATTGTCGGCGCAGCTGATTTGCAAACCGTTGGAAAATTCCACCATCTCATCTTCCGCGTCCAAACCGTTCACAATATAGCCGTGGCGGTAGGCTTCAACGCCGCCCGATTTGTCAAACAAATCATCGCCGCTTTTTACCGTAACCGTCTTTTTCCTGGTTTCCTTTTTATCGCGGAAATGAATGTTTAACTTGGCTTTCAGGCTGCCTTTTCCTGCCTGTATTTCCACCAGTTCCACAAACGCGCCGTTGCTGTCGTTTTCCGCCAAAACCGACTGCACCACAATCTGCTTCACTAGCTTTTGATTGTAGGCTTGCACAGGATTGAGGCTGTAAATCTTATGGCGGCTGTTTTTATGCGTCGCTGAATAGCGCAAAATAAACAACGGATTAAAGGAATCCAACGCGGCAAGGCGGTTTTCCGTTTCCATATTCTGCGGCTCGTCCACAATCACAATCGGGCGCGTTTGGCGGATTAACTCAATCGGCGCATCGCCGCTTTCGTTCACTTGGTTAATCACATTGCCGTCTTTTTCAAACGACTGAATATTGATCACCATAATCTCAATGCTGTCGTTCACCGCAAAATTACGCAACGCACCCAAACGCTTGCTGTCATACTCGCCAAAATTCATCACCGGCTTGTTAAACAGCTCGGCAAAATGGTTTTTCGTTGCCCGCAGGGTTTGTAACACGCCCTCGCGAATCGGCACACCCGGCACGACAATCACGAATTTTGTCCAACCGTATTGGCGGTTCAACTCAAAAATCGTGCGCAGATAAACATAGGTTTTGCCCGTGCCCGTTTCCATTTCCACTGAAAAATTCAATCCGTGCTGCCCGATTTCCGTTTCAGGCTGCCCAAAGGTTTTTTGCACGTTGTTCAGGTTTTTGCTGATTTGCGCCCAATCCAAATCCAGCTTATTGCCGACAAAAAGCTCAATGCCCGCATCGTGCAAGCTGAAACTTTCGCGACGCTGCCCCTCAAACAGGCGCACCACCGCATTCACGGCATCGGTTTGGTAGGCTAATTCTTCAAATTTCAGTTCCATGATTTTTCCTTTTTCAGACGGCCTTTCAGGCTGCCTTGATATTCCGCCCCGTCATTCCCGCGCAGGCGGGAATCTTTTCAACGGTACGCGGATATTTGCCCCGTAAAGGCAGCCTGAAAAAACAGATTCGGCGCTTTCAGGCTGCCTCACACACACTCAAACACAATCCCCGCGTCTTTCATCTGCAACACCGTATTGCTTTTGAGCGCATCGTTGCCGTCAAACCATTTGTCCAGCGCCACCACCTTGGCGGGCGCGGCGGCGATCACGTCGTCTATCAGCGTTTGGTCGGCGGCTTCCAGCAGCAGGGCGATGCGTTTGCCCGTGTCTTCGTCGGTTACCCAATACACGCCGTTTTTGTGTTCAATGGGGCTGGTGAGTTTGCAACCCAGGCGCAGCATCAGCTCGTAAACCATATTTTCGGGCGCGGCGTGTTCGGCGACGGAATCGATGGCAAGGCGCAACTGCTGTTCCAAATCCGTGCCGTTTTCAGGCTGCCGCCATTGTTTGAAACTGCTTTCGGACAGTTTGAACACTTTAAAGCCCGTATCCACGCGCTGCCCGTCTTTCAGGCTGCCTGAAACGGCTGCGCCCGCACGGCGGATACGTTCTTTGGCGATTTCGGAGATGGTGGCAAACCATGCTTTGCGAGCTTCGGATTTTTCGTCGGTTTCTTCGGGCAGTTGCACGCAGATATAGCGGCGGTTGCCGCCGTCTTCGGCGTTGAGTTGCATGACGGCGTGGGCGGTTGTGCCAGAGCCTGCAAAAAAATCTAGAATGATGCAATCCAAATGGCTCCCCAATTCCAAAACACGCTTAATCATATTGAGCGATTTAGGATTTTCAAAAACCAATTCCCCAAAAATTTGTTTTATAAATTTGGTATCAACAGAATTATCAAAGTACCAAAAATTATCAGGCACAGAAAAATCATCTTCTGTGATATATGATTTTATGCTTGGCGGTGTATTTTCATCACCATACCAAATCAAATTTTCTTTTTGCAATTTCAGTAAATCATCATGAGATTTATCCCAACCACGTCTGGGAATAATGCACGGTTTCCCTGTATTTGGATTGATAATCGTGTAATCTTTTTTTCCACCTTGGCGAGATAAATCAGCATCTTTAAACACTCCTTGTTCATCAACTTTATTCCAGCGACTTAAATGTGCATATTTAGGACGTTTATACATTTCTTTAATTTCAGTCTCAATTTCTTCTAAACTTAAACCTTGTTCTTTTAACTGTTTAAATTTCCTTGCGACATCTTTTACACCTTCCTTTTTAATACGCCAATTTTCTGTTTGTGCAGATAATTCAAATAAATTTTTAGAATAAATAAATAAGTACTCCGTACTAACTCCTATAAATTTTGATTGATTTTTATTGGCATTATTTTTATGAATACATTTTGCAATAAAATTCTCCGCCCCAAACACTTCATCACACAGCAATTTCAACTGCGCCTGTTCGTT
>CAUVGV010000013.1:0-22271 GCA_963551505.1 uncultured Kingella sp.
TTAGGCAGCCTGAAACCGCAAAACGCGCTACAATGCGCCCTTTTTTTATGCACAAAATTATGACCAGCCCTTTGCCCCAAATCGCCCAAGAATGGCAAATCGCCGATGCGCATTTGCCCGATATTTGCCCCGCCATCAGCATTTTTGGCAGCGCGCGCCTGCCGACTACTGCGCCCGAATACGCGCTGGCGGAGCGCGTGGCGCGGCGGCTGTCGGATGCGGGCTTTGCCGTGTTATCAGGCGGCGGCCCGAGCATTATGGAAGCGGCAAACAAGGGCGCGCACGCGGGCAAAAGTGCGGCGGTGGGGCTGAACATTGCGTTGCCGCACGAGCAGCACGCCAATCCGTATCAAGATTTATCGCTGCAATTTCACTATTTTGCCTCGCGCAAATCGGCGTTTGTGCGCTATTCGCAAGCGTTTATCGTGTTTGCAGGCGGCTTTGGCACGCTGGATGAATTGTTTGACACGCTGGCGCAGGTGCAAACGCGCAAAGTGTCCGCCAAGCCGATTATTTTGGTGGGCAGCGCATTTTGGCAGGGCTTGCTGGCTTGGCTGAACGCGCAACTGGTGGCGCGTGGCTTAATCCGCGCGGAAGATTTGGCTTTGCTGACACTGCTGGATGATGAGGATGAGAGTGTGGCGGCGGTGTTGGCTGGGGTTGAGGCAGCCTGAAATGGGGTGGCGATGCGGGATGACGGAAGCTGGGCTGGGGGCGCGGCTTTTTTGTTGTCTGATTTTATTTCACTAGATTTGATGCAACTTATTTTTAAATTAGGAAAATAATTATGCGTTACTTTATTCTCGTACTTCTGGCAACATATATTTGTGCGTGTGTTCCTATTCGTGTTGTTTCTAAGTATGACCCTGATGTTTATAACAATTATACCGTTATTCAAGGATATCAAAAGAAAGATAGTATTGGTCATACTGATGTTAAGCAAAGAGAAAAGGATGTGTTAGATTGCGGGGTAAAAAATCTTCGCAATGGAACACTTGATTTAAATGTTAGCTACCCTGGTATGTCTAGTGAACAGGTAGATATTAGACGAATATCTATATATAATTGTTTAGAATCAAGAAATTATGTTTTAATTAGCCCTGAAAGATGTACAGATAATGGCAAACCAGTAGGCATTTGCAATTAAGTTTTCAGGCTGCCTCAAATCATCAAAGGCAGCCTGAAAACCAAAAAAACCGTTTGGTATCGCGCCAAACGGTTTTTTGCTGGAAAGATTGATTTTAGCTTCGCAACTCCGCTACGCTCCGCAGCCTGCCTTCCCCCCCCCCTTGCACGCCTCCCCCGCCGCCCCTGTAACTCAATTTCAAATCCCCTGCCGTTTCGGGTATCATCTGCCTCTTTTTTCAACAAATCAACCTTTCTTAACACTACCATGGAAACATCACTCTCAACCCTCATCGGCGCCATCAACACCGCGCTGTGGAGCTATCTGCTGATTTACGCGCTCATCGGCATCGGGCTGTTTTTCACCGTTTACTTGGGCGCGCCACAAATCACCAAGTTTTGCACGGCGTTTAAATCGGTGTTCGGCGGCTTGTTTGCCAAAAAGGAAAAAAACGCGCAATCGCTGTCGCAATTTCAAGCGCTGGCGGTGGCGATTTCGGCGCAAATCGGCACGGGCAACGTGGCAGGCGTGGCAACGGCGATTGTGTCGGGCGGGCCGGGCGCAATTTTTTGGATGTGGGTGTCTGCCTTTTTGGGCATGGGCACGATTTTTGCCGAAGCGCTGTTGGCGCAAAAATACCGCGTCATCAGCCACGGCAAATACATCGGCGGTCCCGCGTTTTACATCACCCACGGTTTGACCAAAAAAATCGGGCGCGGCAAGGCGCGGTTTTTGTCAGGCTTTTTTTCCATCGCGCTGATTATCGCGCTGGGCTTTATCGGCAACGCCACGCAGGCGAACTCCATCGCGGGGGCGATTCATCTGGCGTTTGGGCTGCCTGAAATCGCCGTTGGCGTGGTGCTAGCGGCGGCAGCGGGCGCGATTTTTATCGGCGGTATCAACCGCATCGCCAATTTTGCCCAGTTTGTTGTGCCGTTTATGGCGGTGATTTACATTTTGTGCGCGATTTTTATCCTGTTCCAATATGCCGACCACGCCGTCGCCATGATGAGCCATATTTTTCAGGCTGCCTTTAACCCGCAAGCGGTGCTGGGCGGCGCGGCGGGCATCGGCATGAAAGAAGCGGTGCGCTATGGCGTGGCGCGGGGCTTGTTTTCCAACGAAGCGGGCATGGGCTCAACCCCGCACGCGCACGCCACGGCGGATGTGGCGCACCCCGCGCTGCAAGGCATGGCGGCGTTTGTGGGCGTGTTTATTGACACCATTTTAGTGTGCACGGCAACGGCGTTAATCATCTTGCTCACCGATGCCAACACGCTGGGCTTAAACGGCGCGGCGGTTACGCAACAGGCGTTTAGCATGGCGTTTGGCGGCTGGGGCGCGGGGCTGCTGGCGGTGTGCCTGACCTTTTTTGCCTTCACCACGATTATCGGCTGGTATTATTTTGGCGAATCCAATGTGCGCTTTTTGTTTAAGGGCAAGTTTTTAAACGCATATCGCGGCTTGGTGCTGCTGGCGATTGTGCTGGGCACGCTGGGCAAGGTGGATTTGGTGTGGGCGTTGTCGGATATGTTTAACGGCTTTATGGTGATTCCCAACTTGATTGCGCTGTTTTTGCTGCGCGGCGAGATTAAGGCGGTGTATGACGATTATTTGGCGAAAATCCGCGCGGGCAAGGCGGTGAATTATGATTATGAAGTGCATGAGTACCACGATAAGTAGCGCAGCGGCAGCCTGAAAAAGCAAAAGCATAGGTAGCCTGAAAAGGGTGGGTGCAAGAAAAACCGTGCGGGTTGGATGGCACGGTTTTTTTGTTTTTGGGGTGATGTGGGGTGGGGCGGAATGGCGTTTCAGGCTGCCTTTGGGTGGCATGATTACGGCAGCCTGAAAACAGACAAAGCACGTTTTAGCGAAGCTGAAAATGGCGCGTCGGCGGCTCGCCGACATGGGGTGAGTTGTCGCAATCTAGTAGGGTGTGTGGCTCTGCCACGCACGCGGTTGTCCATACCCCTGCTTACCGCGTGCGTGCCTATGGCACACACCCTACGCGCCACTTTTGTTTTCAGGCTGCCTTTGCGCATTAAACCGCTGCTTCAATCAGCGCGATTTCGTCTGCGGTTAAGCCGTAGATTTGGTACACGGCTTGGTTGATGCGCTGCTCCAAGCTGGCGATAAAGCGTTCGTGGAAGTTTTTGTCGCTGTCGGATAGGGCGGCGCGGGCTTTGGGCTGGGCGGCGAGTAGTTGTTCCACCAGTTTGACGATTTCGTTGTGCAGCGTTTGGTTGTCCGTTTTTACCAGCGGGATTTGCAGCAGCGGTTCTTTGTCCACTTGGAAATTGTTGCCTTGCATTTTGCCTTTGTGGCGCAGCCAGAATGCGACAAGGTTGGAATTGAGCAAGCCGAGCAGGTATTTCAGGTTGATGCGCTGGGTTTGGATAACGTAGTAAGTGGCGGAAACATAGGTGTCAAAATCGGCATAGGAAAACACGGGTCTGTCCACGCATTTGCGTTGGCAGATGATTTTTTCGCCTTGGAAAAAGTGTTCTTTGCGGGCGCGGTGCAAACCGTATGGCTTGTTGTCGGAGGTAATCACGGCGGCAAATCTGTCCAAATGGCGTTTGAGGTTGGGATAGGCGTTCATGCTGGCGGGGTCTTTGAACGATGAATCGGTGTAAATCAGCCATTGGGTGTGATGGGGGCTGGTGTAGTAACGCTGGATTTGCTCGGAATCAAAGTAGGGTTTGACCAACGTTTGTTCGGCAGCGGTTAGATTCAGGCTGCCTTTTTCTTGTTCGGATAAGGCGAAAATGCCTTCTCCGATAATGGTGTGCGGATGTTCTTTCTGAATGCGCTTACTCACAAAATCATAGTGCGGGTGAATGCCGTTGGTCATTTCGTTCGCACGAAGGAAGAAAGCAGCATTTTGCTTAATCGTATTCAGTACGCGCTCGGTTTCGCTGTCGCCAAATTTTAAAAATTTATCCTGCCATTCCTTGCGGACGATTTTGGGGCTGTCGTGGCGGAAAATGGTTTTTGCTTCGCTAGAATTTGTTTCGTCTGTTTTGGCTTCGCTCGTTTTAGCTTCGCTGAAACTCGTCTCACTCGTTTTCAGGCTGCCTGAAAAATCGTGCGCCAAGATTTCGGCAGTGTGTTTTTCCTGTTGTTGCAGCAGATAGTTATCGAAGGTGTAGCCGTCTGTTTGGCGGTTGCTTTCCAGCAGCATAATCATGGTTTGGATTGAGGCAGCCTGAAAAACCATAAAATCGTTGAAATCAATCAGCGTGCGGATTTTGCTGTCGTTGATGATTTTGTTGCGCAGGATGGATGCGCCTGCGTTGCTTACCCAGTTGTTTGGCACGATGTAGCCGAGTAGTCCTTTTTCTTTGAGCAAGTCCAGCGCGTAGCAGGCAAAGAAATACCACAAGTCCATTTTGCCTTGATAGTAATGCGCCAAATGCCCTTGTTTGACATGGGTAAAGGCGGATTTATCGGTGTATTCTTTCACATACGGCGGATTGCCCACTATGGCATCAAAGCCGCCTGCGGCGAATACGCTGGCAAAGGCAGCCTGAAAATCAAAGGGGTTGATTTTGCGGCGGATGTCTTCGTCTTGGGCGAGTTCGTTGCCCATGATGTCCATGATTTCGTAGCCGATTAGGGAGTTGCCGCAGCAGATGTTGCCGCTTAAATTAGGCAGGATTTTGTCGGCAAACAGCACTTGCATATCGTTGGCGCTTGCCATGGTTTCGTCTTCCAGCAGTTTTAAAAACAGGGATAGCTGGGTTACTTCGGTGGCTTGCAGGTCTATGTCCACGCCGTAGATGTTGTTGAGCAGGATGCGCTGTTTTTGTTTGATGCTTAACACCCATGTGCCTGTGGCTTCGTCAAAATGGCAGCCTGCGGATTTGGCTTTGTCGGGATAGCGGTTGTAGTAGTTTTTGTGGTAATCCAGCAGGCAGTCGTACACGCCGATGAGGAAGCTGCCGCTGCCGCAGGCGATGTCGGCGAATTTGAGCTTGGCGATGTAGTCGGGGTTTTTGCCTGCGATGATTTTGCCGACTGTGTTTTCTACGATGTAGTCCACGATGTATTTGGGGGTGTAGAACACGCCGCCTGCTTTGCGCACTTCGGGCTTTTGTTCTATCGCGGCTTTGCCGTTGTCAATGGCGATGATGTTGCCCAAAAAACGCTCGTAGATGCTGCCGAGGATGTGGACGGGGATGTAGTTGAAGTCGTAGGGGGTGTTGGTGTGGTCTAGGTCGGAGGCGATGTCGCGGAAGGCGGTTTCGTCTGCGCCGAGAAAGCTGTTTTGGTCGATGAAGTGGGGTTTGAAGACGATGCCGTTGTATTTGGTGTCTAGCCGTTTGCATTCGGCGATGAATTTTGCCCATGGGTGGGCTGCGCTGGCGATGTTGTAGAGCAGGGTTTCGGGTTCAATTTGCTTGTCTTCCAAAAAGCGCATAAACACAAGGCGGTCGATGGTGCGCTGGGTGGCTTCGGTGAGCTGGTAGGAGTTGAGCGCGGGGTTGTTTTGGTAGAAGGCTTGGGCAAGGTGCAGGCGGATGTCGTCGATGTAGCTTAAAAAGCTGTCGTCGATGGAAAGGTAGCGTCCGCCGATCAGGCGCAGTTGTTTGCCGCTGCCTTTGGCTTTGGGCAAGTCGGCGATGTAGCGGGCAAGGTTGCCTGCGGCAACGGCTTCGCGGGAGAAGAGCCAGTAGAACTCGGCGAAGGTGTCTTCGTCTTGCAAGTCGGTGTATTTGAAGTAGCGCAATTCGTTTTGCAGGATGGTGTCAAAGTCGGGCTTGGCGCGGCAGTCGATGATGACGATTTCTTCAAAATCGGTGAGGATGGATACGCCTGTTTGCGCGTTCCAGCCGTATTTGGCGGTTTGGAAGTAGCCGTCGCGGTTTTGGCGCAGGGTTAAACTGGGCTTTTTGGCTTCTACGAAAAACTGCACGGTTTTGTAGTCGGGGGCGAGGGAGAAGGCGTAGTCGGCGCGTTTTTGCGATGCGGCATCGGCTTGGCGTTGGGCTTTTTCTACTTTGACTTCTTGGGCGTAGGGGTTTTTTTGATAATCGTGCGCCACGTCCCAGCCCAGCGCGGTGAAGAGTTTGTCGATAAAGTCGGCGCGCACTTCGGCTTCTTGGTATTTGGGCGAGAGGTAGTGGGATGAGTGGGCTTGGAATTGGGCGATGAGTTGTTTGACGGTTGCGTGGGCTTGGGAGAGCATGGGGATTCCTTTTCTAAAAGATAAATGGGTTATTGTTTTCAGGCTGCCTGATTATAGGAATGGCTTAGGCAGCCTGAAAAACAGTTTGGCGTTTTAGCTACGCTGAACTTCGTTTCAGGCTGCCTTAATTTATCTCAAACCGTTGGCGCACAATATTATCGGCTTCGGCTAAACGCTCGGGCGTGCCCACATCCAGCCACAAGCCTGTGTGTAGGCAGCCTGAAACTTGGTTGCGCTGCATGGCTTGGCGTAGCAGCGGGGCGAGTTTGGCGGGCTGGCGCGGCGGGGTGTGGCTAAACAGCTCGGGCAGATACACGCCCGCACCGCTGAATGTGGTGGCTGTGCCGATGGCTGCGCTGGCGTGGACTGCGCCATGCTCATCCAGCCCAAAATCGCCGTGGGGATGATGCGGCGGGTTGGGCACCAGCCACAAATGGGCGAGTTTGCCGCTTTGCGGCAGCGCATCGGCGATGCGGATGGCAGCCTGAAAATCTATATCGGTGAGCACATCGCCGTTAATCACCAAAAATGGCGCGTCGCCCAGCAAGGGCAGTGCGGTGGCGATGCCGCCTGCGGTTTCCAAGCCTTTGCCGCCCTCGGGCGAATAGGCGATGTGCACGCCGTATGCCGCGCCGTCGCCCAGTGTGGCTTCAATTTGCGCGCCCAGCCATGCGTGGTTAATCACAATTTGGCTAATGCCAGCGGCTTTAAGGCGGCGCAAGTGCCAGCCGATGAGCGGTTCGCCGCCTGCGGGCAATAATGGCTTGGGGGTGTGGTCGGTGAGTGGGCGCATCCGTTCGCCGCGCCCTGCGGCAAGTATCATGGCTTTCATGTTTTTTCTCAACGGGTTAGGGGTTTCAGGCTGACTATCGCGTAGTTCATATAAAGGCAGCCTGAAACCAAATGGAGCGGCGATGGCTCGTCGCCAAATGGCGTATTAAACAAGGTTGCGCTGGTTGGCAAGGCGTTGGTGAGCTGCCGATGTTCCATTTTAGATTTCAGGCTGCCTATCGCGTAGTTCAGACAAAGGCAGCCTGAAAACGGGTAACACAGGTTAAGCCAAGCTCAACCCCTTTCCCATTTTCAGGCTGCCTATTTATCTCAAACTTACTTCTCGCTGCGCATACCCGCTTTGCGCTCTTCCAACCAATGCTCCAAATAATGAATGCTCACGCCGCCTTGCGCAAAGCCCGTGTCGTTAAACAGCTCGCGGTGCAAAGGCGCGTTGGTTTTGATGCCATCCACCGCCAGCTCCGCCATCGCCACGCGCATTTTTGCCATCGCTTGCGCACGGTCTTTGCCATGCACGCAAATCTTGCCAATCAGGCTGTCGTAGTTCGGCGGAATGCGGTAGCCCTGATAAATATGGCTGTCCACGCGGATGCCGAAGCCGCCGGGCAGATGGCAGCTTTCAATCACCCCGGGGCTGGGGATAAAGGTGTAGGGGTCTTCCGCATTGATGCGGCATTCAAACGCATGGCCTTCAATCGCGATGTCTTTTTGCGTGTATTGCAAGGGCAAGCCCGCCGCCACGCGCAGTTGTTCCTGCACAATGTCCACGCCCGTAATCAACTCGGTTACAGGATGCTCCACTTGCACGCGCGTGTTCATCTCAATAAAGAAAAACTCGCCGTCTTCATACAAAAACTCAAACGTACCCGCGCCGCGATAGCCAATGCGTTTACACGCCGCCACACACGCTTCGCCAATTTTCTTGCGCTCCGCAGGCGTGATAAACGGCGCAGGGGCTTCTTCAATAATCTTTTGATGACGACGCTGCATGGAGCAATCGCGTTCGCCCAAATAAATCGCATTGCCGTGCTCATCCGCCAACACTTGCACTTCCACATGGCGCGGACGCTGCAAAAAGCGTTCCATATACACCATCGGGTTGCCAAACGCCGCTTCTGCCTCGGCGCGGGTCATTTCCACCGCTTTGAGCAAATCCTCTTTCTTTTCCACCACGCGCATACCGCGCCCGCCGCCGCCGCCCGATGCTTTGATGATGACAGGAAAGCCCACTTTATCCGCCGTTTTCAAAATCTCGCTGGGCACGCCCGACAACGCCCCATCCGACCCTGGCACGCACGGCACGCCCGCTTCAATCATCGCCTTTTTGGCGGAAACTTTGTCGCCCATCAGGCGAATTGTGTCGGCGCGCGGGCCAATAAACACAAAGCCCGAATTTTCCACTTGCTCGGCAAAATTGGCGTTTTCCGCCAAAAAACCATAGCCAGGGTGAACCGCATCCGCGCCCGTAACTTCCGCCGCAGCGATGATGGATGGAATGTGCAAATAGCTTTGCGGGCTGGGCGCAGGGCCAATGCACACGCTTTCATCCGCCAGCTTAACGTGCAAGCTGTCTTTATCGGCTTCCGAATGCACGGCAACGGTGGCGATGCCCATCTCGCGGCAGGCGCGTAAAACACGCAAAGCAATTTCGCCTCGGTTGGCGATTAAAACTTTTTTCAACATAAGATTTTCCTATTTTGGCTGCGCAAAAGCTCGTAAACGCGTTTGAACTGTGAAGTCATCGGCTTTCAGGCTGCCTCAATCACGCTCGTTAAGCGCGCGGCGAATTTTTTGGTCGGTTTTATATTGGCTCAGCGCGTAAACCGACCAAATGGTGGCAGGCAGCCAGCCGATAATCGTGATTTGCAAAAACAAGCAAATCAGCCCAGAAATGGGCTTGCCAATGGTAAAAAATTGCAGCCACGGCACCAATAAAGCCAAGATGAAACGCATGAGTATTATCCTTTTTCAGGCAGCCTGAAACGCATTATTCAATGATAAACAAAGGCTCGCCAAATTCCACAGGCTGCCCGTTTTCCACCAAAATCTCTTTGACCACGCCCGATTTTTCCGCCTCAATTTCGTTCATCAGCTTCATCGCTTCAATGATGCACAGCGTGTCGCCCGCTTTCACCGTTTGCCCCACTTCCACAAACGCAGGCGTAGAAGGGCTGGCGGCGCGGTAAAACGTGCCCACCATCGGCGATTTTTGCGCGTTGGACAAATCGCGCGCCGCAGGGACGGGTGCAGGCGCGGCGGGGGCAGCCGATGGCGCAGGCGCAGCAGCCACAGGGGCAGCCTGAACAGGCGCGGCAGGCGCATAAACCGTTTGCACCGCAGGCGCAGCCACGCTGCGTGTGATACGAACTTTCTCTTCGCCCTCGGTTACTTCAATTTCAGCAATCCCTGATTCTTCAACCAAATCAATCAGTTTTTTCAGTTTGCGTAAATCCATATTGGCAATTCCTATACAATAAAAAAAGATGGTTTCAGGCAGCCTGAAACGCGGTTTTCAATCAAATCTGTTGCGATGAACGCGCTATTTTGCGCCACGCAAAAAACAGTAATTTTCGCGAAGTTAGGCGCAAAAGTCTAGCAAAATATCGGCAAAATGCAGCAAAATGCGCATCTTGCTTGGCGGCAAAACGCTTGTGATTGATTTGCTAGATTTTTTATTCTACGGTTTGTTGAGCCGCAAAAAAACCGAGCGAAAAATCACTCGGTTTTTGAATGGGCTGGGCGGCTAAATTAAGCGTCCAAGTGGCGTTCAGTATCAATCAACGCGCGGCGAGCCAAAGCCAAGTTAGATTTTGAACGATCCAATACGGTGTAAAGGAACAAGCCTTCGTGTTTAGCCAAGGGGCGCAATAGGTGGTATTGTTTGCCCAGAGTAATCAAGATGTCTTCAATGCTGTCTTTCAAACCAAGCATTTGCATGGTTTTCATTTTGGCACGCATCACTTCGGTGTTACCTGCGGCAGCGATTTCCAAATCAATGCCAGCAGTGCCGTTACCAGCCAACAGCATACCGCTGGCAAAATCCACAACGGCAGCAGCCAACGCGCCATCAACATTCAACAATTCTGATACTGCACCTTCATAGTTCATAATAAAACTCCGTGAAATTTAAACAAAATTTATACCGCACATGAAATAGCGGCTTAACCAAAATAAACAAAGGCATACTTTATATACTACCTATTCGTTACCAGGTTTCCACTAGCCAGTACAAATTTGATTTGCTGGTTTGTTTTGCTGCCTAGAAACTAGTGCGAAATTATAAGGCTAGTGCCTTATTCAGTAAAGGTAAAAGCAGGGGTCGTTTAAATATTCTTTCAATTTAAATAAGGAGATACTTTTTTGTTTCTGTTTGTTTTTTGCATGGCAATAGTTGGGGTACTGTAAATTTTTTGTTAAAAAATAATTTGTTATAGATGTGGGATTGGGTTTGTGATTTTGTTTGCAGCGATAGATAAGCCCTGAATTTTAATCGGCTATGTTAAAATGTGTTTCGTTTTTAGCCCTTATTGTGTTGCCAATCGCGCCACAATTCTTTCTTTTTCTTTACAAGATTAAACATTATGACCCAAGACAAAATTCTGATTTTAGATTTCGGCTCGCAAGTAACCCAGCTTATCGCGCGGCGTGTGCGCGAGGCGCATGTTTACTGCGAATTGCACCCTTATGATATGCCGCTGGCGGATATTAAAGCGTTCAATCCTAAGGGGATTATTTTATCGGGCGGACCCAATTCGGTGTATGACTCGGATTATCAGGCGGACACGGGGCTGTTTGATTTGGGCGTGCCTGTGTTGGGGATCTGCTATGGTATGCAGTTTATGGCGCATCATTTGGGCGGCGAGGTGCAGGCGGGCAATCAGCGCGAATTCGGCTATGCTCAGGTGCGCACGGAAGAGGGCGATTTGACGCGCGGCATTGAAGATGCGTCGCATACGCTGGATGTGTGGATGAGCCACGGCGATAAGGTTTTCAGGCTGCCTCAGGGTTTTCGCATCACGGGGCACACGCCTTCTTGCCCGGTTGCCATTATGGAAGACAGCGCGAAACGCTTTTACGGCATCCAGTTCCACCCCGAAGTTACCCACACCAAGCAGGGCCGCGCGTTGCTTAACCGCTTTGTGCTGGACATTTGCGGCGCCAACCCAAGCTGGACGATGCCCAATTACATCGACGAAGCGGTGGCGAAAATCCGCGCGCAAGTGGGCGGCGACGAGGTGATTTTGGGCTTGTCGGGCGGGGTGGATAGCTCGGTGGCGGCGGCGTTGATTCATCGGGCGATTGGCGACCAATTAACCTGCGTGTTTGTTGACCACGGCTTGCTGCGCTTGGACGAGGGTAAAAATGTGATGCAGATGTTCGCGCAGAATTTGGGCGTGAAGGTGGTGCACGTGGACGCGAGTGAGCAGTTTATGGCGAAGCTGGCGGGCGTTACCGACCCCGAGCAAAAACGCAAAATCATCGGCGCGGAATTTGTTGAAGTGTTTGATGCGGAAGAGAAAAAACTGTCGCAGGCGAAATGGCTGGCGCAGGGGACGATTTACCCTGATGTGATTGAAAGCGCGGGGGCGAAAACGAAAAAGGCTCATGCGATTAAATCGCATCACAATGTGGGCGGGCTGCCTGAAAACATGAAATTGAAGCTGCTTGAACCGTTGCGCGATTTGTTTAAAGACGAAGTGCGCGAGTTGGGCGTGGCGTTGGGCTTGCCGCGCGAAATGGTGTACCGCCATCCGTTCCCCGGCCCAGGCTTGGGCGTGCGCGTGTTGGGCGAAGTGAAGCGCGAATATGCGGATTTGCTGCGCCAAGCGGACGCGATTTTTATTGAAGAATTGCGCAATACGACCGATGAGAGCGGCAAGTCGTGGTATGACTTGACCAGCCAAGCGTTTGCGGTGTTTTTGCCGGTGAAGTCGGTGGGCGTGATGGGCGATGGGCGCACTTATGATTATGTGGTGGCGTTGCGCGCGGTGATAACCAGCGATTTTATGACGGCGCATTGGGCGGAGTTGCCGTATGCGCTGCTGGGGCGCGTGTCCAACCGCATCATCAACGAGGTGCGCGGGATTAACCGCGTGGTGTATGACGTGAGCGGCAAGCCGCCTGCCACGATTGAGTGGGAGTGAGGCAGGGCTGAGGCAGCCTGAAAGTGGGTTTTCAGGCTGCCTTTCGCGTGCACATTAGGCAGCCTGAAAACGGGTTTACGCGCTTTTGCAAAGTTAAAATGAAGGCTGCCACAAAGTTAAAACGGGTTCCAGCGAAACCAAATTGGCATTTAAAACATGGGGCTGTCCTAGATAACTAGGATAAATTACTTCTTACCAATTGTTTTAAAATGGAAATTTGAACTTTGATTTCACTGTTGTTAAAACGCCATTCGCACTCCTTCAAATACAGCTCAAAATACTCTTTCGGAATGCCGTTGAACTTACGCAAATGCCGTTTTGCCTGACTCCAAAAGTTCTCGATTCCATTGATGTGGTTTTGCTTTTCAGCAAAATGTGTGCGGTGGTTGATGCGGAAATGGTTAAATTCGCTCACGTCCAATACGTCATAGCTCTTATGGCAATCGGTATAAACGATGCTGTCGGGCGTAACCTGCTCTCGAATAATCGGTAACAGGGTTGCCGTCTGTGTATTGGGTACGGCAACAGTGTAAACCTTGCCGTTGCGCTTCAACAGCCCAAATACTGCGGTTTTTCCTGCCGCGCCGCGACCGCGTTTGCCTTTGCGGTGTCCGCCAAAGTAGCTTTCATCCGCTTCTACTTCGCCGTCAAACATTTCCAGATGGCTGCTGTTTTGGTACATGATCAGGCGTAGGCGGTGGAAGTAATAAGCAGCTGATTCGCTAATTCGGCAGCTGTACGGGCGGTTACGCCTGCTGCGAACAGCTCAATCAGTTTGTTTTGTTTGTACTGACTCAGACGACTTTTTCTCATAGGGGAAATTCTAACTTAAACGGAATTTCCTGAGTTATCTAGGACAGCCCCAAACAAAAACAGGGCGGATATATCCGTCCCTCCTGCAAAACACCCCGTTCAGGCAGCCTGAAAACCGCTATTTCACGGCATAACGCAATAGGGTTTTACGTTTTTCGGGCGCAGTGCGGTTGGCATTGCTCAGATAAATTTCGCGATGGATATCGCTGCGGCGCTGCAAACCGTGCTCCCTGCAGAAACGGTCCATTTCGGCGAACGAACGCGGTTCGTCGTCAAACGCACCGATGTGCAGGATGCTGACGCACCGACCGTCCGACATACTCCCGAAGCGGACTTCTTCATAAAGCGGATTGGGCTTTTTGACGCGCGTTTTGACCAGCGCATCCTGCCACATTTCGGGGGTGATGAAATCGGGCTGGGCAATCATGATGGTGTATTCTAGACTGTTTTTGTCCAATGCGCCCTGCCCTGCCTGCGTTTTCTGCCGCCACACGCCTTCCAGCGGATAAACGGCAAAGTCATCGACCTCCCGCCCTGCGGCGGTTTTTTTGTATCCCATCTTGACGGCATAGGCCAAACTGTACAGTGCGCCCACGCGTTCGGAAAAATCGGCGGCATTGGGGTTGCCTTCGCCGTCTATCATGATGAACTGCTGTGCGGGAACATCCAGCAAAACGGGTTCGGTTTTGATGCCGTATAGGTTTTTGTGGAATTTTTTCCATTCCTGTTTCACGATAATCTCCTTATCTTATCCAGTGCGTTTCAGGCTGCCGTATGCATTATACGTCTGTTTCTGCCGTTTTCCGCCCTGTATCGGGATAAGTTTGATGCAGGGCAGGGAAAACCGTTTTCGGCGTTTTGATTTTCAGGCTGCCTATTCATGCAAACCATTAGGCAGCCTGAAAACCTTTGCAAAACCTGCAACCGATGGCGCGTTGGCGGTTCGCCGATATCGTTTCAACCCGTAAAGCCCTGTTAAACGCCATTTGGCAGCGAGCCGTCGTCGCGTTATTTTAAGTTTCGGGCTGCCTATTCATTGCAACGAATAGGCAGCCTGAAAACCCATTTATCTCAAATTCGGCATCCGAATCGGTTTCTTCTTCGGCTCGCGCTCTTCTTCCTTGCGCCCGCAATCCATCGCATCGCAGGCATCGCAAGGGCAGGTGTTGGCATAATCGCCCAATGTGTCGCACGCGCGCGATTTCGTGTCGCAATGGCAAGCATCCGCGCAGTCGCCCAATGCGCCGCAGGCGTGCGATTTCACATGGGCGCAATCGCACGCATCGGGGGCATCGCAATGGCACGCATCAGGCGCGCCCAAATCGCACGAATCGCAACCGCCCACATCCAAGCAGCCCGCATCGCAGGGCACGCAATCGCCGCGCTGGTAATACGCCATGCCGTTTACTCGTTTTACTGCGGGGGCAGGCGATGGAGCGGGGGCGCAATAATGCGTGTAGGCAAAACGGCAATGCGCCAAGCGCAGGCGCAACAGGCGGCAGCCTGAAAACACGCCATACCGCCGAATCAAACGATAGCCCACGCCCGAGCAGCCGCAGCCGCCATACACAATGCGATAGGCGCAACTAAACCCTTTTTTGGGCGACAAATAACGTTGATACAAGCGGATGGCGAAAAGCGCAAGAGAACGGAGCATGGTGGTGCAATCATCAAAAGGATTATGACAAAGGCAGCCTGAAACGTGTTTTTCCCGTTTTCAGGCTGCCTACTCTATATGGCGACCGCGTTACATCGCCGAAGACGAAAATTCTTCGCGGTCGTTTGTGCTTTCATCCGCTTCCTCTTCGCTGTACACGCTGCGAATCACCAGCAAAGGCAGATGACTTTGGCGCATCACCGTTTCCGCAAAGCTGCCCATCAGCAAATGCATCAAACCTGTGCGCCCGTGCGTACCAATCACAATCAAATCCGCGCCGTGGCTGTCGGCATAATCCACCAAGCCTTGCGCCATTTCTTTCGCGCCTTTGGACGACACCAACAAATGCGCTTGCACATCTGCCACGCCTGCTTTTTTCGCCGCTTCTTGCGCTTCGGCCAACACTTCGTTGCCGCCCGCAACCGCCGCCGCTTCGTAGCTATCGTGTTGCAAAAACTCAGGCGCAAGCGTCATGTATTCGCTTGGATTGGCAACTGTAACCAGCGTTAAACGCGCATTGCCCGCCACAGCAAGGCTGGATGCGTGTTGCAACGCATTCAAAGAAGTTCTACTACCATCAACAGCCACAACAATATGTTTGTACATCACACACTCTCCTTGTTCAACATGGGTTCACGATAAAGATACTACACATACAGTATAATCCAAATCAGCGAAATTTTCTTGGAAACGCAACATGGAAACACATACCAACCGCCGCTTCGGCGGCATCGCACGGCTTTACGGCGAACACGGTTTGCACGCCTTGCAACACGCGCACGTTTGCGTGGTGGGTGTGGGCGGCGTGGGCTCGTGGGCGGTGGAAGCGCTTGCCCGCAGCGGCATCGGCAAGCTCACGCTGATTGATTTGGATAACATCGCCGAATCCAACGTAAACCGCCAAATCCACGCGCTCACCGCCGATTTTGGCAAAGCCAAAGTAACCGCCCTGCGCGAACGCATCGCGCAAATCAACCCAGCTTGCCAAGTGGTTGAAATAGAAGACTTTGTGGACGAGGGCAACCTTGCCGAGCTTTTCAGGCCGCCGTTTGATTTTGTGATAGACGCGATTGACCAAGTGCGCATCAAAACCGCGATGGCAGCGCATTTTGTGCACCACAAACAGCCGTTTATCATCAGCGGCGGCGCAGGCGGGCAACGCAACCCCGCGCTCATCGCCACCGCCGATTTAAGCCAAACCACGCACGACCCGCTGCTGTCCAATATGCGCTACACGCTGCGCAAAAAACACGGCTTCCCGCGCGAGGGCAAAATGCGCGTGCCCTGCGTGTATTCGCGCGAGCAAATCACGCCGCCGCAAATTGCCCAAGCCTGCGAAACGCCACGAGGCAGCCTGAAAGTCGACAACCGCAGCGAAGATAAAAGGGATACCGCGCCACAAGGCTTATCCTGCGCGGGCTACGGCGCGAGCATGCTGGTAACCGCGAGCTTTGGTTTGCATTGCGCCACGGCGGCGATTGAGCATATTGTGCGGCGGGGGTAGGTTTCAGGCTGCCTATGCTTACGGTTTGGTAAACAGAGGCAGCCTGAAAACGAAAATGGAGCGGCGATGGTTCGTCGCCAAATGGTGTATTCAACAGGACGTTACTGGTTGGCATGATGTTGGCGAGCTGCCAACACTTCATTGATTGCAGGTTTGACAACGTTTTCAGGCTGCCTTGATGTGTGTGCAATAGGCAGCCTGAAAACACGAAATGGCACGGCGACGGCTTATCGCCAAATCAACGACAATGGCACGCTAAACAAAACCACAACCATCAGCAACCCTTATCCACGCGCAACCACGTTTACAAACATTTCAGGCTGCCCCTGTTGATACGACAGAGGCAGCCTGAAAACATGGAACGCAGCAAAAACCTACCGCCCTTCGTTGGCATCGTTGGCATCATCATCGCCGTAATACTTCATGCCAATCTTAATCGCCTCGCGTCCTTTTTCGCGCCGCCATGCGTTGGTGTCGCGCAGGGAGTACACGCAGCCGCAGTATTCTTGTTGGTAAAAATGCTCGCGCTTGCTGATTTCTATCATACGCGCTGAGCCACCGCCTTTGCGCCAGTTGTAATCCCAATACACGATATTGGGATAATGCGCGGCGGCGCGGTGTCCGCAGTCGTTGATTTGCGCCATGTTTTTCCAGCGCGAAATGCCCAAGCTGCTGCTGATGACTTTGAAGCCGTGTTCATGCGCATACAGCGCGGTGCGTTCAAAACGCATATCAAAACACATGGTGCAGCGGATGCCGCGCTCGGGCTCGTATTCCATGCCTTTGGCGCGGGCAAACCAGTTTTCGGTGTCGTAATCGGCATCAATAAACGGCACGCCGTGTTGCTCGGCAAAGCGGATGTTTTCGTTTTTGCGGATTTCGTATTCTTTGAGCGGGTGGATGTTGGGGTTGTAAAAATAAATGGTGTAGTCAATGCCGCTGGCAAGCAGGGCTTCCATCACTTCGCCCGAGCAAGGGGCGCAGCACGAATGCAGCAACAGTTTATCTGCGCCATTGGGCAGCACGAGCTTGGGGCGGTCTATCGGGGTTACGCGCGGTGTGTTCATGGTTAGTGCCCGCCTGAAAGAGTGGGGGCGTGGTGGTGTGGCAATTCGCCGTTGAGCTGATAGATGGTGCCGCAATAGGGGCATTCTATTTCGCCGTTGCTTTGTATCGGCAGAAATACGCGCGGATGCCCGTTCCAAGCGTGATGCGTGGCGGCTGAACCATCGCAATGCAGTGGCAGGTCTTGGGGCGTGATTTGGATGGGCGGGGTGGTGGCGTGAGTCATGGTTGTGTGCCTTGTGTTGGTTTTTGAAAGACGCGCATTTTAGCGCAAAATGGGTTTTCAGGCTGCCTAAACATTGACAAAAGCCCATTGCGCTGCGATAATCGCGCCCAGTTTTGATTGGATATGCCGTTGTTTAAACGGCTTAATTTTTTGCGGCATAGGCTGAGTAAGCGATGCCGATTGAGTTTGGAGGTGATGTTTGCATCATCGGGGCGCAGTATCTCGCCCTTTCAGGCAGCCTGAAAAACGTTTTGATACGATTTTTTTATTTAAACCCAATTTTAAGGATGAAAAACAATGCCTTCTATTAAAGTAAAAGAAAACGAACCCTTTGAAGTAGCGATGCGCCGTTTTAAACGCGCGATTGAAAAAACAGGTCTTTTGACTGAACTGCGCGCCCGCGAAGCCTACGAAAAACCCACCACCGAGCGCAAACGCAAAAAAGCCGCAGCCGCTAAACGCTTGCAAAAACGCCTGCGCAGCCAACAGTTGCCACCCAAATTTTATTGATTTGGGTTGTGCGCGTTGAGGCAGCCTGAAAACAGGTTCACTCTTGCGCCATAATGTTCATCCACACCGCAAGCGTTTGAGTTTGCGGTGTTTTTGTTTACAAGGAAGAAGCAAATGACTTTAAAAGCAAAATTAACTGAAGACATGAAAGCCGCCATGAAAGCCAAAGACAGCGCAACGTTGTCCACCATTCGTTTGGTGAACGCGGCGATTAAGCAGTTTGAAGTGGACGAGCGCATTGAAGCGGACGATGCTAAAGTGCAAGCCATCATCGGCAAAATGATTAAGCAGCGCAAAGACAGCGCGAAAATCTACGCCGATGCAGGCCGCGCAGATTTGGCGGACAAGGAAAACGCGGAAATCGTGGTGTTGCAAGGTTATCTGCCCGAAATGTTGTCGGCGGAGGCGATTGCGGCGGAAGTTGCCAAAGCCATTGCGGAAACGGGCGCAAGCAGCATGGCGGATATGGGCAAGGTGATGGGGCTGCTGAAAACGCGCTTGGCGGGCAAGGCGGATATGGGGGAAGTGAACAAGGCGTTGAAAGCGGCGTTGTCGTAAGCTGGTTTTGACTTTGTTGAAACTGTTTTGTTCGTTTTCAGGCTGTCTATGTGGTCTGCTAACAGGCAGCCTGAAAATAGTGAATATAGGCTCTTAATATGGAAGGAATAATGATGAAGAAATTTTTGGTTTTGACTTTGGCAGCTTTGATGCTGGCAGCTTGCGCAGGCACAGGCGGCGCGGGCAATACGCAAGCCTATGGCGAGATTAAAGGCGGGGTGGAAACGGCGAAGTAGGGGGCGTTTTAGGACAAACTCCTTGCGAAGTCTTTAACTTATGGCGTGTTGGCAGCTTGCCGATGTTGCCAACACGCCAAGCTCTGTTGAATACGCCGCTTGGCGATAAGCCGTCGCTGTTCAATTTTGGGTTTCAGGCTGCCTCAACGCCGTTGTCCAAGTCATAATATCCAAACAGCAAAAAGCCAAGTTCCGAAAAACTTGGCTTTTTTAGCTCCCCGAGCTGGGCTCGAACCAGCGACCTGCGGATTAACAGTCCCGAACCCTATTTTTAACTAATTGATTATTAAAGAGTCAATGCCTGCACAATACAGTCTAAAACAGCCTAATACAGCCACATTCAGGCACAAATTGGACACACGTGCCAAAGAACACAAACGCAAACATCTACACGGATTTTTGTGGATTTTTCCGTTTTTGTTTTTTGTGAGGATTCGTTATGTTTCAAAAGCCCATTGCCCTTGTGTTGGCAGTCGTTTTCCCCTTTCAAACGATTGCGGCGCAATATACCCACCCATCGCTACCCGCTGCTCCATCGCAGCGGGTTTCGTTTAACCAACTCGCTGAACAATGTGGCAGCACGGTGCACCCTGATACTTTGCAAGCCGTAGCGCGAGTAGAAAGTCAATTCAACCCCTATGTGATTGGTGTAGTGGGTGGTGCGCTTAAAAAGCAGCCTGAAACGTTAAGCGAAGCCATCGCTGCTGCCAACAAGCTGCATCGTGAGGGACGCAATTTCAGCATGGGTTTAATGCAAATCAATAAGAAAAACTTGGCGCATTTTGGTTTGAACTATGAAACCGTGTTCCACCCCTGCAAAAACGTCGCCACAGGCGCGGCGATTTTGTCGGAATGCTTTAAACGCGCAGGCGGGGCAACACAGGCGCATTTACAAAAAGCATTTTCCTGCTATTACAGCGGCAACTTCGGTACAGGCTTTAAAGCAGATTTCAAAGGGCAACCGCCCTATGTGGTCAAAATCCTGAATGCGGCGCGTGAGAATAACCAACATCAACTGTTGGCATACAACGTGCCAGCGGTGAATCCTGCTGCGCCATTGGCATCGCCCACAACCAGCAATGCCCGTCAAACACGTTCGGGCATTCCTGTTACGCCATCGGTGTATGTGAACTTGAATCAACCCTCTCGCACCCAAGCCGTGCGAGCGGTGCGCGTTGTCCAACCACATCCTATGCCACAACAGCAGCCTGAAAACCCAGCATACGATGATGCCACGCCATTGAGCGCAGAAGCACAACCCGCCAAACCCCGTGCCGCATGGGACGTATTCGGCGAGTTCTAGCCCGCTACCTTTTCCTCTTTTTCAACCATTCAAAAGCCACGTTAGCCATTTCCTAACGTGGCTTTTTTCGTAACTGATGCCATGCCCCGTTGATTGTTTTCTGAAATCAACGGGGCATGGCTTTGGTCGGTTTCACATTGTTGGTTGTTTGCGCGATGTGAGGCTGTTTTTCAGGCTGCCCTAGAAGTGAAAGGGTAGCGTTTTTTTTGTTTATTTTTTGGAGTATTAATATGAAATTAAAAGAAAGGCTGATGTTGGCGTGTCTCAATGGTTACCAAGAGGCAAAACAACAATGGACCAGCATTAACATAAAGCAAATTGTGCTTACTGCTGTTCTTGTTTTTGGATCGCAAGCAGTGTTAGCAGCAAGTGGTGCTTCAGGTGGTTTTTCAGAAGCCAAAAGTATCGTTGATGACATTGTTACAGGCATCGCTGCTATAGTCGGGAGTATTTGTGTGTTATTGCTGATCTGGAATGTTTTGCAAGGCGCAATGAAAAAGAAAGATTGGTTGGACGTAGGTACGACTTGTTTATGGATTGTTGCTGTCGGTGCAGCAGGCGGGTTCGCTCTGTATCTCTATAACAAAGGGCAAAAAATGAAATTTAGTTAAACTCCATTTTTGTATGTGGGCTGTCTAAATAAAAATAGGCAGCTCAAAAATTTAAGGATGCAAACCATGTCAGACTATCATGAGAATATCCATACTGAATACCCTACTTACAATGGCATGAATCGACCTGCCATGATATTTGGTGCTCCTTTGATGCCGATGGTGTTTTGTACACTCACATTTATGCTTCTTGCCATGATTATTAATTTATTTATCGGTGCGAAAGCATTTTTTTTGGTGGGCTTAGTATTACCAATCTACTTCGGCTTAAAAACTATCACAGAAAACGACGACCAAGCCATGAAAATCTACGCCCTAGAAGCCAAATGGCTCTTGCGCAGAATCCTATCGGGCGCAGGTTTACGCACTTTCACCCTACACGCAGGCAAATACGGACGACACAGAGACGACTATGAAAATTACCAGCGATTATTGGAGCAAAACACTCAATCAAACGGCAAGCTCCGCCGACTTCATGCCAAAAATCTGCCAACACGTTACCAATGAAGTGGTGTACTACGAAACAGGACATTATGGCTTTGTGATTCACATGGATGGGATACCTTTTGATGGCGTGGATGATACCCACCTATTTAGCCATTTTGCCAACCTGCGCGCCGTTTTAACCAGCCTCGGCAAAAGCCTCGGCAATCGTGGTGCAGTATGGACAACGCTTAAACGCGAGCGCATCAATTTTGACCGTGAATACCACTTCAATACCGCTTTTTGCCAGCGATTTAGCCAAGACTATCTGCGCCGTTTTCGTGAAGAGGATTATTACGAAAACCATTTCTACCTATCGCTCCTCATCAAAAGCAGCGATATGGACACAGGCATCAAAGAATGCGAAGAGTACATTCAAATCCTGCTTCGCGCTCTTGCCCCGTATGAACCCGAAGTGTTGAGCGCGTGGCAAAATCAAAATGAAATACCGTTTTCTGATGTGTACCGTTTTTTAAGTAGCTTAATCAGCGGCAAATCTGAAAACATCCCGCTCACCCCACAATCTGCCTACAAAACCATCCCTGCCGCCAACCTACATTTTGGCACGGATATTTGCGAGATTCGCCCCGAAAGTGGCGGCAAGAAATACGCCTTGTTGTATGACTTGCGTGATTTTGGCTTATCCAAGCCCAAAATTCTCACCAGCATTCTCACCCTGCCTTGCGAGTTTACCTTCACGCAAAGCATGATTTTCATCAACCCCTATGATATGCAAAAGAAAATAGAACGCCAGTTGCATAACTTTAAATCGGTGGATGACCACGCCGTCAGCCAGCAAGAAGAGTTGGTGGATGGCATGGGGCGTTTGACTTCGGGCGACATTATGTTTGGGGATTATTCCGCCTCGTTGGTTGTATTTGGTGATACCCCTGCCAAAGCGGCTGAAAACGGTGCGCGCGCCTATTCTACTTTTTTGAACTCGGGTGCTTATCGCTTTATGAAAGCAGGTTATTCCGCACCGTCCACATGGTTTAGCCAAGTGTTAGGCAGCAAAGACCGCCCACGCTCGTTTCCCAAAACCACGGAAAACC
>CAUVGV010000014.1:0-20500 GCA_963551505.1 uncultured Kingella sp.
ATTGGAAATATAAAAAATGGAAAGATAGTCCAGTATCAGAATATAAAGATATTGAAACATACATTGGGATGGAAGTATTTCCAGAAGATGTAGAACTCTTTTCATACATTCTTTTGCCCAACACTATTTTATACAAAGATAGAGTTATTATGATAGATGTTGATGGGAATGGAGATGTGGTAGCTTCAATAAAGAAAAATTTTGATGATTGGAATGCCAGTCATGGCGGGCAAGTGGCTCAATGGATGACGAATAAAACCTTGGTCTCAAATATTTTTTTAAACAGCATCACACCTGAAACATTAAGCTCCACCTTGATACAAATAGCCAAGTTAATTCAACATAATTGGGAGTATTTTTTAATGAAAAATTATCCTGATAAAAGGTTTGTCGTTGAAATTGGCGATATAGAATGGGAAGACCCTTATGTTACTTTTTATCAACAAGAATGAACCATAACCATGAACGAAAAAGCAAAAATTGTAGCCATGTTAATCGATAACTTGAAAGCAGAAGGCTCAATCAGTTATTCACTTACAGATAATAACGAGGCTCAAATTATATTAAATTATGAACGAAAAAAATTAGTGCAAATAGCCAGAGATTTTTTTGAGGCACTTTGTTTAATCAGGCTGCAACTAGAAGCAGAAAATACCATGATTTTATGTAATGGTTCGCGATATGACGCTTACCCATCTGGCATGAGCAGGCAAATGAGCAATGGTCTTGCTTTGTATATAAACAAACTAGGCGAGCCTTCAAAACGCCAAGATTTAGTAAATATTTTTGATTACGCAGATGCGGATTTTATTTCTAGCGTCTCTGAACAACAGGATTTTCATAATAAATGGCTAGCAAGTTTATCAAGCAATAACTTATAGCAAGCGCAACTTTGGATTAAACTGCAACATTCCACGATAACCACTATAAAGGCAGCCTGAAAACAATATTTCGCGTTTTCAGGCTGCCTTTCTATCGCCATCAACCCCCTAATGCCCATGCTTTTCAGGCTGCCCCTGCTCATTCGCATCGGCGGGCAAATCTTTCGGGTAAAACAAATTCATCGGCTGCGCGCGTATTTGCTGCCATGCGCATTGGAAAATACCCAGCCAGCTATCAATCTTGGCTTCGCGCGAGCGCAGCGCCACCCATAGGGTGAGCATAAAGCTCACCACCAGATTCACCACGCCAATCAGCAACACGAAAAACACGCTCTGAATAAACACCCACAAGCCCTCATGCCCCGCCACTGCCGCATAGCCGATGTTGGCAGACGAAAAGGCAACGTGGCGAATATCCAGCGGCAGCCCCAGCGCGTGCCCCACAAAGCCCGTCATGCCCAGCAGCATCCCGAAGCACACGTTCCCCATCAGGCTGCCGTAGTTGGCGTGGAGATAATCGGCGACTTTGCCGCGCAGCTTTTCAGGCAGCAGGCGTTTGAGCACGGGATGTTGGCGCAGGCGCATCCGCAGGTTAAGGTAGTCGCAGCGGTTGTCTAAAAAGCCCGAAATAATGCCCGAGCAAAACAGCCATAAGCCTGCGATGGCGGCGTACCAAAGCGTTGCGCCCCAAGGGTTCACTGAATGGATTTGATACGCGACTTCGGCTTCGGTGAGCAGCGGCGCGCCTTGCGTGAAGCGGTAAACCAGCGCGATGAGCATGGCAAGCGTCATGGCAACCACCACATTGCCCGCCACGGCGGCGACTTGCGAGCGCACCACGTCAATCAGCAGCTGCGCCAGTTTTTGATTGACCGCGTGTCCCGATTCGCGGCGTTCTACGGCGGCGGCAAAGCGCGAGGCGGTCATGGCGGGCTGTTTGGTGGCAACGGTGAAGTGCAAGATAAATATCAGCGCGAAGCCCAAGCCGTAGTTCAGCCCTGCGGCAACGCCGTAAGCAAAGGGGTTGGTGATGTGCCGCCCCACATACACAATTTTGAACAACGCCATCAGCGCAATCAACACGCCGCCGCCTGCGGCAGAGCGCACCATGCCCATGTATTCTTTTTTGCTGCGCGTGATGTAGTGTTCGCCGTGGTCGCTGGTGTTTTGCGTGATGCTGCGGGCGAGCATCCCCACGCTGCGTTTCCATAGGCGCGACACGCTGTGTTGCTCGGCGGTGGCGCAGGCGAGCGTGCCGGTGAGCGTGAGCAGGTTGCCGAGCTTGGGTTTTTCGTCTTCAAACGTGGTCAGCAGCAGCACGATGCGGTTAAACGTTTGGTCTAGCCGTTCCAGCAGGTGCGCCACGTCCATAGACGCGCCCGCACCTGTGCCTGTGCCGAGTTTGCGCAGTTTTTCCACTTTGTCGCGGCATTGTTGCAGCATCACTTGCAAATGGCTGTCGTCAAAGGCTTGGTGTTGAACGTGCGCCGCTAGCCAAGCGTGGGTTTCGCGTTTAAAGGCGACAAATGCCGAATCGCGGTCTAACAGCTTGGGGTCCAGCCGCACCAAATCGGGTTCTAGGGCTTCGGCGGCAATCCAAATGGACAGCATTTCAATGGCGTGAAAGCCCTCCCAGCGTACATAGCGGCGCAGCGTGTCGCGCTGATGGGCGGATGTTTTCTGCCAAATTAGGTGAAAAAGATGCAGCCACGTTTGCTCGGGGATTTCGCGCAGCCAGCGGGCATCACGTTCGTTGACCAGCAGCAGGGCGAACACGTCGCGCAGGTCGTTGGGGTCTTTGTAGGCGGGGTTGAAATGTTCGTATAGCCGCGCGATGAGTTCGTCGCGAAAGCCTTTGCGCGAGAAAATCCCCGCGCTAATCAGCAGGGGATAAAGCCGCAAGCTGCCCAGCCATTTGGCTAACAGCTCGGCGGTTTTGGCGCATAGCTCGGGGTCTTGCTGCAAGGTGGTGATAAGCAGATTGATGCGTTCTTGGGCGCGCTTGCCTTTGCGCTGGCGCAACCAAATCGCCAAGCCTTGCAGCAGGTTGAAGGCATCATTTTGGGCGATTTTTTGGGCGATAAATTCGGCTAGGGTGTGGTCTTTGGGGGCAATCATGCGGCACTCCGTGCGGCAGCCTGAAAATGGGGTAGGGGGGAGCGGTTTCAGGCTGCCTTGAATGTGTGTTTTTGTAAAGATGGGGGATTATAGCATTTGGCTGGCGTTTTCAGGCTGCCTTATCGGGCGATTGAGGCAGCCTGAAAATGGGATTGGCACTGTAAAACGTTGTTTCAGACTGCTTGATGCGGCGATGAATAGGCAGCCTGAAAAGCCGTTTACCCATTTTCAGGCTGCCTCAATGTTTACAACAACACACACTCCGCCCGCCATCCGCACAATTCATTAACATAGCTTTACTGTCTACGTTTATAATAACGCCTCATTCACACAACCACACATCTACCAAAAAACGAGAAGACAAGAGAAGGAACATTGCACATGGCAATCGTAGAATGGACCCCCGATTTAAACACAGGCATCCCCGATATTGATGAGCAGCATCAACAAATGCTGCATCATATCAACGACTTCTATGAAGCGGCGAACGCCAAAGACAAAAACCGTATGTCAATCGTATTGTTTGACCTGATTAACAGCACCCTCGCCCACTTCCAATACGAAGAAGCCCTGATGGAGCAAGCCAAATACCCCCTGCTTGAACCCCATCGCCGTGTGCACAAAAATTTTATTGATAAGCTGATGGCATTGCACGAAAAACTGCAAACCATGGAAACCACAGACGACATCGCCGTGCTGCTGATTGACAGCCTAGATGGCTGGCTGTTCCGCCACATCCGCATCAACGACAAAGGCTACACCAACAGCGTAAACGAATCAGGCGTATATCAAGCCATGCATGAAGAAAGCCTTGCTGCTGCCCAAGCCGCGCAAATGCAAGAGTATGGCGAAGTCGCCGAACCTGAACCCGCGCCACAGCCTGAACCACAGCCCGCGCCACAAGCTGCGCCCCGCCCCGCGCCACAACCGCAAGCACAGCCACAACCCAAACCTCGCCCCACCCCCGCGCAGCCCAAGCCCGAACCCAAACCTGTGCCCGTTCCGCCCAAAGCCGAACCCGCGCAGCCCAAACCCCAACCCAAAGAGCCCGAAGACGACGAACCACGCGGCTGGGCAAGCGGCAACTGGAAATTCTAAAAATCACATCCACAACGCCAAAAAAAGGATATAATCATGGCATACGTTTACTGGACGCACGACCTAGAAACAGGCTTCCCCGACATCGACGAGCAACATCGCCACCTTGTTGAATGCCTAGACCAACTGTACACCGCCCAAGACAAAGGCGACCGCGCCGAAGTGGGCAAAGTGCTGGAAGAGTTGATTTTCTACACCGCCGACCACTTCGCCTACGAAGAGCGCATGCTGGAAGACGCGCACTATCGCCTTGTTGAGCAACACAAAAAAGTGCACCTCAATTTTGTAAACAAAGTGCTGGAATTTCAAAAACGCTTTGATGCGGGCGAAGATGTTGCCCAAGATATGCTGCAACTGTTGGAAGGCTGGCTGTTCCGCCACATCCGCATCAACGATATGGGCTTTGTGGAAGAGGTCAAGCAAGCCAAGGCCGCCCAAGCCGCCAATAAGGCAGCCTGAAAACGCCGCAGCGGTGTCAAGCGAAACCAATTTGAAACAACCCACAGGAACCCAACCATGAAAGCACAATGCCAATGCGGCTGCGTAACCCTTGAAGTCAGCCACAACCACCAAGTCCACGCCTGCCATTGCGGCAAATGTCGTCAACGCGCGGGCGGCGCATCGTTTGTATTAACCGCCGAGGGCAAACCGCATATCAGCGGCAGCGAACACATCGGTAGCTATCGCTCATCCGACTGGGCGGAGCGCACCTTTTGCAAACAATGTGGCACGCAGCTTTATTTCCACCTGTTGCCCGAAAGCGGTATGGACGAAGCATGGTATGTGAACGCTGGCTTGTTTGCTGACAACGCCGATTTTGCCTTGACGCTGCAAATGTTTACCGATTGCCAAGCTCCGTATTACCACTTGGCAGACGACACCGTTAAGCTCACCGAGCAGCAGTTTTTAGAAATGGTGGGCGCAGCCGCATAAGGCAGCCTGAAAACGCAAACCCCAAGGAACGTTACCCAACGTTCCTTTTCTATTGCATCGCATCGGACAAACAATAAGGCAGCCTGAAAACACGGTTTACCCATTTTCAGGCTGCCTCAGCACTAATCATCCATCCCCAAAATACACCATCAGCTTCCCGCTTTAAATAACTTTACAAAAAACTACCGCAAACAAGAATAACTCTCAAAAACATATTGAAAACATGGAACTTTTACAAATATTCCTCGCGTTTGCAACTTTTAAATAACATCAAAATTCGTTAAAATGCCCGCCTATTTTAAATTGCGGAATATTAAGGTCTCGCTATGTTAGCCAACTATTTCCCCATACTCATTTTCGCCATCATCGGCATCGTGGCAGGCATCGTATTTATCGGGCTGGGCACGCTGCTCGGGCCCAAACGCCACTATGCCGAAAAAGACGCGCCCTTTGAATGCGGTTTTGAAGCCTTTGAAAACGCGCGCATGAAGTTTGACGTGCGCTATTACCTTGTCGCCATTTTGTTTATTTTGTTTGATTTGGAAGTCGCCTTTATGGTGCCGTGGGCAGTGGTTTATAAAGACCTGATGCACAGCACGGGCGTATACGCATTTTGGTCGATGCTGGTGTTCATCGTGGTGCTCACGGTGGGCTTTGTTTACGAATGGAAAAAAGGTGCGTTGGAATGGGAATAGAAGGTGTTTTGAATAAAGGCTTTGTAACCGCCAGCGCGGATACAGTGTTGAACTATGTGCGCACAGGTTCGCTTTGGCCAGTAACTTTCGGCCTGGCTTGCTGCGCCGTAGAAATGATGCACGCAGGCATGGCGCGTTATGATTTAGACCGTTTCGGCATCATCTTCCGCCCATCGCCACGCCAAGCCGATTTGATGATTGTGGCAGGCACGCTCACCAACAAAATGGCACCCGCCTTGCGCCGCGTTTACGACCAAATGGCAGAGCCGCGTTGGGTGTTGTCTATGGGATCGTGCGCCAACGGTGGCGGCTATTATCATTATTCATATTCTGTGGTGCGTGGCGCAGACCGCGTTGTGCCCGTTGATGTTTATGTGCCCGGTTGCCCGCCAACAGCAGAAGCCTTGTTATACGGCTTAATCCAGCTGCAAGGCAAAATCAAACGCACCTACACTATCGCCCGCGCATAAGGAGCGAAAATGCACGTTACCGATTTACAGGCTGCCTGCGCGACCCTATTGGGCGACAAAGTCAGCAACATCATCTTGGCATACGGCGAAATAACCCTTGAATGCCAGCCTGAAAACTATCTTTCCCTGATGCAAACCCTGCGCGACCACGACGACTTGCACTTTGAGCAACTGGTGGATTTGTGCGGCGTGGATTACAGCACCTATCAAAACCAAGCATGGCACGGCAAACGCTTTGCTGCCGTAAGCCAACTGCTTTCCATCAAGAACAACCAACGCATTCGCGTGCGTGTGTGGGCGGATGATGACGATATGCCTATCGTGCCATCGGTTGTGTCGCTGTATAACAGCGCGGATTGGTATGAGCGTGAAGCGTTTGATATGTATGGCATTATTTTCAACGAACATCCCGATTTGCGCCGTATTTTGACCGACTATGGTTTTGTGGGACACCCCTTCCGCAAAGATTTCCCTGTGTCGGGCTATGTGGAAATGCGCTACGACGAAGCCGAAAAACGCGTTATTTACCAGCCTGTTACCATAGAACCGCGTGAAATTACCCCGCGCGTTGTTCGTGAGGAGACCTACGGTGGCTAAATTAAGAAACTACACCATCAACTTCGGGCCGCAACACCCTGCCGCCCACGGCGTACTCCGCATGATTTTGGAGCTGGAAGGCGAAACCATCGTTCGCGCCGACCCGCATATCGGCTTGCTGCACCGTGGCACAGAAAAGCTGGCTGAAACCAAAACCTATCTGCAAGCGCTGCCTTATATGGATAGGCTGGACTACGTTTCCATGATGTGCAACGAGCAAGCCTATTGCTTGGCGATTGAAAAACTGCTCGGCTTGGAAGTGCCCATTCGCGCCAAATACATTCGCACGATGTTTGCCGAAGTAACCCGCATTCTGAATCACTTAATGGGCGTAGGTTCGCACGCGCTAGATATTGGCGCGATGACGGCGATTTTGTATGCGTTTCGCGATCGCGAAGAATTGATGGATTTATACGAAGCGGTATCAGGCGCGCGCATGCACGCGGCGTATTTCCGCATTGGCGGCGTGTACCGCGATTTGCCCGACTTTATGCCCAAATATGAAGCCAGCAAATACCGCAGCGCAAAAGTGTTGAAAGAACTCAACGCATCGCGCGAAGGCAGTATGCTGGATTTTATTGACGCGTTTTGCGAACGTTTCCCCAAAAACATAGACACGCTGGAAACGCTGCTGACCGACAACCGCATTTGGAAGCAGCGCACCGTGGGCATCGGCGTGGTATCGCCTGAACGCGCCTTGCAAAAAGGCTTTACGGGCGTGATGCTGCGCGGCTCGGGCGTGGAATGGGATGTGCGCAAAAAGCAACCCTATGAAATGTATCACGAAATGGATTTTGATATTCCCGTGGGCGTGAACGGCGATTGCTATGACCGTTATCTTTGCCGCATGGCGGAAATGCGCCAATCAGTGCGCATCATCAAACAATGTGCCGATTGGTTGCGCGCCAATCCTAATCTGCCTGTGATTACTGATAACCATAAAGTCGCCCCGCCCAAACGCACCGAAATGAAAATGGGCATGGAAGACTTAATCCACCATTTCAAATTGTTCACCGAGGGCATGCACGTTCCCGAGGGCGAAACCTACACCGCGATTGAACACCCTAAAGGCGAATTTGGCGTGTACATCATTTCAGATGGCGCGAATAAGCCCTATCGCCTGAAAATTCGTGCGCCTGGTTTTGCGCACTTGCAAGGCATGGATGAAATGGCGCGCGGTCATATGCTCGCCGACGTGGTCGCCATTATCGGCACGCAAGATATTGTATTCGGAGAGGTAGATAGATAATGCTGTCCGCACAATCGCTAAAAGAAATTGACATTGAACTGGCAAAATACCCTGCCGACCAGCGCCGCAGCGCCATCATGAGCGCGTTGCGCATCGCCCAAGTGGAAAAAGGCTATCTTGCGCCCGAAACCATTGAATTTGTGGCGGAATATATTGGCATCGCGCCTGTTGCTGCTTATGAAGTCGCCACTTTTTATAATATGTATGACTTGCAGCCTGTGGGCAAATATAAACTCACCGTTTGCACCAACCTGCCATGCGCGTTGCGCGGCGGCGTGGATGCGGGCGAATATTTGAAAGAAAAACTGGGCATTGATTATGGTGAAACCACGGCGGATGGTAAGTTCACGCTGGTGGAAGGCGAATGCATGGGCGCGTGTGGCGATGCACCTGTGATGCTGTTAAATAACCACAGCATGTGCAGCTTTATGACCGAAGAAGCGATTGAGAAAAAGCTGGCAGAGTTGGAATAAGCGCTTTTAGGCAGCCTGAAAACAGCAATCTAATAATCAGCGATTACTTTGTTCCAAGATGTTGCCTTTGTTATCAGAATCCGCAGTTTTCGCCATGCTAATGAGACTGCGCAGTCAATAAATAAATCCGTTGATGGTGAACCATCAATAGGCAGCCTGAAAACCAGTCTGCCCACCCGCATACGATATAAGAAACAAGGCAATGCCCACGTTTTCAGGCTGCCTGAAACAGAATAGGTAAACAACACATGGCAATCTACCAATCAGGTGTTATTTTCAACCACGTCAACACCCAAGACCCCAACTGCTGGACGCTAGACGAATACATCAAACGCGGTGGCTATCAAGCCTTGCGTAAAATCATCAGCGAAAAAACGCCGCAAGACGACATCATCAACGAGCTCAAAACGTCTAACTTGCGCGGGCGCGGCGGCGCAGGCTTCCCCACAGGCTTGAAATGGAGCTTTATGCCCCGCGCCTTTGAAGGGCAAAAATACGTGGTTTGCAACACCGATGAGGGCGAACCGGGCACATTCAAAGACCGCGACATCATTATGTTCAACCCGCATGCACTGATTGAAGGCATGATAATCGGTGGCTATGCCATGGGCGCGTCCGCAGGCTATAACTACATTCACGGAGAAATTTTTGAAGGCTATCAACGCTTTGAAGCGGCGCTGGCGCAAGCGCGCGAAGCCAATTTGCTGGGGCAAAATATTTTGGGCAGCGATTTTTCGTTTGAACTGTTTGCCCATCATGGCTACGGCGCGTATGTGTGCGGCGAAGAAACCGCGCTGCTGGAAAGCCTAGAAGGCAAAAAAGGGCAGCCGCGCTTTAAGCCGCCGTTCCCTGCTTCATTCGGCTTATATGGCAAGCCCACCACCATCAACAACACCGAAACCTTCTCATCCGTGCCTTTTATTTTGCGCGATGGCGGGCAAACCTTTGCCGACATCGGCATAGAAAAAGCGGGCGGCACCAAATTGTTTTCCATCTCGGGGCACGTTGAACGCCCTGGCAACTACGAAATTCCACTCGGCACGCCGTTTGCCGAATTGTTGGCAATGGCGGGCGGCGTGCGCGGTGGCAAAAAACTGAAAGCCGTTATCCCTGGCGGTTCATCTGCGCCTGTGTTGCCCGCCGAGATTATGATGGGGCTGAATATGGATTATGACAGCATCGCCAAAGCAGGCTCTATGCTGGGCTCGGGCGCGGTGATTGTGATGGACGAAGACGTGTGCATGGTCAAAGCCTTGGAGCGATTGAGTTATTTTTATCAAGAAGAATCGTGCGGACAATGCACGCCTTGCCGCGAAGGCACGGGCTGGCTGTATCGCATTGTGCACCGCATCGCCAACGGCAAAGGGCGCATGGAAGATTTGGATTTGCTAGACAGCATCGGCAACAACATGGCAGGGCGCACCATTTGCGCGTTGGCAGATGCCGCCGTTTTCCCTGTACGCGGTTTTACCAAGCATTTCCGCGAAGAGTTTGTGCATTACATTGAACATGGCAAGCCGATGAAAGCCCATAAATGGGGTTGATTTAGGCAGCCTGAAAATAGAGTCAAAATGGTTTTCAGGCTGCCTTAGCGATGCAAGCGCAAAGCGAAAGGAGCGTCTTATGCTGACGGCGAATATTATCAAACGCAATCAAGAGCAAACCATACAGTTGCCGCACGATGTGGCATTTCCTGAATACATCAAGCAAGTAGAAGTGATTGTGGTGGGCAATGCTCGCATTTTGACCCCCGTGGACGAACGCTGGCGCGTGTGGGCGCAGCAGCCATCTCGGTTAAGCGATGATTTTTTAAACGAGCGTGAGCAGCCTGAAACCCAAGAGCGTGAGAGCCTTGACGAATGAAAGAAATTTTTGCAATAAATTTGAGCGTTATATATGAATATGGTGTGCTGATGAAAGCGCATTAAGTGGAGATAAACACTATGGAAAAAAAAGTTTTTATTTTGTACGGTGCAGCCAATAAAGGTAAAAGTACAACATTTAATATGTTATTCAACCAAATCTGTCGCAAATTTTCGGAAAATCTAGTTTTTTTTCGGAGATTTGGTAATGGATTAGATTTTGTGGCAGTTTTTGATAATGGTGAAAAACGAATTGGCTTGTATTCTGCTGGTGATGGTGAAGAAGAAGTTAGCCGTAATTTGTATGAATTATATGAGCAAGGCTGTGATTTCGTTTTGGGAACATCAAGAACACGTGGCGGTAGCTGTGCTGCAATCAACCGTTATGCAATGTTGTTGGAGGGTAGCGAAGAAATCATTGAGTGGTATGAAAAAATTGAAGCATCTGATGCTGATAATGAACGCGCTGGTAAAGAATTGTTTTCAGTATTTAAAACACTTATTGCACAATAAAAAATTTCAGGCAGCCTGAAACTCAAACCACATTTAGAAATCCGTAACTAGGAACAAACCCATGTTACAAATCCACATAGACGGCAAACAGATAGAAGTAGAGCAAGGCACAACCGTAATGGAAGCCGCGCACGAATTGGGCACTTATATCCCCCATTTCTGTTACCACAAAAAACTCTCCATTGCCGCCAACTGCCGTATGTGCTTGGTGGAAGTGGAAAAAGCCCCCAAACCGCTGCCTGCGTGCGCCACGCCCGTAACCGACGGCATGGTGGTGCACACGCATTCCAACATGGCAAAACAAGCCCAAGCGGGCGTGATGGAGTTTCTGCTCATCAACCACCCTTTGGATTGCCCCGTGTGCGACAAAGGCGGCGAATGCCAGTTGCAAGATTTGGCGGTGGGCTACGGCAAAACCACCAGCCGTTACATTGAAGAAAAGCGCGCGGTGAAGCCCAAAGACATGGGCGCGTTGATTTCCACGCAAGAAATGTCGCGCTGCATCCATTGCTCACGCTGCGTCCGTTTCACCGAAGAAATCGCGGGCGAGCAAGAAATCGGCATCGCCAATCGCGGCGAATGGTCGGAAATTTTGCCGTTTATTGGCAAGGCGGTGGAAACCGAATTATCGGGCAACGTGATTGACCTATGCCCCGTGGGCGCGCTGACCAGCAAGCCATTCCGCTTCAATGCGCGCACTTGGGAATTGAGCCGCCGCAAATCCATCTCCGCACACGATGCTTTGGGCACTAATTTAGAAGTGCAAACCAAAGAACACACCGTGCGCCGCGTGCTGCCCTTGGAAAACGAAGCGATTAACGAATGCTGGCTGTCCGACAAAGACCGCTTCGCCTACGAAGGCTTGAACCATGAAAGCCGCCTTGTTGCGCCCAAAATCAAACACGGCGGCGAATGGAAAACCGTGGATTGGCAAACCGCGCTGGAATATGTGCGCCACACCTTGTCTTGCGTTGCCAAAGAATACGGCGCAGGCGAAATCGCGCTGTGGGCAAACCCGATGAACACGGTGGAAGAGCTGTATCTAGCAAACAAATTGGCGCAAGGCTTAAACATCGCCCACACCACCGCCCAGCTTCGCGCGGCGGATAACAGCGTTTCAGGCAGCCTGAAAGGCGCGGCATGGTTGGGGCAAAGCATTGAACAGCTTGCCCAGTGCGATGCCGTGTTGGTGGTGGGCGCAAGATTGCGTCAAGAGCAGCCGCTGCTCACCGCTCGCTTGCGCCGCGCCGCCAAAGCGGGCATGGCGTTGGACATCATCGCCAGCAGCCACGAGCAACTGCATATGCCACTACGCGCGCAAACCGTGTTGCACCCTTGCGAATGGGCGAACTATTTGAACACCGCCGCCCAAGACATGGCGCACAATGTTTCAGGCAGCCTGAAAAACGCCGAACGCGCCGCCATCTTACTGGGCGCAGAAGCGCAAAACCATCCCGATTTTGGCAACATCTACCTTGCCGCGCAAAAGCTGGCACGCGAAACAGGCGCGATTTTGGGCATTTTGCCGCAAGCCGCCAACAGCGTGGGCGCAGACATCATCGGCATCAACCGCGCCGCGATTGGCGATATGATTGCCGCGCCCAAAAAAGCTGTGCTTTTGTTCAACATTGACCCCGAGCACGACATTGCGGGCGGCGCGGCAGCCGTATCCGCGCTGAAACAAGCGGGCAGCGTGTTGGCGTTTAGCGCGTATGAAAGCGAAACGCTGCTGGACGTAGCCGATGTGTTGCTGCCGATTGCGCCGTTCACCGAAACATCGGGCAGCTTTATCAGCATGGAAGGGCGTTTGCAGTCGTTCCATGGTGTCGTCAAAGGCTTGGGCGACAGCCGCCCCTTGTGGAAAGTGTTGCGCGTGTTGGGCAATGTGTTTGAGCTAGACGGCTTTGATTTTGAAACCAGCGCCGATGTGTTAGCCGAAGCCTTGGGCGACCCCGCCGCGCTGCTCGAAAAACTCAACAACGACAGCAGTTTATCCGCCAAAGCCAGCCGCTTGTTGGCAGGCAAGGGTGAGCTGGTGCGCGTGGGTGGCATCGGCATTTACCACACCGACCCCATCGTGCGCCGCGCCGCCTCGTTGCAACTAACCAGCCACGCCGCCGAACCCCGCGCAGGCGTACATCCAAAAACGTTGGCAAACCTAGGCTTGGCAGACGGCGAAATCGCCATCGCCACGCGCGGCAACCAACACAACGAAGTATTTGTAACCGTTTGCGCCGATGAAACGCTGCCTGAAAACGTGGTTTTCCTGCCCGAACACCCGATAAACGCGCCACTTGGCGGCATGATGAATGTGATTGAATTAAGAAAGGCAGCCTGAAAATGCAAGAGTGGTTTCAATCTCTATTTGCCCAAACGCTCGGCATGGGCGCGCTCGGCAGCGACATCGGCTTGGTGGTGGCGATTGTGGTTAAAATCGTCATCATCTTGATTCCGCTGATGTTAACAGTGGCGTATCTGACTTACTTTGAACGCAAAGTCATCGGCTTTATGCAGCTGCGCGTGGGCCCCAACGTAACCGGGCCTTGGGGTTTGATTCAGCCGTTTGCCGACGTGCTCAAACTGTTGTTCAAAGAAGTAACCCGCCCCAGTGCATCCAACCGCTATCTGTTTTATATCGGACCGATGCTCTCGCTCGCGCCTTCGTTTGCCGCGTGGGCGGTGATTCCGTTTAACGACACATGGGTGCTGACCAATATTGATGCGGGTTTGCTGTATATCTTAATGATTACCTCGCTGTCGGTTTACGGCGTGATTATCGCGGGCTGGGCATCCAACTCCAAATACGCCATGCTCGGCGCGATGCGGGCTTCCGCGCAAACCATTTCTTATGAAATCGCCATGTCTGCCGCGCTGGTGTGCGTGATGATGGTTTCAGGCAGCCTGAATTTTAACGAAATCGTTGCCGCGCAAGCCAAAGGCATCGCAGGCGGCTCAATTTTCTCGTGGAACTGGTTTACCCTGTTTCCCGTGTTTCTCGTGTATCTGATTTCCGCCGTTGCCGAAACCAACCGCGCCCCGTTTGACGTGGCCGAGGGCGAGAGCGAAATCGTGGCGGGGCATCATGTGGAATATTCTGGCTTTGCCTTTGCGCTGTTTTTCCTTGCCGAATACATTTTTATGATTTTGGTGGGCGCGCTCACCGCGCTGCTGTTTTTGGGCGGCTGGCTGTCGCCCTTTCCGCAAAGCTGGGGCATTATCGGCACGCCAAGCGTAATTTGGATGTTTGGCAAAATGGCGTTTGTGCTGTATGGCTATTTGTGGATACGCGCCACCTTCCCGCGCTACCGCTACGACCAAATTATGCGCTTGGGCTGGAAAGTGCTGATTCCCGTGGGCTTTGCCGCGATTGTGTTTTACGGCGCGTGGATGGCTTCGCCGTTGAGTTTGTGGAAGTAAAGGCAGCCTGAAATAATCTGGGAACTGTATTTATTGGGAGTACTATATATGACAGATAATCTTAAATTTCCAATTTATAGTATTGGTCATGGAAACAGAAGTGTTGAAACATTCTTTGAGTTATTGAAAAAATACGAAATAGATTTTTTAATTGATGTTCGCACTAATCCATTTTCACGATTTAATCCCAATTTTAGTCGTGGAAATATAGAGAATATTTGTAAAGATCATATGGTTACTTATGTTTTTATGGGAGATGGACTAGGAGGTAAGCCAAAATATCGTTCTTGTTACGATAAACAAGGTTATGTCATATATGAAAGAGTGATGGAAACTGAAAGGTTTATCCATTCTATAAATAGATTAATTACGGCATACAATAAAAATTTGCGTGTTGTGTGTATGTGTAGTGAATTAAAGCCTTGCGAATGTCATCGTAGCAAAATGATAGGTAGATATTTGGATAGACAAAATATTAATGTTCAGCATATTGATGAAAAGGGTAATTTACTAAGTCAAACACAAGTAATTAATCAAATTTCTAATGGATATGGTGAAGTGGATTTATTTGGGTACTTAGCAGGTGCCACATCAGTGGGGGTTTATTAAATAATGATCATTACAGCTACGGGTGTCTATGGAAATACAGAGGTTGAGTTTTTTCAAAAACTGATAGATGCAAAAATTACTTTATTTGTTGATGTGAGACAAAGGCGTGGAATGCGTGGAAGCAAGTATGCATTTGTTAATAGTACATATCTGCAAGATAAATTAAGTGAATTAGGTATCTCGTATATTCATATTAAGGCACTGGCCCCGACAACTGAAATTAGAGAAGCACAAAAGAAGCAAGATTCACTATCAAATGAAACTAAGCAAGCTAGGCTATGCTTAGGAGAAAAATTTATTGAGTTGTATAAAGAGAAGGTTTTAAATAATTTTAATTTCATAGATTTTCTAAATCAATTTGAAGCAGAAAAAGTAGTATTTTTTTGTGTAGAACAATATTGTTCAGCTTGTCATCGAAAACTTATTTTAGATAAGTTAAAAAAGGATTATAAATTAAATGGATATTGTTTCTGATTTTGTATTGATTTTAGCACGAACTCAAATGAATAATGATCATGTCTGCGTAGGGGGCTATGCTCTTGGATCGAATAGATATGTTCGATTATTAACTGAGTACGCTGATAATCAGCCAATAGAATCTCCTTATCAAGTTGGAGAGACTTATAAAATCACCTATCAATATAGACAGCATATTGTTTTACCTCATTCTGAAGATGTATGTGTATTAAGTAGTGATCTAATAGATGTGTTAGGTAGAGAGCAATTACTTAATTTAATTTCTGAAATTTGTGTGCATAATAATATGCATATTAGGGATTTATTCGATGGTTTATTAACTTGGGCAAATGGTAGTGGTTTTTTAATACAAACAGAACAAGTACCACAATATAGTGTAATAATTGCAAAATTAAATCATGATTTGTTTTTATATGAGGATAGAAGATTTCGTTACATAGATAATGGTTTGGTTTTCTCGGTTAAATATGTTGGTATTGGTAATGTTAATTTTGGAAAAATACCTAGGGGTAGATATTTAAGGTTTTCTTTGGCGAGATGGTGGGATAATAACGGTCGCTACCCAACTAAAAGAGCGTATTTGCAATTATCTGGGATTTACTAATATAGTAAACTATTTTTATAAATTTTTATAGAATACAACCAAAAATGGCAAACCTAATCAAAACCTTCCTGCTCGGCGAACTCGTCAAAGGCATGGGCGTAACGCTCAAAAACTTCTTCGCCCGCAAAGACACCATCTACTTCCCCGAAGAAAAAACGCCGCAATCGGTGCGTTTTCGCGGGCTGCACGCGCAACGCCGTTATCCCAATGGCGAAGAACGCTGCATCGCCTGCAAACTGTGCGAAGCCGTTTGCCCCGCGATGGCGATTAACATTGACAGCGAAGAGCGCGAAGACGGCACGCGCCGCACCACGCGCTACGATATTGACCTAACCAAATGTATTTTCTGCGGTTTCTGCGAAGAAGCCTGCCCCACCGATGCGATTGTGGAAACGCATATTTTTGAATACCACGGCGAGAAAAAAGGCGATTTGCACATGACCAAGCCGATTTTGCTGGCGATTGGCGATAAATACGAAGCCGAAATCGCCAAACGCAAAGCGGCTGACGCGCCGTATCGGTAGGCAGCCTGAAAATCCCCCAAGCAACCTGAAAACACGGAAAGGAAAATAAAATGTTTAAAATCATTATGCTGGTGAAAAAGAAACCTGAGTTTAGCACCGAAGCCTTTATCGCCCGCTGGCGGCAACATTCCGAAAAAGTGCTGGGCTTCAAAGAAGCGTTAAATATCCGCCATTACGCTAAAACGATACCCTTCCAAGCCAGCGGGCAGCCCAACACCCAGCGCGACACGCTGCCGTTTGAATTTGATGCCATGGGCGAGCTGTGGTACGACAGCCGCGATGATTTTCAACGTGCCCGCGAAACCGAAGCAGGGCAGGCGGCATTGGCTGCGCTACGGGAAGACGAAGCCGCGTTCGTGGATTTGCAGCATTCTGTGATGTGGTTTGGCGAAGAAGAGCGGGTGCTTTGATGCCATAGGGGCTGTTGACAGTCAACATTTTGGCGGCTTTTTCGCCCTAAAACGGCATCTGCCGCGTTAAAAATACTCGCCTATGGACGGCATAGGCTCGCATTTTCGCCTTGCATCTACCATTTTATGACGCAAAATCCACTTCAAAAGTTGAATGTCAACAGCCCCTAAGGCAGCCTGCGTAGCGTAGCGGAGTTGCGAAGCTAAAACCCAAAGGAGCAACCATGTTTATCGTTTCGCTGGAATACATCCGCCCGCTTGCCGAAATTGAAGCCGCGCTGCCCGAACACATCGCCTATTTGGAACGGCATTACCGCGCGGGCACGTTTCTGCTGTCGGGGCGCAAAGAACCGCGCACGGGCGGCGTGATTGTGATGCAGGCAGACAGCCGCGAGCAAGTGGCGCAGATTATCGCCGAAGACCCATTTCATCAGGCGGGGCTGGCGCAATACAGCATCACCGAATTTCTGCCCACCAAAACGGCGGAGAGCTTGACGCAATACCGCGTGGCATTGTAAGGCAGCCTGCCCCCCCCCGAAAGCCCACCATGCCCGCATCAGCCGAACTCGCCAACCACATCGCCGAACAACTCGCCCCGCTGGGCGGCATCACGCGCAAACGAATGTTTGGCGGCGTAGGCTTTTGCCATTATGGCGCAATGGTGGCGATTTTGAGCCGCAGCAACGAGCTGTATCTCAAATACCCCGCGCCGCACGCCGATTTGGGCGAACCGCTTATCAGCCGCCGCACCGATAAAACCACAGGCGGCATACGCGAAATTCCTTTACCGTATTACCGCCTGCCCGAAACCGCGTTAGACAACGGCGATGAATTGCGCGATTGGGTGCGCCAAGCGATTGCGCGGTTGGGCAAACCATAGGCAGCCTGAAAACGCCCCCCGCGCATCAAACCCAAATACCCAATATGGAAAACAAAATGAACAAAACCCTAATCATCGCCGCCCACCCCCATCTCGCCCAATCCGCCGTAAACCGCCGCTGGTTAAACGCATTGCGCCAGCACCCCGAGCGTTTTACCGTACACGAGCTCTACGCCGCCTATCCCCACGGCAAAATAGACATCGCCGCCGAGCAACGGCTGGTGGACGCGCATCAAGCCTTGGTTTTGCAGTTCCCCGTGTATTGGTTTAACTGCCCGCCGCTGCTGAAACAATGGCTAGACGATGTGCTGACCTACGGCTGGGCATACGGCGCGCAAGGCAAAGCGTTGGCAGGCAAAAAAACCGCGATTGCCGTGTCGCTGGGCACGCCCGCAGCCGATTACACGCGCCAAGGCGCAGTGGGCTACACCGTTGCCGAAGCCTTGCGTTCGTTTGAATTATCGCTGCGCTATTGCCAAGCCGATTACCACCCGATGTTCGCCTTTCACACCATAGACAGCAACGCAGGCTATTCCGAAGCAGCCTTGCAAGCCATAGAGCAAAGCGCGGCGGATTACATCGCATGGCTCAATCAGCTTACAGAGGCAGCCTGAAAACCCTAACCCTCAACTGGACCCCATTATGAGCTTCCCCCTAATCCTGTTCTACACCCTAGCCGCCATAATCCTATTTAGCGCGCTCAAAACCGTAACCGCCAAAAACCCCGTCCACGCCGCCTTGTGGCTGGTGCTCACTTTCTGCGCCAGCGCGATGGCATGGCTGCTGATGCAAGCCGAGTTTCTCGGCATCACGCTGGTGGTGGTGTATGTCGGCGCGGTGATGGTGATGTTCCTGTTTGTGGTGATGATGCTCAACATTGACATAGAAGCCATGCGCCAAGGCTTTTGGCGACACGCCCCCGCCGCGCTGGTGGTTGGCGTGCTGATGGCGGCTTTGCTGATTATGATTTTTGTCGCGCCCGACACCAATCTCGCCGCCTTTGGCGCAATGAAAGACATTCCCGCCGATTACAGCAACGTGCGCGATTTGGGCGTGCAAATTTACACCACCTATCTGCTGCCGTTTGAATTGGCATCGGTGCTGTTGGTGCTGGGCATGGTGGCGGCGATTGCGCTGGTGCATCGCAAATCCACCCGCACCAAATACATGGACCCCGCCTTGCAAGTGCGGGTAAACCCCAACGAAGGGCGTATGCGCTTAGTGTCCATGCCCGCCGAAGTGCAAACCCCGCGCACGCAGCCTGAAACCAACGAGGAGACCCAAGCATGATTACGCTCACGCATTATCTAGTGCTCGCCGCCTTGCTGTTTGGCATCAGCGCGATGGGCATTTTTATGAACCGCAAAAACGTGCTGGTGCTGCTGATGTCTATTGAGCTGATGCTGCTGGCGGTGAATTTCAACTTTATCGCCTTCTCGCAATATCTCGGCGACACCGCAGGGCAAGTGTTCGTGTTTTTCGTGCTCACCGTCGCCGCCGCCGAAAGCGCGATTGGCTTGGCGATTATGGTGCTAGTGTTCCGCAACCGCAACAGCATTGATATTAGCGATTTGGATAGTTTGAAAGGGTAGTTTTCAGACTGCCTAAACAGCATAAGGCAGCCTGCGTAGCGAAGCGGAGTTGCGAAGCTAAAACGCCCAACCCCATAAAATTAAACAAGGACAACTCCCATGAAAAGACTACTCGCCACCGCCGCATTAACATTCAGTCTCGCCGCCTACACCCAAGCCGATACCGCCCCCATGCTCGGCGGCGACACCGATGCCCACGGCTGCAAACCGTCCACAGGCGCAAGCTACTCCTTCCTGCTCAAAAAATGCGTGCAAGTATTTGATGCCGCCCAAATCAAACTCACCGCCCCCAATAACGACACGCTCGCCGTTTACGGCATTCAATCCGCCAACAAAGCGCGTGTAGAACTCTTTGGCGCAGACATCGCCGAAAACACCATTTTGCGTAAAACCCAACACGGCTACGCCACCGCAGACGGCAAAATCCGCCTGCAAAAAAGCAAACGCGGCTGGAAACTGCATCAGGCGAAATAAGGGGCGGCCTAGTGTTTAGGCAGCCTGAAAAAGGAAAACCGTAGATTTAGGAGTACACAAAATGCTAGATTTTTCCACCACAGTACAAAAACGCCAATCTATCCGTGCCTTTAAAGACACACCATTAAGCCGCGCCAAAATAGAAGCTATATTGCAAGACACATTCCGCGCACCATCTGCCGTGAACGTGCAGCCGTGGCAAATCCACATTGCATCGGGGCAAACGTGGCAAAAATTATCCGCCGCATTGGTAGATGTATTGGCAAATGGCAAACCCGCTCCCGATTTTTCGTATGACCAAGCCGCGTTTACAGGCGAATATGAAAACCGAATGCGCCATCTCTACAAAACTCTGTATGACGCATTCGGTATCACGCGGGAAGATAAAGCAGGGCGCGCTCGTTTCGCTGCTGAAAACATAAGTGGTTACGGTGCACCGCACGCGGCTTTTTTCTTTGCGCCCAAAATCACCGATAACGTATTTGTCGCTATGGACGTGGGTATGCTGGTGCAAACCTTTATGCTGGCTTTAACCGCGCGTGGCTTTGGTAGCGTGCCACAACTGGCTTTGGCGCGTTATCCTGATACGGTGCGCGAAATTTTAGGCGTACCAAGCGAAATGAA
>CAUVGV010000015.1:0-19955 GCA_963551505.1 uncultured Kingella sp.
GTGTACACCAGAGGCAGCCTGAAACCTTGGCCAAGCCTGTAACCACTGGAGCGTCGGCGGCTCGCCGACATATTGCTAATCAACCAAGCCATGTTGAATCAACTATTTGGCGACGAGCCATCGCCGCTCCATTTATGTTTTCAGGCTGCCTTAATGCGTATGCACCATAGGCAGCCTGAAAACGAGTTTACGAGCTTCTGCGAAGCTAAAACATAACCCCATCAATGCCCCGCTTCCCCCTTCTCGCGCCATTCATTCGGCTTAATTTTCAACGCAAACAACACCGCCAGCGCTGCTACCACCAACGCGCACGCCATCGCCCAATGCACTCCGTTGAGCATGGCTTTTTGCAGCGTATAGTATGTTCCGACTTTTTCGCCCATGCTGGTAATGCCCACCATAAACGCCGCGCCCAACGCGCCTGCGATGGGGTTGAGCGTGGTAATCGTGCTTGCGCCGTGCGGGTTGAGTTTACGCGGCAAGGCGTTTAGGCCGTGCGTTTCGCCTGTGATGCAGGCAGACACGGCAACCGCCATCACGGTAAACAAGCAGCTTAAAATCAAAGCGTTAGTATGCAAATCCAGCAATGTCCACATGGCGATAATGGACAGCAGCATCACCAGCGTTGCGGGCAGCATCAAAAATTTGCCGCCTTTTTTGTCCAGCAACACGCCCAAAAACGGTGAGGCGATGGCTTGAGCGATGCTGGCGGGCATCAAAATCAAGCCTGTTGCCGTGGCGGTAAGCCCCAGCACTTGTTGCGTGTACATCGGCATCAAAATTTCCAAGCCCATAAACAGAAAATACGCACACACCAAAATCAACACGGCGTAGCGAAACTGGGGATACAAAAACACGCGCAGATTAAGCAGCGGCGTTGCCAGCGCAAATTGGCGGCGCACAAAAAACGCCACAATGCCCAGCGACACCGCCAGCACGCTGCCAAGATCGGGCAGCGACAAGTGTTCAAAATTGCTGCTGGCATACACCAGCCCGCCAAAGCCAAACACGGAGGCGATGGCGGAGGGGAAGTCTATTTTCGGGCGTGTGATGTCGCTGAGGTTCACGGTTAAGTATTTGTTTACTAAAAACATGGCAACCAGCATAAAGGGAATGGTGAGCCCAAACAGATAATGCCAGCTTAAACGCTCCACAATCACGCCCGAAATAGTAGGCCCGATGGCGGGCGCGGCGGTGAACATCATGGTGATGATGCCCATGGCGCTGCCACGTTTGTGCGGTGGATAGATGGCGAGAATGCCGTTGAACAAAATCGGCACAAACAGCGCGGCGGAAAGGGCTTGAAACAGCCGCCCCGTGAGCAACACGGCGAAATTGGGCGCGAGCATGCAAACCAGCGAGCCAAGGATAAACACGGCTTGCGTCATCAGCACCATGCGGCGCGTTTCCATCCATTGAATCACGCTGGCGGTAATCGGCGTGAACGCGCCCATCACCAGCAAAAAGCCTGTGGTGAGCCATTGCACGGTGGTTTTATCAATATGGAAATCCGCCATGATTTTGGTGAGGGCAACGTTAAGCAGCGTGTCGTTAAGGTAGCCGAAAAACGCGCCGATAAACAGCGTGAACACGATGAGCTTGGCGGGAAAGTTGGGGTTGTCGCTGTGGTATTGCGCGTTGGGGTTGGCTTGGGTGTCGGTGTTGGGGAGGGTGTGGGACATGGGTTTGAATGAATGAGGAAAAGGGGCGAATGATAGGGATTGCGCGGGGCGGGACAAGGCGGGAGGGTTTAGCTTCGCAGAAGCTCGTAAACTCGCTTTCAGGCTGCCTATTTAGTTGCGCAAATCAATGGACAGCCTGAAATTGGCTGTAAACCTGTTTTCAGGCTGCCTTAATGGTTGAACGAAAACTTTGTTTAACTCAAACAGCGGCGAAATGGAGCGGCGACGGCTCATCGCCAAAAGGGCGTGTGCGAATAAAATAAGCGTTGCACGATTTACCACCATGTCAGCGAACTGCCAACGTTCCATTTTCAGGCTGCCTATTTATCGTGCAAACCAAATAGGCAGCCTGAAACCATTTTTAGATGCCGTTTTAGCTTCGCTGAAACTCGCTTCGCTCGTTTTCAGGCTGCCTCAATGCTGGCGACTATGCGACTACCCCGCAAACGGAATCGCCGCCTCCATAAAATCATGCGCCAACTCGGTTTGCGGGAAAATCGCCCGCGCGGCGGCAAGCAATTCTTGGGCGCGGTTGCCCGAAAATTTTGCGCTGATGTGGCTTAAATACAGCGTGTTCACGCGGGCGAGTTTGGCTAGCTCGGCGGCTTGGGCGCAGGTGCTGTGCCCGAACTGGGCGGCGTTGGCGGCTTCATCAGCGGCGAAGGTGGCTTCGTGCACCAGCGCGTCGGCATCGGCGCAAAAATCGGCAAAGGCAGCCTGAAAACGGGTATCGCCAAACAAAACCACTTCGCGCCCTTTGCGCGGCGGGTTGATAAAATCGTTGCCGTTCAAGGTGTTGCCATTGGGCAGCGTGATGGTTTCGCCGCGTTTGAGTGCGCCGTATAACGCGCCTTTGGGCACGCCTAGGGCTTCCAGTTCGTCCGTTTTCAGGCTGCCTGCGCGGTCGGCTTCTATCACGCGAAAGCCAAATGATGGCACGGCGTGGTCCAGCAGGCGGTATTTGACGCGAAAGGTGGCATCGCACGCGATTTCGCCACCCGCTTCGGATAGCTCAACAAATTCAATGGGGTAGCTTAAATAGCTGTGCGACAGACGCAACCCCGTTTCCACAAATTCGCGCAAGCCTGCGCCGCCGTAGAGCGTGAGCGGGCTGGGGTTATCGCCCGATAAAAAGGAGCGGCTGCACAGCAAGCCCAGCAGCCCGAAAATATGGTCGCCGTGCAGATGGGTAATGAAGATGCGGCGGATTTTTCCGGGGCGGATGCTGGTGCGCAGGATTTGGTGTTGCGTGGCTTCGCCGCAGTCAAACAGCCAGATTTCGCCGTTTTCGGGCAGCAGGTTGAGCGCGGTGCAGGAGACGTTGCGTTCTATGGCGGGCGAGCCTGATGAGGTGCCGAGGAAGTGTAGGTGCATGATTCTTTTGATGTAAACGGAAGATTGAAGGGGATGGAGGCAGCCTGAAAACGTTGTTGAAGGTGGGGCGCGTAGGGTGTGTGCCGTAGGCTCGCACGCGGTTGAGCGAGGATTGAGGACGGCGTGCGTGGCAAAGCCACACACCCTACAAGGGCGGCGTTTTTTTAGGCAGCCTGAAAACGTGTTTAAATGCTGTTTTGGCTTCGCTGAAACTCACTTCGCTCATTTTCAGGCTGCCTCTGCCGCGCCCTGCCCTATTTCGCGGCAAATTTACGCAAATCCACTTTGCCCGTGTGCAAGCCCATGTTGTTTTTCATCACATCCAGCAAAAAATCCAGCACCACGCGCACACGCGGCGCAAGCATGGTGCGGTGCGGATATTGGATGCTCAATTCATATTGCGGCGGCTGGTGGATGTCGCTCAACACGGTTTTCAGGCTGCCTGAAAGCAGATAATAAACAGGCAGTTGCGCGATGCCCAAACCTTGCAGCGCGGCTTGCAGCAAGCTATCCGCGCTGGATGTGGTGAAGCGGCTGCGGATGGGCTGATAGGCTTTTGCCACGCCATTGCGCTGTTGCAGCAGCCATGCGCGGGGCTTGCCTGTGGCGGTTTGGCTGCTCAAAATTTGGTGTGCGTCCAAATCGCTTTCGCGCTTGGGGATGCCGTGTTTGGCTAGATAGTCGGGCGTGGCGGCAAGGCAGGTGTGCAGCTTGCCCACAGGGCGCACAATCAACGCGCTGTCTTCGCTCACCATGCCGCGTATCGCTAAATCAAAATTTTCCTTAACTAAATCAACCAGATGGTCGTTGTAAATCAACTGCACTTCCAAATCGGGATGGCGGTTGAGCAGTTCGCCCAAATGCGGCATCACCAAATGCTGCCCAATGGGATACGATACCGACACGCGCACCGTGCCTGTGATGTGGTCGGGCGCGTGTCCGATTTGCTCGGCGGCGGTTTCCAGCATTTCAAACGCCGTTTGCGCCTGCGCGAAAAACAGCCTGCCTTCGTCGGTTAAACTCATGTTGCGTGTGGTGCGGTTAAACAGGCGCACGTTAAGCGATTGTTCCAGCGTGGCAACGTTTTTGCTCACGGCGGCGGGGGTGAGATTGAGCACATCGGCGGCGGCGGTAAAGCTGCCGCTTTTGGCGGTTTGGATAAACGAAGCAAGGTGTTTGAAACGGTCGGGAGACATGGGATTGCCTTGGGATTGCAGAGTTTTAGTTGAACGCGATTGTAGCATTGTTGAATGGAAAGCGATTTGGCGACGAGCCGTTGCCGTTCCATTTATGTTTCACCGTTTTCAGGCTGCCTATATTCGCAATTGGTTTTCAGGCTGCCTTAATCGCCCACGCAATAAGCGTTTTCAGGCTGCATCCCATTTTCAGGCTGCATCCTTTCAGGGCTGCCTTGGCGTTTTATGTTATGATTCGCCCAATTTTGTTTTGCAACCGCATCTCGCACATGAAAAAACTATTCATCGCTGGCACAGCCGCCGCCCTTATCGCCGCCGCAGGCATCAGCACCCCTTTCTATCTGGGCAACCAAGCCAAACAAAGCCTAGAAACCCAACACCGCATTTTGGCGGATACTTTCTTTTTTGACGTTGAATCCTATCAATACCAAAGCGGCTGGCTAGAATCCACCGAAACCACCGTCTTGCGCTTTCATCCCACCGTGTTAGCCAATCTGGGCGAAAACATCCCCGACAACATCCGCGCCGTACTGGAAAAACCCATCACTATGATAAACCATGTGCACCACCAGCCCTTTGCCAACGGCATTGTGCCCGTGCGCGCCGTGGTGGAAACCGAATTCCAGTACGACCCCGAAGTCAAAAAAACCCTAGCCCGCTTCTTTGGCGAGCAAATCCCCATCAAGCTGCACAACGTGATTAAGCTCAACGGCAGCGGCACGCTCAACATCACCGTTGCCCCGTTTGACTACGAAGAACTATCAGGCATCAAAATCAACTGGCAAGGGCTAACAGGCAACATCAACTACCAAAACGGCTACGCCAGCTACACCACCCAGCTCGCCATGCCCAGCTTCCAAGCCATTCTTGCCGACAAAGGCAGCCTGAAAATAGAAAACCTCACCCTAGAAGCCAACAGCTACAACAGCAAAGACGGCAAAACCACACTCGGCTCATCCACCACCAACCTTGCCCATTTCAACGTTTCATGGAATGAAGGCATGGATTACAACATCAAAATCAACGATTTAATCAACACTGTAACCGACCTGCAAATCGGCGCGTTTATCAACCCGCGCGGCACCATCGCCCCCAACAAAATCAGCGTGGATAATTTAAGCTACGCCACCGAAACCAGCGAACCCGAAGCAGGCTATCTCAACACATCAGGCAAATTCAGCTTTGCCAAGTTCAACTACGGCGACACCGCCTACGGTCCTTTGAATATAGACATCGCCGCCAACCACCTCAACGCAGGCAGCCTGAACGCGCTCAAAGCCCGCTGGCAACAAATCGCCACCGAAAAACAACTGTCGCCCGAAGAGCAGCAAAAACACATCCTCGCCGCCGTGCGCAACGAAGGCGCAGCCCTGTTCACCGACAACCCGCAGCTTGAAATCCGCACATTCAGCTTCACCACGCCCACAGGCCATGTAAACGCCAGCGGCAAGCTCAACTTCAACGGCTTAACCGCCGCCGATTTAAACGACATCAAGCCCATGCTTGCCAAAATGCAAGCCGAGTTAAATTTAGACGTGTCGCAAAACATCATTGAAGACTTTGCCGTAACCCAAACGCGCGGGCTGTTTGCCATGGAAAACCCCAACAGCGTGCAAGAGCAAAAAGAAGTGGACGACACCATCCGCCTGCTCACCAGCGAAAGCCTGAAAACCATGATTCAAGACGGCTACATCGCCAGCGAAAACGGCGCCATCAAAACCCAGCTCACCATCGCCGACAACAAAATCCAGCTCAACGGCAAGCCGTTCCAGCTGCAAGCCAACGAAGACGTGTTCGCCGATTTGGAAAACGATGCCAGCGCGCCTGCGCAGCCCGAAGCATCCGCAGCCGTGCCATCGTCTGCGCCCGCAGCCGCTGCGCCGTAGCAGTCTTGTCGCGCAACGGTTTCAGGCTGCCTTGATGGTTCGCATCAATAGGCAGCCTGAAAACAGCAAAACCCACTTTCAGGCTGCCCCACCACAACCCAAAACGAAAGCCCACACCATGTCCCATCTACAAAACGACACCTTTATCCGCGCCCTGCTGCGCCAACCCACCGAATACACCCCCATCTGGCTGATGCGCCAAGCAGGGCGGTATCTACCCGAATACAAAGCCACCCGCGCCTTCGCAGGCGATTTTATGTCACTGTGCCGCAACAAAGACCTCGCCACTGAAGTAACCCTGCAACCGATAGACCGCTTCAACCTAGATGCCGCCATCCTGTTTTCCGACATCCTAACCATCCCCGATGCCATGGGGCTGGGCTTGCGCTTTGAAGCGGGCGAAGGCCCCAAATTTGAACGCCCGCTGCAACACGAGCAAGACATAGAACTGCTCGCCGTGCCCGATATGAACAAGCTCAACTACGTTTTTGAAGCCGTTGCCAGCATCCGCAAAGCCCTAGATGGGCGCGTGCCGCTGATTGGCTTTTCAGGCAGCCCCTTCACCCTCGCCTGCTACATGATAGAAGGCAGCGGCAGCCGCGATTGGCGCACCGTCAAAACCATGCTCTACACCCGCCCTGATTTGCTGCACCGCGTGCTAGACATCAACGCCCAAGCCGTAACCCAATACCTTAACCTGCAAATTGAACACGGCGCGCAAGCCATCCAAATCTTTGACACATGGGGCGGCACGCTCTCGCACGAAGCCTTCCAAACATTCAGCCTGCACTACATCAAACAAATCATCAGCAGCCTGAAACGCCACCACAACGGCGCAACCATCCCCGTTATCGTGTTCACCAAAGGCGGCGGGCAATGGCTGGAACAGCTTGCCAACAGCGGCGCAGATGCCATCGGGCTAGATTGGACAACCGACATCGCCCAAGCCCGCGCCCGCGTAAACGACCAAGTCGCCCTGCAAGGCAACCTAGACCCGCTTGCCCTATTTGGCACGCCCAAAACCATCTGCACCGAAGCCGCCCACATCCTAGCAGGCTATGGACACGGACACGGACACATCTTCAACCTCGGGCACGGCATCCACCAACACACCCCGCCCGAACACGTTGAAATCCTTGTAGAAACCGTGCACGAAGTTTCGCGCCAATATCATCAATAAGAACCTAGTTCTAACACTTTTCAGGCTGCCTACTCTCCCGCCACATCACCAGTAGGCAGCCTGAAACCGCATTGAGCCCTGCTCAACCAATCAGCACAATAAAATGGAACGGCGGCAGCTCGCCGCCAAATAGCCTAATTAAACAGAATATGACTGTTGCCAAAATATCGGCGAGCCGCCAACGCGCCATAGTTTGCAGGTTTTGCCAAAATTTCAGCCCACCGCCCCGCCCTTGCTTTTTAACCAAACCTAACTAAAATACACACACCCCCAACAAAAGGCAGCCTGAAAATGCCCGCACGCTACACCGTATTCGGCAACCCCATCGCCCACAGCCAATCCCCAAAAATCCACCAGCTTTTCGCCGCCCAAGAAGGCGCAACCATAGAATACACCCGCACCCTAGTGCCCGATGCCGCCAACGGCTTTCAGGCTGCCCTAAACCAATTTTTCGCCCACGGCGGCAACGGCGCAAACATCACCCTGCCCTACAAACAACAAGCCCACGACCTCGCCCAACAGCTCACAGACCGCGCCCAAGCCGCAGGCGCAGTCAATACCCTGCACCGCCAAGCCGATGGCACGCTGCTGGGCGACAACACCGACGGCATCGGCTTAGTGCGCGATTTAACCGAACAGCTTGGCATCAATCTCGCAGGCAAACACATCCTGCTGCTGGGCGCAGGGGGTGCAGCGCGCGGTGTTATCCTCCCCCTAGCCGACTGCCAACCCGCCAGCATCACCATCGCCAACCGCACCCACGCCAAAGCCCAACAACTCGCCCAGCAATTTGCCATCCAAGCCACCGAATACCACCAATTAACCCAAGCCTACGACATCATCATCAACGCCACATCCAGCAGCGTAACAGGCGAAACACCCCCCATCCCCGCCGAAGCCTTTTCAGGCTGCCTCCTTGCCTACGATATGTTCTACGCCGCCCAGCCCACCCCATTCCTTGCCCACGCCGCCCAACATGGCGCAGCCCAAACCGCCGACGGCTTAGGCATGCTGGTAGGGCAAGCCGCCGCATCGTACCAACTCTGGCGTGGCTACACCCCCAACATCGCCCCCGTTATCGCCGCCCTCCGCGCCGAGCTTACCGCATGAAAACACTCAAATGGCTCATCGCCGCCCCCGTCCTCGCCTTTCTCCTGTTTAACGTGTACGCCTACGGCAACATCATCAGCTACCGCGCACTCGCCCCCCATCGCACTTCCTTTATGAATATGCGCATGGCAGAAATCGCCGAAGAAAAACCCCAAGTCGCCCTAAACTACCAATGGGTGCCCTACCACCAAATCTCCGAAAACCTCAAAAAAGCCCTGATTGCCTCCGAAGATGCCAACTTCGCCGAACACGACGGCTTTGACTGGAACGGCATAAAAAACGCCATCAAGAAAAACGAAAAAAGCGGCAAAATCAAAGCAGGCGGCTCCACCATCAGCCAGCAGCTCGCCAAAAACCTATTCTTAAACGAAAGCCGCAGCTATTGGCGCAAAGCCGAAGAAGCCGCGCTCACCGCCATGCTAGAAGCCACCACCGACAAAGACCGCATCTACACGCTGTATTTAAACGTAATCGAATGGGGCTACGGCGTGTACGGCGCAGAAGCCGCCAGCCAATATTTTTACCACCAAAACGCCGCCCAGCTTAACAAAATTCAGGCTGCCCAACTCGCTGCCCGCGTCCCCAAACCCTTGTTTTACATAGACCACCCCAACGATAAAGGCTTGCGCCGCAAAACCAACATCATCCTGCGGCGCATGGGTTCGGCGACGTTGCCCGAGTAAAGGCGTATAGCTCAATAGCACGGCGATGGTTCGTTGCCAAATAGCCAAACCCTTTTCAGGCTGCCTCAACCCCAGCCGCCTGATGCAGCCTGAAAACGAGTAAAACGCCTGCCAACAAAGCCAAACGCCAAACCGCTTACCCCGCCGCAACCGCCAACCACAAAGCACACACCCCAGCGTGGTGCGCGGCGCAACGCGCGTTCTAGCCAAAAAACATTTTCAGGCTGCCTCAACCGCCTGATGCAGCCTGAAACCCCCATCTCTTCAACCCAACCCACAAAGGAAACACACCATGTCCCCCAAAAAGCTCACCCTCTCTCTACTGCTCACCGCCAGCCTCGCCGCCCACGCGTATGAGAAAGACAAAACCTACCACTTCACCGTGCTACACAGCAACGACACCCACGGACGCTTCTGGAAAAACGACAAAGGCGAATACGGCTTCTCCGTGCTCAAAACCGCCATCGACAATGTGCGCAAAGAAGTGGAAGCCCAAGGCGGCACCGTTATCCTGCTGCACGCGGGCGACTTCAACACAGGCGTGCCCGAATCCGATCTGCAAAACGCCAAACCCGACATCGAAGGGCTCAACTCCATGAAATTTGATGCCCTTGCGCTGGGCAACCACGAATTTGACAACCCCTTGCAGCTATTGGACAAACAAGAACGCTGGGCAAAATTCCCCTTCCTTTCCGCCAACGTGCGCTATAAAAACGGCAAATATCTGGTCAAACCCTACACCATCATCCAACGCGGTGGCTTAAAATTCGCCGTCGTCGGCTTAACCACCGAAGACACCGCCAAGCTCGGCAACCCTGAATACTTGGGCAACGTAACCTTTCAGCCCGTGATTGAAGCCGCGCGCGAAATCCTGCCCACCATCAACAAAGCCCAGCCCGACGTGCGCATCGCGCTCACCCACATTGGCTACTACAACAACGGGCAACACGGACACAACGCCCCCGGTGATGTAACCCTCGCCCGCAGCCTGCCCGCCAAATCGTTTGACATGATAATCGGCGGACACTCGCACACCCCCGTGTGCATCAACGAAGACGGCAGCCTGAAAACGCCGTATGTGCCCAACACCCCTTGCCAGCCCGATGTGCAAAACGGCATGCCCATTATGCAAGCCTACGAATGGGGCAAATTCCTCGGACGCGCCGATTTTGAATTTAAAAACGGCGTAACCAAGCTGGTGCGCTATCAGCTTATCCCCGCCAACCTAAAACGCAAAGACGGCAGCTTCTACACCAGCGAAATCCCCGCTGAACCCAAGCTGCTCGCCAAATTGCAAAAATATCAAGACTTGGGCGATAAAAAACTCAACATCAAAGTAGGCGAAGCCACCGCCGCCTTTGACGGCACACGCGATTTGGTGCGCAGCCAACAAATGCCCATCGGGCAGCTTATCACCCGCGCCCAACTGGAACGCACCCAAGCCGATTTCTCGCTGATGCAAGGCGGCGGCATCCGCGACACCATCCCCGCAGGCACGATTACCTACAAAACCGTGCTCAAAGTGCAACCGTTTGGCAATCTGCTCAGCGTTGTGCCGCTCACAGGCAAAGAAGCCTTTGATTATTTGCAAGAAATCGTATTCAAAGACAAAGGCTCGGGCGGCTATCCCCACCTAGCAGGCGTGTCGCTCACCTATTGTCCCGCCGATAAAACCATCGCCAACGTGAAAATTCAAGGCAAACCGCTCAACCCAACGGCTACCTACCGCTTTGTGTTGCCCGACTACATCGCCGCAGGCGGCGACGGCTACCCCGTGCTGAAAACCCACACAGGCTTTGTGAAAACAGGCTTTGTGGATGCCGACACCACCAAAGTCTATTTCAGCAAACACTCGCCGCTAAACCCCGCCGATTATTCGCCCGATGGCGTGCTGGTGGAACAATGCCCCGCGCAATAATGCGGTGAAGCGTTTTCAGGCTGCCTTATCGTTTTCAGGCTGCCTCAATAGGTTAGGCAGCCTGAAAATATCATTCCACAAAAATCCCATTCACCCGAAAGGACACACTATGAAACCTCAACTCATCCCCGCCCTAATTGCCAGCGTATTCGCCCTAGCTGCCTGCGACCAAGCCGCCAACAACGCCCCCGCGCCCAGCGCGCCCGCCGTTGCCAGCAGCAACGCCAGCGCAACCAGTCAAACCAGCGAAGCCGCCAGCCAAGCCAGCGCAACCGCGCCCAAAGCCGATGGCAGCATGAGCACCGACATCCGCAAAGACAACATCGGCGGCGACTTCACGCTCACCGATGGCGAGGGCAACCCCTTCGCCCTCAGCAGCCTGAAAGGCAAAGTGGTCGTGTTATCCTTTGGCTACACCCATTGCCCCGACATTTGCCCCACCGAGCTGCTCACATACAGCGACACGCTCAAACAACTGGGCGACGATGCCAAAAACGTTGCCGTGGTATTCGTAAGTGTTGACCCCGACCGCGACACGCCCGAGCTGATGAAACAATACGTCAAACAATTCCACCCCGATTTCATCGGCTTAACCGACACCCAAGGCGGCAACGAGCTTGCCCTTGCCAAACAACAATGGCGCATCATCTCCGCCAAAGCCGACATCAAATCCGACAAACTCTACAACGTGGACCACTCATCAGGCACCTACCTGCTAGACAAACAAGGCAACGCCGCCTACTTTGAACGCTTCGGCGCAGAAGCCCCACAAATCGCCGCCGACATCAAAAAACTGCTGGCGGAATAACCCAAGGGCGTTCACACACGCCCTTTTTGCCTTTTCAGGCTGCCTTATCCCCGCCGCCAGAGGCAGCCTGAAAACACCCCCACACGCCCCGAAAGACCACCCATGCCCCAACAACTCACCATCGCCCTATCCAAAGGTCGCATCTTTGAAGAAACCCTGCCGCTGCTTGCCGCCGCAGGCATCACCCCCAGCGAAGCCCCCGAAAGCTCGCGCAAACTCATCATCCCCACCAACCACCCCCATATCCGCCTCGTCATCGTGCGCGCCAGCGACGTGCCCACCTATGTGCAATACGGCGCAGCCGATTTTGGCATCGCCGGCAAAGACGTGCTGATTGAACATGGCGGCGAAGGGCTATACCAACCGCTAGACCTCAACATCGCCAAATGCCGCATGATGGTTGCCGTGCAAAAAGGCTTTGATTACGCCCGCGCCTCCCAAGCAGGCAAACGCCTGCGCGTTGCCACCAAATACCCCGGCATCGCCGCCGAACACTTCGCCGCCAAAGGCGTACACGTGGACATCATCAAACTCTACGGCTCAATGGAACTCGCCCCGCTGGTGGGATTGAGCGACTGCATCGTCGATTTGGTCTCCACAGGCGGCACGCTCAAAGCCAACAACCTAGAAGCCGTAGAACACATCGTGGACATATCCAGCCGCCTGATTGTGAACAAAGCCGCGCTCAAAACCAAATACGCCCTGCTCAACCCCATCATCGACGCATTCGCAGGCGCAATCCAAAGCTAACCACGCGGCTAACCTTTTGCGCTTTGCAAACCATTGAGGCAGCCTGAAAAACCGTTGCCAAATGAACAGCACAGCAATGGCGCATTGCCCAATAGCGCATAAAATGGCATTGTGCCGATTGGTTGAACTGCGGTTTCAGGCTGCCTAACCGACCACCACAAAGCCCCGCTTTTCAGGCTGCCTCTTTGCCCAACCCGCAACCCATAAAACACCAGCGGCTCGCTAACATCTCGCTAACCCGTAAACCCCTATTGAACAACCATTTAACAACAAACCATCGCCGCGCTATTTTTAATTTCAGGCAGCCCATAAACAACAAAATATAGTAAGAGCACGAGTAGGGTGTGTGGCTTTGCCACGCACGCAGTTTACCCGTTCCCATGTGCGTGCACGGCTCACACCCTACGCACCGATTGAATGCGATATTTCTTGATTTATCCGCTATAAACCCCACCCCCCTTTTTCAGGCTGCCTCATCCCTCCCGCACCAATAAAGATTACAATCCCCCAATCCTCGTAAACAAGGAGTTCCCACCATGCCCCACCTCCTGCTAGACCTCGCCAAATCCCCCACCCCCAACCGCAAAATCCCCTTTGCCCGCGCCAAAGTCGGCTTATTCGCCACCTTCAAAGCCGCCAAACGCATGATTACCCCCGAAGAACCGCACAGCATCTACGTTTTGCCGCGCAAAAAAGCCGCCCGCAGCATCGCCCAAGCTGCCGCCGACATCCTGCAACATCAGCCCCAAGCCCAAATCGCCAGCGTTTCCCCGCGCAAAAAACTGCACCCCTATCTGCACCAACTCCAAATCAAATACCCGCGCGCCCGCCTGTTGCACAAGAAAAAACTCGGCAAAGCCACCCGCCAATTTCTCAAACAAGCGCAGCAATCCCCCCTAGCCCCAACCGCCGATGGGGCGACACGCGAGCATAGCGAAACGCAAGCCGACAAGCAAAAAACCAAGCGCAATAAGGCGAAAAACCCAAACGAACAACAGCTTATCCACCGCGCCGCCCAAAGCGTGCAACAAGCCGTTGCCCAAATTATCCCCGCCCCGCCCGCCAACCAAGTTTTCACCCTGCTCGCCACCCAAGAAACCCGCCCCAGCCGCCCGATTAACACCGCCCTTGCCCTGCTGAAAAAAAATCGCCCCAAGAAAAAACAAGACCTCCTGCGCCTGCTCACCGAGCGCAGCAACCCCAAACTTGCACAAGAAATGCTTGTAGCACTGCAAAGCGCGCGTAAAATCCACATTGATGCCGCCGAAAACGTGCGCTATCGGTAAAACCATCGCGCGGGCGTTGCACAATAATCGGCAGCCTGAAACCCGTTTTCAGGCTGCCTCAGGCAAACCACCGCCCCGCCCCAACCTCATCCACCCCAAAGGAAACCCATGAACAATTACTACAAATTCCTCTGTCTCCCCCCCACCGCCAGCCCCACTGAAATCCAAAGCAAGCTCAAACTCGCCGCCCAAAGCGGCAAAGTGCCGATTGAAATTCTGCACGAAATCCGCGACACCCTATACGACAGCGAAAAACGCCGTGCCTATGATGCCGCCTTGCGCCAAGCCGACCCCGCTTTTTTCCAGCCCCAGCCCAAAACCCCCGCGCAAGCCAAGCTGCCTGCAAACGTCCACACCGCGCAAGCCGCCAGTCGCCAGCGCGCCCAGCCGCAAGCCCAGCAGCCACAACGCGCCGCACAACCACGCTCCGCGCAAAACCCCTCGCCCCGCCAGCCGCAAAAACAAGCGCAATCCGCCCGCCGCGCCCCCGCTCCCGCCAGCAACAGCGCGCTGCTGTCCACCCGCAACATCATCCTTGCCCTATGCGCCCTCGCCATCCTCACATGGCTGCTGCCGTGGGCAAAAACTCCGCTCAAAAGCTATCTCGGCGCATCGCTCAGCTTCCGCCTGCTGGCATGGGTGAACACCATCATCTTCGCCGCCACCGCCGCCAAAGTCTGGCTCGACGACAAGCAAGAAAAACCCACCGCCTACACCGAGCTGATGCTCGCCGCCCTATTTGCCCTGCTGATACACGCGCAATACTACCTGCGCCTCAAACCCTACTTTGAACGGCTGGGCACGCCCAAAGAAGTCCTGTCCTACGGCATCGGCTTATACGCCCAAATCGCCGTTGCCCTGCTGATGCTGGGCTATGTGCTGTTTGCTAAAAAACTTGACCGATAGCCTGCGGCAGCCTGAAATCGCAAATGGAACGGCATCTCGCCGCCAAATGGTTTTAAACAGCATGACTGGATTACCAAAATATCGGCAAACCGCCGATGCTCTTTCGGTTGCAGATTTTGCAAAGGTTTCAGGCTGCCTCAACCCATCAGGCAGCCTGAAAACCGTTAACCATCAATCAATGCACCGCACCCCTTTGCCTTTGCTCAAAAATTAAGCAAATTCAAATATCCCCGCCCAATCAACACGCTAAACCACTTATCCACACATTATCCCTGTGGAAAAACACAAACCTTGTGTACGATTACGGCGCGCAAACCCCCTCCCATCCACTCCTCCATAGGCAGCCTGAAACCTTTGCAAAATCCAAAACGAAACGAGCAAGAGTAAATAACCGTCATTCCCGCGTAGGCGGGAATCTTACTTAAATTTCGGTAACAATTGTTTTTCCAAAATTTCAGCATAGCCACCAAGATTCCCGTTTGCGCGGGAATGACGGCATTTTTTGGTTTTCAGGCTGCCTCACTCCAACAAAATCCCATCCCCATGATTCCATCCAGCTTTATCGACGACCTCCTCGCCAAAACCGACATCGTGGACATCATTGACCACTACGTCCCACTCAAAAAAAGCGGCGCAAACTACATGGCGTGCTGCCCATTTCACAAAGAAAAATCCCCCAGCTTTTCCGTGAGCCCCAGCAAACAGTTCTACCACTGTTTCGGCTGCGGCGCACACGGCTCTGCCATCGGCTTCATCATGGAACACCAAGGGTTGAGCTTCCGCGAAGCCGTGCAAAACCTTGCCGACCGCGTGGGCATGAGCGTGCCACACGACAGCAAAACGCAGCCTGAAAACGCCGCCGAACGCGCCGCCCGCAAGCAACAGCAGCAAACGCTGGAATCCACCGTGCAAGCCGCCGCCACCTTTTACGCGCAACAACTCGCACTCAGCCCGCCCGCCCAAGCCTATGCCACAGGGCGCGGCTTGTCGCCCGAAATCATCGCCCGCTACGGCATCGGCTACGCCCCCGAAGGCTGGACACCGCTTGCCCAAGTCTTCCAGCCCTACCCCAACGGCGAACTCATCGCCAGCGGCATGGTCATCGACCAAGACGGCAAACAATACGACCGCTTCCGCCACCGCCTGATGTTCCCCATCCGCAACGTTTCAGGCAGCATCATCGGCTTTGGCGGACGCGTGTTAGACGAGAGCAAACCCAAATACCTCAACTCCCCCGACACCCCCCTGTTTGACAAAGGCAAAAACCTATACGGCTTATACGAAGCCCGCCAAGCCATCAAAGACGCAGGGCGAATCTTGGTGGTGGAAGGTTACATGGACACCGTTGCCCTTGCCCAATACGGCATCGGATACGCCGTCGCCGCGCTGGGCACCGCCACCACCGCCGAACACATCAAAATCCTGTTTCGTCAAACCGACAACATCTACTTCTGCTTTGACGGCGACGCCGCAGGACAAAAAGCCGCATGGCGCGCGCTAGAAAACGCCCTGCCCCAGCTCAAAGACGGCAAAGCCCTGCATTTTCTCTTCCTGCCCGCCGAACACGACCCCGACAGCTTCGTGCGCCAATTTGGCAAAGCCCGCTTTGAAGAAGCCCTGCTGCACCAAAGCCGCCCGCTGTCGCAATACTTTTGGGACGCGCTCACCGCCGATTTAGACCTCGCCAGCCAAGAAGGCAAAGCCGAGCTGGTCAAACGCGCCGCCCCCCACCTCGCCCAAATCAGCCAAGCCCCCACCCTCGCCTACCTGCTCAAACAAAACCTCAGCGAGCAAACAGGCATAGACCCCACCAATCTCGCCTACCTAATGGGGCAAGCCGCCCCGCAACGCCACGTTGCCGCCAAACGCTACAACCTGCCGCGCGAAAGTTTCAGGCAGCCTGAAACCACCACCCTCGTGCAACGTCAAATCCGCACCCTGCTGCTCAATCCCCAATGGGCAGAACACGTCGCCATCCCCGACTACCTGCCCGCAGAAGGCGACATCGCCTGCCTGCTCGCCCTCGCCCACAGCTACCGCAGCCACCCCAGCATGACCGCCGCCCAAGCCCTAGAACACTTCCGCGCCACCCCCTTTGCCCCCACCATCGACCACATCTTCCGCCACGCCCTGCAAAACCAAGAAGACCTCAACGACAGCAGCCCCGAAAAGCAGCAAGAGTTCCAAGACGGCATCGCCAAGCTCATCACCGAGCTGAAAAACCAGCAAATCAGCCAGCTCAGACACCGCCTCGCCCAGCCCGAAATCAGCCCAGACGAGCGCAAACGCTTATCCCTGCTGATTGTGCAACTGCTGGCGATTAAGTAGGCAGAATATATTGAGGCAGCCTGAAAATACCGTTGCGCGTTTTCAGGCTGCCTCTGCTGTTCCCCAAAAGGCAGCCTGAAACCCAAAATGGAACGGCGACAGCTCGTCGCCAAATGGCTACTGTGCGGCAGCCTGAAAACGGAGAATAGACCATAAAAACACCCTCTTTTGCTGCCCTCGTCGCCTTATTTTGGGCAACGACTGCGCCCGCCCAAAGCATCTGCCACCAAGTCAGCATCACACTGCCCCACAGCGGCAACTCCAAAATTGAAGTATGGGCAAAGCGCACGGCTTTGCGCGATTGGAAAATACGCGCGTTTACGCCTGCCGCGCTGAAAATGATGCTGCGGCGTGATACGGATGAAACGCTAGCGGATTGCAAGGTACAACGATACAACGGCTTTGAAGTGGAAGGGCGCACCCAGCATTACACTTTGGTGCGCAACGAAGATTATTTATACATTTGCGCCGTGCATGGCTGGTACAGCGTATCGCGCTATGTGTTGGATAAAAACGCGCAACCGTTGCCGCTGAAAAGCATCGTGTTGCCGCACCAAATGGCGAAATTGAATGCGCTGCAAAAGCAATTTTGGCTGCACGCGCTGAAAAATGGCGGGCTGCATTACGGCGCGGGCGCGTATAGCCGCCACAAAATGAGCGATGGTGAAATTCAAGATTTGCTGCATTTTTATCCCTTTGAGCCGTCTGATAATTGGAGCCTGAATCCGTGCGGCTTGGAATTTCAATACCAAGCGGAGCATAACGCGTCTTATTCTATGGGCTATCCTGCCGTTGTGATTCCCACGCGGGCATTGCGCGGCATTATTAAGCCTGCAATTTTGCGCGAAGTAGGCAGCTTTAAAGGCGTGCCGTCGTTTCGGCATTTTTATCAAGAATAAAGAGGTTGGGCTTTGCTGAAAGCTACAAATTCGTTTTAATTTTGTTGAAACCTACGGTTTTCAGGCTGCCTTCGTATCACTGAGGCAGCCTGAAAAACATAAATACCGTTTCAGGCTGCCTTAAATCCAGCCTACATCCAGCGCAATGCGGCTATCGTACACATAATATTGTTGGTGGTGTTGCTTGATAAGGCAGCCTGAAAACCGCAGGCTTCAACGAAGTTAAAACGAGTGCGCTGCGAATCAATAGACGGAAAGCAAGGTAAAATAGGCAGCCTGAAACCCACTCTCCCCGCCATCCCATGAAAAAACTCCTCCTCGCCGCCCTCGCCGCGCTTATCCTCCTCCCCGCCGCGCTACTCGCCGCCTCCTACTTCGCCCGTGTGCAAGAGCAACGCCGCGCCGATGAAAGCCTGCGTCTGCTGCATCTCGCCCCCGCCACATTCAGCACAGGCGGCGATGCGCTGTTTTTGTTGGACTACCACACGCCCGATGCCGCCACGCGTCGCCAATGGCTCGCGCAATACGGCAGCAACGCTTTGCGCGGCGTGGCAAACGCAAACACCGCGCCCTTGCCCGATGCCATTCGCGCCGCCCAATTGCCCGATGCCCCGCTTGACCGCCTAGCCTGCCCGCCGCGCAACAGCGTTTCAGGCTGCCTTGCTGCCGTGCGCGATAATCTGCCCGCCTATCGCGCGAGCATGCAACAAGCCGCCCAACTGCTTGCCAACGCCGATGCGCTGGCGCAATACGATAATTTTGATTACGTTATCAACGATTTAACCCGCGATGCCTTGCCGCGTTTTGCCCCGCTGGTGCAGCAACACACCGCAGCGGCGGTAGATTGGGCAGAAAACTGCCATGAAACCGCGTTGGCGCGCGTGTGCCGCAATATCCACACAGGGCGCGTGCTGTTGCGCTCGCACAACGGCTTGATTGATACCATGGTGGGCAACGCCATCGTGGCGCGTAATACCGCGCTGACGGCAGAAATGCTGGCAGAACAGCCCGATTGGGCAACGCATCTGCCCGATAACTGCGCCGCCGCGTTTGCCCCCTTTGCCCACGGCGAGCCCAACCTATGCGCCGCCATGCAGGGCGAATTTCGCTATTTTGACGGCATGATGCGCAACTGGTTGGCGAGCAATGCGGCAGACGAGGACGAAGCCAACATGGATGCCAAGCGGCTATTGCAAAATCCTGTCGCGCAAAGCCTGCTGTTTTCGCCCGAGCACACCCGCCGTTTGCACGCGCAAAATCTCGCGCACTATTGCACTGCCGAAAGCCAAGCCGCCGTAGCACAAGATAGGCAGCCTGAAAACGCCCCGCCCGCCCAAAACACCCGCAACATTGCACTGCGCCCCGCCTGCTGGGGTAACTTCATCGGCTGCGTGCTACTGGATAACGATACGGCAAACTACGCCGTGTACAGCAAACGCCTGCTGGATACCGCCATGCAGCAACGCGCGTTTCAGGCTGCCTTAGCGTTGTACGCGCTGCCCCCCGCGCAACGCCGCGCCACCCTGCCGCAAATCTTGCAGCAACACAGCAGCCCCACGCGCAAACTGTCTTATAGCGAAAAACAGCGGCAGATTACGTTTGAACGCTACGACCAGCGCAAGAATGCAGTGGCGCAGGGTGTGGCGGTAAATGTGGATGGATAGGCAGCCTGAAAACATCATCAACCGCTGCTAGCAGGCTTGCAAGAAATCAGACAGCTAGGCTTTGCCGAGCCAGATTAGCCCGCGCCCGCATCGCTCAACCCCGCGCCATCCGCCAACATAGGCAGCCTGAAAAACCATACACACCGTTTCAGGCTTCCTCTATCTTGCTCGCCACATCACACCAACTATCTCCACACAACCCCTATGGTTTTTAATTCATTACATTTGTCAAAACGTGTTAAAATAAACAATTGGTAATTATTTTTATTTGCTTTAACCAAGACG
>CAUVGV010000016.1:0-19551 GCA_963551505.1 uncultured Kingella sp.
GGCTAATTTGAATTACTAAAAAGACAAGCAGCATACTTTTTAGGACACCACCAAAACATTTATCAAACACGTTTTCAGGCTGCCTGAAACCATGTTGATAAACCCGTTTCCCTATGCGGGAAAATAGCCCATTCGGCTACCAAAATTTGATAGCCGAATGAGCCAAAATCACATCAAGCGATTATTTTGCCGCAGAGGCAGCAGAGGCTTCGGCGGGTTTAGAAGCCTCGGCAGGTTTAGAAGCTGCTGCTGGGGCAGAAGCGGCTGCGGCAGGTGCGCCTTCTGGGTGGAAGATGTTTACAGGCGTGCTGTTTTTGCTCAGTCCTTCATCGCCCAAGAAGGCTTCGCCTTTTTTGTGCACAACCATGCGACCAGACATTTCCATGTGCAAGGCGTGGCAGAACCATTGGCAGTAGTACCAGTAAACGCCCACGCGGTTGGCAGTAAAGGTAACCGAAGCGGTGGCTTGTGGGCTGATTTCCATTGCAATGCCGTGTTCTTCTAGGGTGAAGCCGTGGGTTAAGTCCTCAATGGTTTCCATGTTGGTTACATACACGGTAACTTCGTCGCCTTCATGCACTTCAAATGCAGGCAGGCTGTACGCAGGCGCAATCGCCGTCATATACACGCGCACTTTGTTGCCATCGCGGATAACGTTTTTAGCTTTTTCCAATTCCACGCCATCTTTTTTGGCTTGCTCAACTGCGTCTTCCCACATCCAAGGGTCTTTGCGATCCCAAGTTTTGTTGGGGTTCAGCTTGCTGGTCGCCACCAACATCAAATCGTGTGGCTCGGCAAAAGTTGGATTATCGTGCACCAACTTCATTTCATCGCCGGAGATGTCAATCAATTGGTCGCACTCGGGTTTCAAAGGACCCACGTTCAAGAAACGGTCTTTTGAGAACTTGTTCAAAGACACCAGCCATTTGCCATCGGCTTCTTTGGTTTCGCCCATGGTGGTGTGGTTATGACCAGGTTGGTAGTGAACATCCAGTTTTTGCACGATGTAATCGTCTTTGTCGCTTTTTTCTGCGTAAGCCGCAATCGCTTTGTCAATGTTCCATTTCACCATTTGGCTATCAATAAACAAGGTGGTGTAGGCATTGCCACGACCGTCAAACGCAGTATGGAGCGGGCCAAGACCCAATTTAGGCTCGGCTACCACCACATCGCGCTCTTTGATTTTGCCTGCGAACAAGTCGTCCAGTTTGCGCACGTCTAACACGGTTACAGTGGGCGACAGTTTGCCGTTGAGCATGATGTAGTTGCCGTCGGGCGAAGCGTTACAGCCGTGTGGCGAGTTGGGCACAGGGATGTAGCGGGTGTATTTGCTTTTTGCTTGGAAGCGACCATCCAACACTTTCACGCCGTTGATTTCTTTGAAATCGCCCGCTTCAATGCCTGCTTCAATCGCTTTCAAGTCAAACACCACGCACCAGTCTTGCTCGTTGGCAGACGCTTCGGTTACGGTGCCGCCTTTTTCAGAGTTATAGCAAGTGGCAAAAGAATATTTGCCTTGGTAATCAGCATCGCCGTTATCCAAGTTACCATCCACCATCACTTGCCATGCGATTTCCATGGTTTCGCCGTTTAATGCGGTGTAGACTGCCCAGTAGTTTTTAGCGGGGTCGTCTAGCATAGTGCCGTTGTTGGGCACGGGCACGATGTGTTCGCCGTTGGCAAAAACGTAGCCTGTTTTGGGATAACGTTGTGGGCGCAAGCCGTGGATGCCTGATGCGTTGGGGATTTCAGTGATTTTATCGGTTTTCATCACATCGCAACGGATACGGCAAACGCGGTTGTTGGCTTTATCGTTGGCATACACATAGCGACCGTCATAAGTACCATCGGTGAACGACATATGGGGGTGGTGCAAGTCGCCATTGGGGTAGCAAGGCAGATTGGATTTTTTCAAAAACTCGCGTGTGCCTTCGGTTAAGTTAGCATTCAAGATTTTGCGGCTTTCGTTGGTGCGACCCCAGCCTGTGGCGCTGTCCATGTTAAACACGGGCACGCGAATCAACTCGCGCATAGAAGGCACGCCGATAATGCGCATTTCGCCTGATTGACCACCTGATAGGAAGCCGTAGTATTGGTCTAGCTCGCCTGGGCCAACGTGGTAGTTCAAACCGCCTTCGGCGTTGGTGGTGGCGGCAACGGTTGCGCCAGATGCAGCGGGCGCAGCGTTAGAAGCACCTGCGTGTGCAGCAGAAGCAGGCGCGTTACCGCCACTTTGCGCGCCACCAGAACAAGCTGCCAAGCCCATCAAGCCCACGCCTGATGCAGCAGCGGTACCTAAAAATTTGCGGCGACTGAGTTTATTGTCTGACATAGTGATTACTCCTAAAAGAGTGTTTGGTTGATATAAAAACAGGAGAGAGATGCCTGTTGTAGGTTTTCAGGCTGCCTATTGGGTTGCTGCATCAAAGGCAGCCTGAAAATGCTAATCCGCTTTTTTCGGATTCTTCACAAATTGCACAACCTGCTCTTGCGGCTCGCTTGTGGCTTGCTGTGCTGCCAATTCCGCTTTGGCAACGGCTTGTTTGGCTTTTTTCTTGTTGGTTGCTACCACTTGCGGGCAACGGGTTTGGTGGTTATACATCACTTGGCAATGCAAGCATTGAATGCACTCGTTGGGGTTGATGTCGCCCTCGGGCGCAATCGCTTGCACAGGGCATTCGTGATTACAAATCTGGCAAGGGTTGCCACACATCGCATAACGGCGCAGCCAGTCAAAAATACGCAATTTGGCGGGAATTGCCATTGCCGCGCCCAAGGGGCAAAGATAGCGGCAGAAAAAGCGTTCAACAAACAAACTGGCAACCACCAACGCCACCGCAAAAATCACAAAATACCACTCGCGCACAAAGTGCAAAATAATTGCGGTTTTAAAGGGTTCTACTTCTGCAAACTTCTCGGCTGTACCTAAGTCGTATAGCGATATACCAAAAAGTAGCATAAAGATAACATATTTTAACGCTGTTAGGCGAGTATGAATGCCAAAAGGGATTAAATATTGTTTTACGCCGAATTTTTTGGCAATCGCGCAAGCGATTTCTTGCAATGCGCCAAATGGGCAAAGCCAGCCACAGAACGCGCCACGCCCCCAAAGCAGCATACCGATGGCGGTGGCACTCCACAGCGTGAAGATGAACGGATCCATCAAGAAATAATCCCAGCTAAACCCTGTGATTAAAGATGAAGTGAATGTCATCACATTGACAACAGATAGCTGCGCGTGCAAATACCAGCCGATATACACCAGCGTTACGGTTAAATAGGTTAAGCGGAAGCGGTTAAAGAAGGTTTCGTGTTTGACCAACGTGTCTTGGAAGAAGAACACCGCGCTCAAAATCAGCAGCATCACGGAAATAGCAGCAACGTGGAAGCGTTTTTCCCACCACAGGCGTTTCCAAATCATGCGCTGCGGGTTGTCTTCCGCGCTGGCATCGGCGGTGGCGATGTCGCCAGCGGGTGCGCTTGCGTTGGCGGCTGTTGCGTTGCCCGCCGCAGAAGCAGCCTGAACGGGCGCAGGCGCATCAATCACCACAGGCTCGCCGTTGGGGTCGTCCACGGTAAATTCTTTGGGCAGCAAGTAGTTCAAATCTACGGTAACAAACGCTTTGTTTTGCACGCTGATTTCGCGCTGCACCACCAATTGCAAATGCCAAGGCTCGGCTGCATCTAATTTTTCGTTTTCAGGAATCACAAACAGCGATACTTCTTTAAACTCGGGCGCGCCTGCGGCTTCCAGTTTCAGCAAGCGGGTGTGTTGCGCGTCGGTAAAACGGAAACCGCTGTCGTTTTGCACCACCTCAATGCGGTCAAAAATACCGCCGCGTACATAGCCCGAGCCTTTCCATGAATACACGCCCTCGCCTGCCACGATAATCGCGGCTTGGTCGGGTTTCAGGCTGCCTTTAAGCCGCTCGTAGCCTTGTTCGCCCAACAGGCTTTTGCCGATGGAGGGCTGCGACACCACGGCGGTGTAGAGGTTGATAAACGTGTCTTCGGGGTTGCCAGGTTCAGGTTTTTCGGCGGCGGCGGGGTTGTTTTGTTCCAACATTTTGTTGGCTTCGCCGATGCTGATGTGCAGCTTGGCAACCGCACCTTGGTCTAATAATTGTTGCCACGACAAGATGTCTTGTTTGTCCATATTGGGCAAACGATGCGGACGGGTTTGCACGGCGGTGTTCGCTGCGGCGGCGGGGGCTTTGCCGCTTTGTTTGGCCAACTCGGCGGTGATAATCCGCGCGGAACGCACAATGCTGTCGCCAATCACCACCACGGTAACAGTTGCGCCTGTTACGATGGGCGATGGCGTTGCGCCTGCTTGCGGCGGATTTTTGGTGGGATTCATGCCGATGTAGCCGTCAATAAAGGCATCCACTTTGGAGCGCGGAATGCCAATCAGCAAAATCGGCTCGTGGTGTTCCAACATTTTCGCGCCTTTAATCGTGCCTTCGTTATCCAGCGCAACAATGGTGTCAATCGGTTTGCTGGAATAGCCGCGCGTGCTGACCACATCGGATGTGATGTAAACCACGCCCACTTCTTTATCGCCCTCGTACACTTTTGCCATCATGGGCTTGCCCTCGGGCGCGCCAAAGCGCGTGGCATTGGGGAATACATCGGCGGGTTTAACTTTGTTGATTAAATCGGGCAGACGCTCGGCCTGCGCGGGCACAGCCAACATCAGCAGCGTACACACGGCGAGCAGGAAGAAGATGATTTTTTGATAAAAATGGTGTGTGGCGGAGACCATTGGGCGAGACATTTTGATTGTCCTATTTAGTTGTGGTTTATCGTGTTTATAAATGTTCACATTTTAGAAGCCTTTAACGCCTTTTCTTTTGACATAGGTCAAATGAACAAATCTTTATAAACGTTATGGATTAGTTTGTTTATGTTAAGAATAGGTAAAGACGGTTAGACTGTTTGTGATTTTTTGTAGTTTACGGGTTTATAGGCAGCCTGAAAATGGGTTGCGGCGAAAATTTGCTGCCATTGCGTGCCATTTTCAGGCTGCTTTTGGCGCATTGATTGCCCGCGAACCCTAGAAAAAACGCATAGATTTGTTATACTTGCCCGCTTTTTAACGCCCGCCCTGCTCTACTATGCCGCACTCTAAACGCGCTCAACGGCGCATCATCAATCATCATCCTTTTTGGCAAGCCGATAAGCCTTATTTGCATGACCACACCATCACCGATGCGCGTTTTCGCCGTTTGGGCTACATGATGGCGTTTTCGGCGGGCGCGATTAACGCGGGCGGCTTTTTTGCGGTGGCGAGCTACACTTCGCACGTTTCGGGGCTGCTCTCGCGCGTGGCCGATAGCATGGTGTTGTTTGAATGGCATACGGCTTTGGCAGCGCTGATGGGCGCGGTGTGTTTTTTGCTGGGCAGCATCACGGCAAATTTAACGATTCTTTGGGGCAAACGGCATCGTTTTCGCAGCTGCTATGGTTTGCCGCTGTGGATTGAGGCAATTTTGCTGCTGCTGTTTGCGGTGTTTGGCTTTGCGCTATCCAGCGTGGGCGCGGTGATGCTGCCGCCCACGTTTTTGCTGCTTTGCTACATTATGGGGATTCATAATTCGGTGATGAGCGTGCTATCGGGCAGCTTAATTCGGGCAACGCACATGACGGGCTCTACCACGGATTTGGGCATTGAGATTGCCAAGGCTTTGTATTACAGCAAAAAAAGTTCTCCCAAGCTGCCTGATGTGAAAGTGAATGTTCCCAAAATGTATTTGCTGGTGGGGATGATTACTTGCTTTATTGTGGGCGGGGTGATTGGGGCGTATGGCTATCGTAAGGTAGGATATTATTTTACGTTGCCTGTGGCGTTGCTGCTGTTTTTGCTGGGCGCGGGGTCGGTGGGCTACGATGTGAAGATTCGCACGAAATTATGGCTGGTGCATAAAATTCAGCAGCGGGAGCGGCAACGGCGGTTGGCAGAACGGCAGAAGGCGGAGCGGCAAAATCAAACGGAAGATTGATGGGAGGCAGCCTGAAAGGAGTTTTAAGCGTTGTGCTTTGTGGGAACTGGTTTTCAGGCTGCCTCTATGGCACAAAGCATTTTCAGGCTGCCTCTGGCTTAACACGATTGAGGCAGCCTGAAAACCAAAATAGAACGGCAACAGCTTGCCGCCCAATCGCACATTCAATAGAGCGTTACCACTTAACCAAATGTCAGCAAGCCCCCCAACACTCCATAACACAATTTTCAGGCTGCCTCTGCCTATCCGCATTAAGGCAGCCTGAAACCCCCAAAAAAAAGGGCAGATACACCATCTGCCCTTTTTTACGGCTGTTTACACTCTCAGCCCATTATTTCTTCGGCTGGCATTCTCGCGCCAGATACAACCATGTTTCTACCACGGTATCGGGGTTCAGCGACAAGGTTTCAATGCCTTCATCCACCAGCCATTTAGCAAAATCGGGATGGTCAGACGGTCCTTGTCCGCAGATGCCGATGTATTTGTTTAAGCGCAAGCAAGTGGAAATGGCAAGATGCAGCATCACTTTCACCGCCGCGTTGCGCTCGTCAAACGTGCTGGCAATCGGCCCGCCGCTGTCGCGGTCCACGCCCAAGGTAAGCTGGGTCATGTCGTTAGAGCCGATGGAGAAGCCGTCAAAGTATTCAAGGAATTGCTCGGCAAGCAGCGCGTTGCTGGGCACTTCGCACATCATAATCAAGCGCAAGCCGTTTTTGCCGCGTTCCAAGCCGTTTTCTTTGAGCACTTCCAACACCGCTTCCGCTTCGGCAAGCGTGCGCACAAAGGGAATCATCACTTCCACATTGGTCAGCCCCATCACATCGCGCACATATTTCACCGCGCGACATTCCAGCGCAAAGCAAGGTTTGAAGTCGTCCGACACATAACGCGCCGCACCACGGAAGCCCAGCATGGGGTTTTCTTCGTGTGGCTCGTATTGGGCACCGCCGAGCAAGCCCGCGTATTCGTTGGATTTGAAGTCAGACATCCGCACGATGACTTTTTTCGGATAAGCTGATGCCGCCAGCGTGGCGATGCCTTCGGCGAGTTTGTCCACATAAAAATCAACGGGCGATGCGTAGCCTGCGATGCGGTCGGTGATTTCGGCTTGCAATTCAGGCGTTTGTTTATCAAATTGCAACAGCGCGTGTGGGTGAATGCCGATTTGGCGGTTAATCACAAATTCCATCCGCGCCAAGCCAATGCCTTCGCTGGGCAAGTTGGCAAACGAGAACGCCATTTCGGGGTTGCCCACGTTCATCATAATTTTGGCGGGCGATTCGGGCATATGGTCAAGCGAAACTTCGTCCACTTCCACTTCCAGCAAGCCCGCGTAGATGTAGCCTGTGTCGCCCTCGGCGCAGGATACGGTTACTTCCGCGCCATCGGTTAAACGGCTGGTGGCATCGCCGCAACCCACCACCGCAGGAATGCCCAGCTCACGCGCGATAATCGCCGCGTGGCAAGTGCGCCCGCCACGGTTGGTAACAATGGCGGCGGCGCGTTTCATCACAGGTTCCCAATCGGGGTCGGTCATGTCGGTAACCAAAATATCGCCTGTTTGCACTCTGTCCATTTCGGTAACGCTTTTCACCACGCGCACCACGCCTTTGCCCACTTTTTGCCCAATCGCGCGGCCTTCCACCAACACATTGCGCTCGCCTTTAATGGAATAACGGCGCAACACATTGCCCGCCGCTTTTTCTTGCGATTTCACGGTTTCGGGGCGGGCTTGCAAGATGTAGAGCTTGCCATCCACGCCATCGCGCCCCCATTCAATATCCATCGCTCTGCCGTAGTGTTCTTCAATGGTGAGCGCGTATTGCGCCAACTCGGCGATTTCTTCGGGGCTGAGCGAGAAGCGTTTGCGGTCGGCTTCGGGCACATCCACCGTTTGCACCGATTTGCCCGCTTGCACGCTGTCGGTAAACACCATTTTGATGAGTTTTGAACCCAAGGTTTTGCGCAAAATGGCGGGTTTGCCTTTTTTGAGCGTGGGTTTGTGAACATAAAATTCATCGGGGTTCACCGCGCCTTGCACCACGGTTTCACCCAAGCCGTAAGATGATGTGATGAACACCACATCTTCAAAACCGCTTTCGGTGTCGATGGAGAACATCACGCCCGATGCGCCTGTGTCGGAGCGCACCATGCGTTGCACGCCAGCCGAAAGTGCAACCGCATCATGCGCAAAGCCTTTATGCACGCGGTAAGCAATGGCGCGGTCGGTATAAAGCGATGCAAACACATGGTGCATCGCTTCTTTTACATTTTCTAAACCATTGATATTTAGGAAAGTTTCTTGTTGCCCCGCAAAAGACGCATCGGGCAAGTCTTCGGCGGTGGCAGATGAGCGCACGGCAACGGAAATTTGGTCGCTGCCCGCATCGGCAATCATTTTTGCCCACGCGGCTTCCACTTCGGCATTCAGTTGCTCGGGGAAAGGCGTGTCCAAAATCCACTGACGAATTTGCGCGCCCACGCGAGCCAACTCGGTTACATCATCCACGTTCAACGCGGCAAGCGCAGCGGAAATGCGCTCATGCAGCCCATCATGCGCTAAAAAGGCGCGGTAGGCTTCGGCGGTGGTAGCAAAGCCGCCTGGCACACGCACGCCTTTTTCGGCAAGTTGCGAAATCATTTCGCCCAATGATGCGTTTTTGCCACCCACGCGCTCCACATCGGTCATGCGCAGGTTTTCAAGCCAGATAACGTAGTTTTCAGCCATTTTCAGAGTCCTTTCCGAGACTGGGTTAGTGGAAAAAATTGAAGCGAACGTTAATTCGCGTAAACAATAATAGCACACATCAATTTGGATTTTGCGGCGCGGCGGTGATTTTGGTGGAAATTTTTGTAATCGCTTGTAATTAACGCAGATTGTTTTTGTTTATATGATAAAACAGCCTGAAAATTGCTTATATCGGATAATTTCATCTGATTTTGGTTTTCAGGCTGCCTATTTTGGGTATTTTGCAGGATAAAGTTGCGCGAATTGAGGTAAATCAAACAAAGTAGATTTTGTTTTTGCGGGCGAGAAATTTTGGATTGGGTGGCGGTGATGGCGATTTTGATTACACGCAGTTACAAATGATTGCAAACGCAAAGGCAGCCTGAAAACGGATTTCCTGTTTTCAGGCTGCCTTTGCCTATCTTTTATCAATCAACACCATACCGTTCAAATCCACGGGTATTAAAAACATATTGATACTGCACATCATCCCCTTGATTTAACACCAAATATGCGCGTCTATCTTTTAACTCAATATAGGCAAATTCGCCGTCAAGGCGGTCTAAATCGTAATGCCGATTATCCACAAACAACGTCGCTAATTGCGCTTCGGGATATTTGAGATTGAATGACATCATGCCCGACTGGTCATTACGATTGGCGATAATTGGCACGGTAATTTTTTCGCCGCGAATAGAAAACGAACTAACGGCTCTCTGTTCGCCTAAACAAACACCATCTAGCTGGACGTAATTCACAATTGTTTTATTTAAAATAGTAGAAAAATTCAGCAGTTTGATGAAATTATCCTTACCTGCATCAAGCGTTTCCACTTCTATCAGATAGCGTGTTTTACCATTTATTTCAACGCCTTGCCCATGCCATTCTGTACAGTTTACGAGATACTGGTCTAATAAATCTTCCAACGGATATTGCTCTACTTCTTCTGCTGCTTCAAAGCAAAAGCAATAATTGTCTTTGGCGCGATTGTGATAGATTTCATAAGCAATCTGATTGAAATCGGGCGTAGCATATTTATCTAATTGATATGTTCCCAGCACTTTCATGTTCATTCCTTTCTGATTATTTACAGCAGCCTGAAAACGTATTTCTCGTTTTCAGGCTGCCTATTATTACAACAATCGCCTACGCATCAATATTCTGCGCCACCAGCGCATTCGCTTCAATAAACGCTCTGCGCGGTTCAACCTCGTCGCCCATCAGGGTAACAAACGTTTCGTCGGCGGCAATCGCGTCTTCAATGCGCACTTTCAGCAGGCGGCGCACTTCGGGGTTCATGGTGGTTTCCCAAAGCTGCTCGGGGTTCATTTCGCCCAAGCCTTTGTAGCGTTGCATGGTCAAGCCTTTTTGCGCAGCGGCAAGCAGGTTGTCTAGCGCGGCTTCAAAACTCTCAACGTGTTGCGCTTCGGCATCGCCTTTGTGCAACTCTGCGCCGTCTTTGCCGATTAAGCCGCGTTGTTGCTCGGCGGTTTTCAGCAGCACTTGGTAGGCTTTGCTGTCCACAAATTTCTGGTCTAAATACGACACCATCACGTTGCCATGAAGTTGGCGGGTGATTTTGATGAAATGCCCGCTCTCTTGCCCTGCGATGTGTTCCAGCGTGATTTCGGGGTTTTTCAGGCTGCCTGAAAGGGCGGCGATGGCGTGTTGCGTGGCTTGCTCGCTGGATAAATCAATCGCGTCAATGTCTATCAAGGCGCGCAGCACGGCGGCATCAATCACGCGGCTTTCTTCGGCGATGGTGTTGCGGGCACGCAAGAATTGCTTGGCGAGCTTGGCGAGTTCTGCGCCTTCAATCACGCGGCTGCCCGCCACAATTTTGGCGTTGTCCACCGCCAGCCCAAGCAGAAATTCGTCTTTTTCCATTTCGTCTTTTAAATAACGCTCTTGCTTGCCGTGTTTGGCTTTGTAAAGCGGCGGTTGGGCGATATACACATAGCCGCGTTCTATCAATTCGGGCATTTGGCGATAGAAGAAGGTGAGCAGCAGCGTGCGAATGTGTGCGCCGTCCACGTCGGCATCGGTCATGATGATGATGCGGTGGTAGCGCAATTTTTCTAGGTTAAATTCTTCTTTGCCGATGCTGGTGCCGAGCGCGGTAATCAGCGTGGCAACTTCTTGGCTGGCGAGCATGCGTTCAAAGCGGGCGCGCTCCACGTTCAAAATTTTGCCTTTGAGCGGCAAAATGGCTTGGAATTTGCGGTCGCGCCCTTGCTTGGCGGAGCCGCCTGCGGAATCGCCCTCCACCAAATAAAGCTCGGACAGCGCGGGGTCTTTTTCTTGGCAATCGGCGAGTTTACCCGGTAAACCCAAGCCGTCCATCACGCCTTTGCGGCGCGTGAGTTCGCGGGCTTTGCGGGCGGCTTCGCGGGCGCGGGCGGCTTCTACAATCTTGCCGCAAATCATCTTGGCATCGTTGGGGTTTTCTTCTAAGAAGTTTTTCAACGCTTCACCCAATACTTCGTTTACCACGGGCGAGATTTCGCTGGAAACGAGTTTGTCTTTGGTTTGCGATGAGAATTTGGGGTCGGGCAGTTTCACGGATAACACGCAGGTTAAGCCTTCGCGCATATCGTCGCCCGAGGTATCCACTTTGGCTTTTTTGGCGATGTCGTTATCGGCGATGTATTGGTTGATGGTGCGCGTCATGGCTTGGCGCAGCGCGGTCAGGTGCGTGCCGCCATCGCGTTGCGGGATGTTGTTGGTGAAGCATTGCACGGATTCTTGGTAGCTTTCGTTCCATTGCATCGCGCATTCCACCGTCATGCCGTCTTTTTCGCCCAGCGCGTAGAAAATCTTGCTGTGCAAGGGTTTTTTGCTGCCGGTAATGTATTGCACAAAGCCTTGCACGCCGCCTGATTCAGCGAAGTCTTCGTGTTTGCCATCGCGTTTGTCAAACAGTTCAATGCGCACGCCGTTGTTCAAAAATGAGAGTTCGCGAATGCGCTTGGCGAGCGTTTCAAATTTGTATTCCACCGTGCCAAAGGTGTCTTCGCTGGCGAGAAATTGCACGCGCGTGCCGTGGCGATTTTCAGGCTGCGCTGTGCCGATGACTTTCAGCGGTTCTACGGTTTCGCCACGCTTGAATTCGACAAAATGCTCTTTGCCTTCGCGCCAAATGGTGAGTTTGAGCCAATCGGACAGCGCGTTGACTACGCTCACGCCCACGCCGTGCAGGCCGCCTGAGACTTTGTAGCTGTTGTTATCAAATTTGCCGCCGGCGTGCAAAATGGTCATGATGACTTCGGCGGCGGAGCGCCCTTCTTTGGGGTGGATGCCTGTGGGGATGCCGCGTCCGTTGTCTTCGATAGTGATGGATTCGTCGGCGTTGATGGACACGGTGATGCGGTCGCAATAGCCTGCTAGGGCTTCGTCGATGGCGTTGTCTAGCACTTCAAACACCATGTGGTGCAGGCCTGAGCCGTCTTGGGTGTCGCCGATGTACATCCCCGGGCGTTTGCGGACGGCTTCCAGACCTTCTAATACTTGGATGCTGTCTGCGCCGTATTCTTGATTGGTTTGTTGTGTCATGGTTTCGGTCTTTATTGAGTAAATGGAATGGGGTTTCAGGCTGCCTCATTAGAACGCGGCGATAAACAGCGCAATCACGCAAATCAAGCCTACGCCCCAAATGGCGGAGCGTGCGGTGGCTTTGTCTTGGGCGTATGCCCAAATATAGGCGATGCGGGAGAGGAGAAACAGGGTTGCCCAAAAGTTGATTGTGCCTTGCGCGGCTTCGCCTGTGGCGTGGGCGATGATGATGGTGGCGGCGTAAAGCGGCAGCATTTCGTAGCCGTTTTGCTGGGCGGCGTTGAGCCGTGCGGCTTTGCCTGTGGCGCGGGCGAGGATTTCGCGCGGGTTGTGGTTTTCGGCGGCGTGCATATTGGCGGCTTTTTTGGCGGCAACGGAGCAGAATAAATTGAACAAGGCGAAAAGGAGAATGCTGAAATAGGCGAAAGTCATGGCGTTTCCGTGAATGCCATTTCAGGCTGCCTGAAAGGGGAATAAATAATGTAAACGCGCAATTATATCATAGCATTGCTGGGATACATTTTCAGGCTGCCTTGTGCTGGTTGCTTACATTAAGGCAGCCTGAAAATCATTTATCGGCATTGTCGGCAAGGATTTTGCGGTACACGCTGGGCGGAACGTAGCGTTTCACAATGTCGCGCCAGCCTTTTGGTCCAACTAGCCCTTTGACCATGGTGGACGAAATCTCGGCGATTTCGCGCGGCGGCATCAGAAACACGGTTTTGATGGCGGGCTGCAAATCGGCGTTGATGTGGCGCATGGCGCGTTCGTATTCATAATCGCCGGCGGAGCGGATGCCGCGCACGATAAACGCCGCGCCCACGTCGTGGGCATAGTTCACCAAAAATTGGTGTTCATACGATGCCACGCGCACGTTGGGATAGGGTTTTGCCATGTCTTGCAAAAAGGCGATGCGCTCGGCAACAGTGTAGCTGCTTTTTTTGTCGGGGTTGATGCCGATGGCAACAATCAACTCGTCAAAAAGCTGTTGGGCTTCGGCTATCATCCATAAATGCCCATTGGTGGGCGGGTCAAAACTGCCTGCATACACGGCGCGGCGGGGGATGGTTTGGGTATTCATATTCAGATGGGTTGGTAGCCTTGAAAGCCAATGGGGGCGGGTTTGCCTTGTGGATTAGGTGTGAGCGCGATGTGCCAATCGGGCAAGTGTTCGTTGAGCAGCAGCACATTGTCCACGTCTTTGAGGTTGTCTTTGTGCTGCGTGTGGTGATGGGGAAGCAGGCGGGCGAGGGCTTTTTGTTTGGCTTCGGCGGCGGTTTGGGCAACGAATAAGCCAAACTCGTGCACTTCGGGCAAGGCTTCGGGGCGATAACCGCCCACGTTCACAAAATAGAGTTTCAGGCTACCTGAAACGGGGGTGGCGGGTTGCGGCGTGATTTGGATGTCGTAGCCATCTGCCCAGTTGATGATTTGCCAGCCGTCGATGTGGATTTTGTCGGCATCGCCAAACCACGCGGCTTTGAGCGCGGGGATGGCTTCTTGCCATGTGTGGCAAATGGCAAATTGCACGTCGTGGACTTCAATATTGGATTTGCCTGCGTTGCCGCCAAGGTAGAAAAGATAAAGTTGGGGCATGGTGGTTTTTCCTAGTTAAATAAGCCGCGCATGATAAAGGCAGCCTGAAAAACGGTAAATATTAAGAACCCATTTTCACCATCATCATAGTTGCTTTTTATCCCTTTGACACGGCTGCTGCGTTGGCTTCCTGCGCCAATAGTCTCGCTATTGGCTTGAAAGCTGCCTTGCATCCGCGCCAAATGAATTAAAATCAATCTATGCTGCTGATGAATATGGGTTCTTGTTTTCAGGCTGCCTCTCTTTTTCAGGCTGCCCTTGTCTTTTCAGGCTGCCTATCTATGTTTACAAGGCGAGCAAATTAGTGTCCGCCACCGCCGCAAGCACCGCAGCAGCCGGAACCACCTTGTTTCATGTCAATCACCATACGGCCCGTAATCTTACCTTGATACATTTCTTCAAAGATGTCTGCCGTTTCGTCTAGCGTACGAAGTTGCACTTTAGGCACAACCAAGCCTTCTGCGCCAAATTGGAAGGCTTCTTCCAAGTCTTTGCGCGTTCCCACCAACGAGCCAACCACTTCAATACCGTCAAACACCAAGCGCGGAATAGACAAATCCATGGTTTCAGGCGGTAAACCAATCGCCACCACGCGTCCGCCCGCGCGAACACAGTTCACCGCAGAATTAAACGCCGCTTTGGATACTGCCGTTACCACCGCAGCGTGCGCGCCGCCATTGGTGTGTTTTTTGATGAATTCAGCTGCGTCTTCCTTGGTTGGATTCACCACCAAATCCGCGCCGCTTTCTTTGGCAAACGCCAATTTATCATCGTTCACATCCACGGCAACAACGTGCGCGCCGAACACTTTTTTCGCGTATTGCACACCCAAGTTGCCCAAGCCGCCTGCGCCGTAAACCGCAATCCATTGCCCTGGGCGCACATTAGACACTTTTACGCCTTTATAAGTGGTAACACCCGCGCAAGTGATGCTGGATGCTTGGGCAGGGTCTAAACCATCGGGCACTTTCACAGCATAATCCGCGTTCACAATACAATGCGTTGCCATGCCGCCATCCACGCTATAACCCGCGTTTACCACATCGCGGCAGAAAGTTTCGCGCCCTGTGTTGCAGTATTCACACGCGCCGCAGCTCTGGAACAACCACGCAATGCTCACGCGATCGCCCACTTTCAGCGCTTTCACGCCCTCGGCAACTTCTTTCACGATGCCGATGCCTTCATGTCCCAGCACTACGCCCGTTTTGTCGCCGTAATCGCCGGCGGCAACGTGCAAATCGGTGTGGCACACGCCGCAATATTCCACTTCAACCAATGCTTCGTTGTAACGCAAGGGGCGAATTTCCCGTTCCGTGATTTCCACGCCGTGCCGTGCTTTGGGGTTCACTACTGCTGCTTTCATTTTAGCCATGATTTTTCTCCGTTTTGGAAAGGGTTTAACGATGGTTTTTGAAAATGGCGCAAACTGCACGCCAACGTGAACTGCGGCGTCAGTATGCGCTTTTGTTTTAAGAAATGTCAAGATTTGTAATGTAAAAATTCCTTTGTAATCAAATGGATATATATGTTATAGTGTAACTCTCTGCGTTTGTAGTTTGGCTACACATTTTCAGGCTGCCTGATGCGTCCGCAATCTCCCGCAATTAGGCAGCCTGAAAAAGTTTCTGTTAAAATTCGTTCCCTTAACGCAAAATTAAGAACGGAACAGACCATGCAAGTGCCGCAAGAAATCCGCATCAACAAAACACACGACACCCTAACCCTTGTTTACAGCAACCACGAACACGCCCTGCCTGCCGAATTTTTGCGCGTGTATTCCCCCAGCGCGGAAGTGCGCGGGCATGGCATTGGGCAAGAAACGCTGCAAACAGGCAAACGCGGCGTGTTGATAACCGACCTAGAAGCCGTGGGCAACTACGCGCTCAAAATCACTTTTTCCGATGGGCACGACAGCGGTTTATACGACTGGGCGTATCTTTACAATTTGGGCAGCCATCAAGCCGAATTGTGGCAGCAATATCTCGCTCTGCTCGCCATGGAAGGTGCATCGCGCGACCCTGATACTGAGAGCTTAACTGCGCCCGCCAAACCCAAAGCCCACAGCTGCGGCGGCTGTTCACATCATTAGCCTAACCGCGCTTTATCCGTTTTAGCTTCGCAACTCCGCTTCGCTACGCAGGCTGCCTTAGGCGCACTCGCCTTGCCTAGCCCTATTTCGCACACATTATGGCAGCCTGAAACGCCATTTCCCTGTTTCAGGCTGCCCTTTGCCCACCCACCGCATACATGAAAAACCTATACACCCTAATCCCCGCCCTGCTCATCATCGGCACTTGCCTGTTTAGCTACATCGGCTTCACCAACCGCGCCATTTTTGACCGCTACCAATTCCAAGTGGGGCAAGTGCGCTACAACAAGCAATACTACCGCCTGATTACATCAGGCTTTTTGCACGCCGATTGGGGGCATTTGTTTTTTAATATGCTCACGCTGTATTTTTTCGCCAGCCCCATCATGTATTACTACGGCGTGTTCGTGTTTATTTGGCTCTACCTCGGCTCCATCGTCGCAGGCAACGCTTTTTCGCTCTGGCTGTATAAAAACCGCCCCAGCTATGCCGCCATTGGCGCATCGGGCGGCGTGTCGGGCGTGTTATTTGCCGCCATTGCGCTTGCGCCACTCAGCAACATCGCACTCTATGGTCTGCTTGCAATGCCAGCTTGGATTTTCGCCACTTTATACTTCGCCTACTCCGTTGCCATGCTGCTCAAACCCCGCCCGTGGGACAACATTGGGCACGCCGCGCACCTAGGCGGTGCAGCCTTGGGCATGGCGTTGGTTGCCACGCTCTCGCTGCCCATTTTTCTCCACAATATTGTTTACATCGCCATTATGAGCCTGCCGCTGCTGTATCTGGCATACGAATTACTGATTAACAAGAAAGCCCGCTAATGATGAACCCTACTCGCCTCGCCGCCCTAATCGCCTGCGCCACAGCCCTTTGCGCCTGCGACAAAATTTCCGAAGCCCTCCACCCCGCCTCCGAGCCTGCCGCCGCCAGCCAAGCCTCCGCGTCCGCCGCTTCTGCGCCCAAAGCCGTGAACGTGCGCGAGGCTTTTATCAGCGCGTGTTTGAGCACCGCCTCGCAGCAAACCCCCGCCGACGATGCCACCATGCAATACTGCGGCTGCGTGTATGACGAAGGCGCGAAAGTCTATGGCGACAAAGCGCAATGGGACAGCGCCCTCGCCATTGATAAGCCCGAAAATATGCCCGAAAAGCTGCAAAAAACCGTTGCCCATGTATCGGACAGCTGTTCGCAAAAATTCTTTGGCGTGAGCGCGGCTTCGGCCGCATCGGTGGCGATTGCATCCGCGCCCGCTTCCACACCTGCGGCATCGCACCCCGCCGCGAAAAGCAACGCGCCCACCAAAGCGGCATCGCCCGCCGCAGCATCGCAACCTGCCGCCGCCAGCACGCCCGCCCATACCGCCGGCGCATCCGCTGTTGCCGCATCCGATGCCAGCGCGCCTGCTGCCGCGACAGGCAAACATTCGGACGACAAGCGTCTCGGGCATCATCGCCGCCGTTAATTTAATTAGGCAGCCTGAAAAGCGTTTACATTGATAACTCGTTTTCAGGCTGCCTTTATAGCCTAAACCACGTTTCAGGCTGCCTTTTATACCGCGTTACCCTTATCCCCAGAAAGCCCCACCATGACCGACCAAAAAACCCATTTCGGCTATCAAACCGTAAACGAAAGCGAAAAAGCGGGCAAAGTTGCCCAAGTATTTCATTCTGTTGCCAAAAATTACGACATTATGAACGATGTGATGTCGGGCGGGCTGCACCGCGTGTGGAAACATTTCACCATCAACACCGCGCGCGTGCCCCAAGGCGGCAAAGTATTGGACATCGCAGGCGGCACGGGCGATTTGTCGCGCGGCTGGGCAAAGCGCGTGGGCAAAGATGGCGAAGTGTGGCTCACCGACATCAATTCATCCATGCTCACCGTGGGGCGCGACCGCCTGCTCAACGAGGGCATGATTTTGCCCGTTGCCGTGTGCGATGCGGAAAAACTGCCCTTTCCCGATAATTATTTTGACCTCGTTTCCGTGTCGTTTGGCTTGCGCAATATGACGCACAAAGACGTTGCCCTTGCCGAAATGTATCGCGTGTTAAAGCCCGGCGGCACGCTGCTGGTGCTGGAATTTTCCAAAGTGTATGAGCCGCTGAAACCTGCTTACGATTTTTACTCGTTCAAATTTCTGCCGCTGATGGGCAAATACATTGCCAAAGATGCCGATAGTTATCAATACCTTGCCGAAAGCATCCGCATGCACCCCGACCAAGAAACGCTAAAACAAATGATGCTGGACGCAGGCTTTGACCGCGTGGATTATCATAATTTGAGCGCGGGCATTGTGGCGTTGCACAAGGGCGTGAAATATTGATGGAACAGATTAGGCAGCCTGAAACGGGAAAACGTGTTTTCAGGCTGCCTTAGTTTGTGCGGTTGTTATCTGCGCTTAAACTACCCTTGCCGACCTTGCCCAATTTAGCAAAGGCAGCCTGAAAACAAGCGCAGCGAGTTTCAGCGAAGCTAAAACAGCCCGTAGGATGGGCAACTGGCTTGCCCACCCTACAACCCCAAATGGAACATCAGCAACTCGCCGACATTTTTGCCAACCCGCGCTATCTTGTTCACCGCCACCCCATTCCCCGCATTCCCTATCATCAATTCTCCCAAAGGCAGCCTGAAAACGCAAAACCCATTTTCAGGCTGGCTCATCCACCATAATCCCAACCCCATCATGCCCACCATCGCCCAAATCCTGCAAACCGCCCCCATCCCCCGCAACGAAACCCGCCTGCTGTTGCAACACATCACAGGCTATACCGCCAGCCAACTCATCACGCGCGACCGCGAGCCGCTGCCCGAACGCCAAACTGCCCGCCTGCAACAACTGATTGCCCAGCGCAGCGCAGGCGTACCCATCGCCTACTTGGTTGGCACGCGCGAATTTTACGGGCGCAGCTTTGCCGTCTCCCCTGCCGTACTGATTCCGCGCCCCGAAACCGAACACCTGCTGGAAGCCGCCTTGCAACGGCTGCCCGCAAACGGCACGCTGTGGGACTTGGGTACAGGCAGCGGCATCATCGCCATCAGCGCAAAACTGGAACGCCCCGATGCCACCGTTTACGCCAGCGATCTCAGCCCCGACGCGCTCAAAATCGCTCGCCAAAACGCCAAAACGCTGGGCGCAGACATCACGCTGGCGCAAGGCTCGTGGTTTGAAGCCGATGTGATTGACCGCACCCATCCGCGCAAACGGCTTTTCAGGCTGCCTCAACGCCTCGCCGATGTGGTTGTCAGCAATCCGCCCTATATTGACGTGAACGATGCCCACCTGCGGCAAGGCGATTTGCGCTACGAGCCGCCCCATGCGCTCACCGATTTTGCCGACGGTTTGGCGCACATCCGCCACATCGCCCAGCACGCGCCCGCCTATCTGCACGACAACGGCTGGCTGCTGCTGGAACACGGCTACGACCAAGGGCAAACCGTGCGCGATATTTTGGCGCAATGGAATTACAGTCAAATTGAAACGCAGCAAGATTTGGCAGGGCTAGACCGTGTAACCATCGGGCGGGTTGAGGCAGCCTTGCCCCTTTGTCCAAATCTTTGATTTGGGTATAAAGGGGTATACC
>CAUVGV010000017.1:0-18623 GCA_963551505.1 uncultured Kingella sp.
TCACTTTTTACATAGACGATGACACGTTAGGGAATATTCATAAAGTATTTTTAGATTTCCCTATTTGGTGGAGATGACGAGCGCACTCCGCAGGCAAAATAGGGCTTAAATAAGCCCCATTTAGGCAGTCTGAAACCCCAAAAACCCGCTTTCAGGCTGCCTTTCACCGTTTATAATCGCCGCTTTTTTCAGGCAGCCTGAAACTACCAACCCAATCATTATCATTTACCAAGAGATTCCCATGAACATCACCCAACTCCTCGCCACCGAACTCTCCGCCACCCCCGCCCAAATCACCGCCGCCGTCGCGCTGCTGGACGAAGGCGCGACCGTGCCCTTTATCGCCCGCTACCGCAAAGAAGCCACGGGTGGGCTGGACGACACCCAGCTGCGCACGCTGCAAGAGCGGCTCGCCTATCTGCGCGAATTGCAGGAGCGCAAAACCACCGTGCTTAAATCCATAGACGAACAAGGCAAGCTCACGCCCGAATTGCAGGCGCAGATTGAAGCTGCCGACAACAAAACCGCGCTGGAAGATTTGTACCTGCCCTACAAGCCCAAACGCCGCACCAAGGCGCAAATCGCCCGCGAACACGGTTTGCAGGACTTGGCAGACGCGATTTTCAGGCAGCCTGAAAACGACCCCGAAGCCCTTGCTGCGCCGTTTGTCAGCGAGCAAGTGCCCGATGTCAAAGCCGCGCTGGACGGTGCGCGCGCCATTTTGATGGAGCAGTTTGCCGAAGATGCCGAACTGATTGGGCAGCTGCGCGACAAGCTGTGGCGCGAAGCCGAAGTGCACGCGCAAGTGGTTGCGGGCAAAGAAGCGGACGGCGAAAAATTCAAAGACTATTTTGACTACCGCGAACGCATCGCCCAAATGCCCAGCCACCGCGCCCTTGCCGTTTTGCGCGGGCGCAACGAAGGCGTGTTGCACGCCGCGCTCAAATACCAGCCCGATGAAACGCCGATTACCGAGCAGTCCGAATACGAGCAAATTATCGCCGAGCATTTCCAAATCCGTTCGGAAAACAAATTTTTGCGCGATACCGTGCGCCTTGCGTGGCGCGCCAAAATCTTCCTGTCGCTGGAATTGGAAGCCTTTGCGCGGCTGAAAGAAGAAGCTGATGCCGATGCGATTACCGTGTTTGCTAAAAATCTCAAAGATTTACTGCTCGCCGCGCCAGCGGGTCGCCTGCCCACGCTGGGTTTAGACCCCGGCTATCGCAACGGCGTGAAATGCGCGGTGGTGGACGATACGGGCAAGCTGCTGGATACCGTTATCGTGTATTTGCATCAGGAAAACAATATGTTGGCAACTCTGTCGCGCCTGATTAAACAGCACGGCGTGAAGCTGATTGCCATCGGCAACGGCACGGCGAGCCGCGAAACCGACAAAATCGCGGGCGAACTGGTGCGCGGTTTGCCCGAAATGGGGCTGCACAAAATCGTCGTTTCCGAAGCGGGCGCGTCTATCTATTCCGCGTCCGAGCTGGCGGCGGCGGAGTTCCCCGATTTGGACGTATCCCTGCGCGGCGCGGTTTCCATCGCCCGCCGCCTGCAAGACCCGCTCGCCGAACTGGTCAAAATTGACCCCAAATCCATCGGCGTGGGGCAGTACCAGCATGATGTCAATCAATCCAAGCTCGCCAAATCGCTAGATGCCGTGGTGGAAGACTGCGTGAACGCCGTCGGCGTGGACGTAAACACCGCCTCCGCCCCGCTGCTCGCCCGCATTTCGGGGCTGAACAGCACGCTGGCGCACAATATCGTTGCCTATCGCGATGAAAACGGCGCGTTTGCCAACCGCAAGCAACTGTTGAAAGTGCCGCGCCTCGGCGAAAAAACCTTTGAGCAGGCGGCAGGCTTTTTGCGGATTAACGGCGGCAGCGAGCCGTTGGACGCATCCGCCGTTCACCCCGAAGCCTATCCTGTGGTCGCCAAAATGCTGGCAAAACAAGGCATTAGCGCAGCCGAGCTGATTGGCAATCGCAACCAAATCGCCCAAATTCAGGCTGCCGACTTTATTGACGAACGCTTCGGCTTGCCCACCGTGCGAGACATTCTGGCGGAATTGGAAAAACCGGGACGCGACCCGCGCGGCGCGTTCCAAACCGCCACCTTCGCCGAAGGCGTGCACGATATGAACGACCTGCAAGTCGGCATGATTTTGGAAGGCGTGGTGAGCAACGTCGCCAACTTCGGCGCATTCGTGGACATCGGCGTACACCAAGACGGCTTGGTGCACATCTCCGCGCTTGCCGACCGCTTCGTGCAAGACCCGCGCGACGTGGTCAAAGCAGGCGATGTGGTGAAAGTGAAAGTGCTGGAAGTGGACGTGCCGCGCAAACGCATCGCGCTCACCATGCGCCTGAACGATAACGCCGCCGCAGAAAAACACAGCAGGCAGCCTGAAAATGAAAGCGGACGCAATCCGCGCAGCCCAAACAACAGCAACCGAGGCAGCCTGAAAAACGGCAAACCCCAGCGCGAGCGTGTTCCGCAGAATAGCGCGATGGCGGATGCGTTGGCGAAGTTGAAAAAATAGGCGAGGCAGCCTGAAAATGCCAAAAGGCAGCCTGAAAATGGTTTTCAGGCTGCCTCATCCCATTCCACCGAAAGACAATTCCATGAACGCCACTGACTTTATCCCAGCCCACCTAATCTCCGACACGCCGCCCGATGGTTCTCCACTGCCTAAAAAAGGTCATACTGCTCCCTTGTTGCTCAGCAAGGAGTTGTTCAATGAACTCGGCATTGCCGATGCCCAAACTTGTGGCATCGTTATCGGCTACGGCGAAGCTATGAAACCCACCATCAGCGGCAAATGCGAGCTGCTGGTTGATTTGTCTGATAACAAATTAGCCGAGGGTAATATTTATGTGCTGGAAATTGGCAGCCGAGCCCTTATCCGTCGTGTGAAGCTGCTGCTGCGCCAAATTATCCTCGCTTGCGACAATCCTAACTATCCCGACATGGTGGTTGAAGGCGAAGACCTGTCGCGTTTAAAAGTGATTGGGCGCGTGCGCTATATCGGGCAACGGGTATAAGCAGCAACAATAAAGGCAGCCTGAAAACTGTTTTCAGGCTGCCTTATTACTGTCGGCTTACTCTTCCCCACTATCCACGCTCACGTTGTAATCAATATGCGTGGGCTGCGGTTGGTTTTCAGGCTGCTTTTTGCTGCTGGACAGGCGTTTGAGATAGGCTTCGTCGATGTCGCCCGTGATGTATTCGCCGTTGAAGCAGGAGGAATCCAAGCCTTCGATTTTGGGATTGAGCCTGCGGATGATGGCTTCCAGCCCGGCCAAATCTTGGAACACGCAGGCATCGGCGTTGATTTCGCGGGCGATTTCGGCGGCGGTGCGGTTGTGGGCGATGAGTTCTTCGCGTGTGGGCATATCAATGCCGTACACATTGGGATAGCGCACTTCGGGGGCGGCGGATGCGATGTAGATTTTGTTTGCGCCGCTTTCGCGCACCATGTCCACGATTTCGCGGCTGGTGGTGCCGCGCACGATGCTGTCGTCCACCAATAACACGTTGCGCCCTTTGAATTCGCTGGGGATGGTGTTGAGCTTTTGTCGCACGGATTTTTTGCGTGTGGCTTGGCCGGGCATGATGAAGGTGCGCCCGATGTAGCGGTTTTTGATTAGGCCTTCGCGGTAGGGTTTGCCCAGCGCGCGGGCGAGTTCTAAGGCGCTGGGGCGGCTGGTGTCGGGGATGGGCATCACGACATCTATGGCGTTGACGTTGATTTCGCGCTTGATTTTTTCGGCGAGCAGCACGCCCATGTCCACGCGGGCTTGGTACACGGACACGCCATCCATGATGGTGTCGGGGCGGGCGAAGTAAACGTATTCAAACAGGCAGGGGTTTAGGCGTGGGTGTTCGGCGCATTGGCGGGTGTGGATGTTGCCATCAAAGTCAATGAACACGGCTTCGCCTGCTTGGATGTCGCGCTCAAAGTGGTACGACAAGCCGCCAAAGACGACGTTTTCGGAAGCGACTGCCCATGATGTTTTGCCGTTTTTTTCTTGTTTGCCCAGCACCAGCGGGCGGATGCCGTTGGGGTCGCGGAAGGCGAGCATGCCGTAGCCCGCTATCATGGCAACGATGGCATACGCGCCGCGCACGCGTTTGTGCACTTGGGTAACGGCGTCAAAAATGTTGTCTAGGGTGAGATGCAGGGGGTCGGCGTTTTGGCTAACGGCTTGGCGTAGCTCGTGGGCGAACACGTTGAGCAGCACTTCGCTGTCGGATTGAGTGTTTACATGGCGCAGGTATTGGGTATAGACCTCTTGGTGCAGTTCGGCGGTGTTGGTAAGGTTGCCGTTGTGCGCCAACACGATGCCAAAGGGCGAGCTGACGTAAAACGGCTGGGCCTCGGCGGGGCTGCCTGCGTTGCCTGCGGTGGGATAGCGCACGTGGGCGATGCCTGCGTTGCCGTGTAGGTCGCGCATGTGGCGGGTGCGGAAAACTTCGCGCACCATGCCTTTGCCTTTGTGCATGTGAAAATAGCTGTTTTGGGTGGTTACGATGCCTGCTGCGTCTTGCCCGCGATGTTGCAGCATTTGCAAGCCGTCATACAAAAGTTGGTTTACGGGTTCGTGGGATACGAGTCCTAATACGCCGCACATGGGAGTCTCCGTGGGGTGGGGTTGAGATGGGGTGGGTTTTTGCGATGTGGGCTGTGGTAAGGCAGCCTGAAAATGGGGGTGGCTTTGGTTTTATAGTCGTTTAGTAGAGTGTGCCGTGCCGTAGGCACGCACGCGGATTTAGGTTGGGAGCGTGCAACCCGCGTGCGTGGTAAGTCGCACACTTTACTTTTCTTGATTTATTCCACCAGAACAAGGCGGATAAATGGGTTTTCAGGCTGCCTTATATGATGCGGGTGAAGCGGTTTGTTCTGCCCTTACGCGATGGTAGTGAGGCAGCCTGAAAATGCTTTGTCTATTATTGAAACGTTTGTTTAACCCAGCAGCCGATGGCGCGGCGGCGGCTCGTCGCCAAATGGTTTATCAAACAGAGTATGACGGATTTACCAAAATATCGGCGAACCGCCGACGCGCCAACGTTCCCATTTCTGTCGCGATGCTTGCACGCCGTTTCAGGCTGCCTACCATGCCGCCGCCCAAAAATTAAGGACTACCCGCATCTCGCACATCTTGCCGATGCGCCAAATGCCAATAGCCCTAAGGGGATTGCTTCGCGTTGGATTTATTTTTTGCGGCACGTTTTTTTGCGCCGTCTTTGGGTTTTTTCAGGCTGCCTACATCATGGGTGGAGTTGCTTTTATCCTTTTTCAGGCTGCCTTTGCCTTCCGATTCGGTTGCATCGGTGCGATGGGCTTTGCTGCTGTTTACTACGCCATTGTTTGCACCAGCTGCGCCGTTCGCACCATTCACGCCATTGCCTGTTGCGCCGTTTGCCCTGCTGTTTCCTGTTTGCGGCAACACGCCTAAGGGCAGCGCATCGCTGTGGTCAAAGTTTACCTGTTTGGCTAAAAATTCAGGCAGATAGGGTGTGCCCATCAGCGCGATGCTTTCAAAAAACGGTGCGCTGACAGAATCGCGCCATTCGCTGCTTTTGGGCAAATCGCTAAACGCGCACAGCAACACCGCAATGCTCACCACCAACACGCCTTTCAGGCTGCCTAATACCGCGCCGCCCAAGCGGTTGAGCGTGGATAAATGCGCTTTTTTAATCACCAAATCAAACACTTGATGCGTAAACGCCAACGCCAATCGCGCGGCAAAATAAGTCGCCACAAACGCGCACACCACCGCCAATTCGCGCGGCTGCATGGAGGAAAATATAAAATTAGACACATCTACCGCCAAAAAACGCGCAATCGCCAACGCCACCAGCCCACAAACGAAAACACTTCCCCCATCAGCCCGCGCATGGCGGAAAGCCCGATGCAGAAAAGGATGGTGCCGAGAGCGAGTAGGTCAAAAGTGGTCATGGCGATGCCTTGCGCTTATTTTTGGCTATTTTTGTTCTAGCACGATGCCGCCCAAGCCCCGCGCTTTTAGCTTGCTGGCGGCGAGTTCGGCTTCCGATTTGTTGGGGAACGAGCCTGTGCGCACGCGATAAACTTTGCCTTTATCGGTGTTGATTTCTTCGATGGATGAAGAATAGTTCAACCCTTTCATTTTTTGCTGCGCGGCTTTGGCGGCGTTGATGTCGCGGTATGCGCCCACTTGCACGCTGGCGCGTTTTTCTTTGCTGTCTTTGTTGGCTACGGCTTTTTCAGGCTGCTTGGGCGCGGTTTTGCTGGCGGTTTTGTCGTCCGCTTTTTTCGGCGCGGCTTTGGCTTGCGCGGCGCGTTCGGCGGCTTTTTGCTGTGCCAACAGTTTGGCGCGTTCGGCGCGGCGGGCTTCATCGGCGGCGGCCTTTTGTTCGGCGGCGCGTTCCAACGCGGCTTTTTGCTTGGCGGCGCGTTCGGCTTCGGCTTTGGCAACCACTTCTTGCGCTTGTTTGCGGCGGGCTTCGTCGGCGCGGGCTTTGGCGATGCGTTCTTGCTCGGCGCGGGCGCGGGCTTCGGCGCGTTCTTGGCGGGCTTCGGCACGTTTGCGGGCGGCTTCTTCACGCGCTTGTTGTTGTTCCAAGCGGCGTTGTTCGCGGGCTTTGCGTTGTTCTTCGCGGCGCAAACGGCGTTGCTCAGCAAGGCTGGCTTGGCTGTCGGCATCGGCTAGCGTGGGCGCGGGGGTGGCGGTTGGCGTTGGCGTGCGTGTTTTTGCGCTGGTGTTGTCTTGCGCCAACGGTGGCACAGGCTTCATGCGCGTGCTGGGCGAGCTGGACGTAATAGGGCGGCTGGCTTCGGCGGCGGTTAAAGTGGGCACGGTGGAAGCGGTTTGCGGGGCAACGCCGCTGGGGCGTAGCACTTCGGTGGCGACGTGTTGTTGCTGCTGCGGTTGCGCCATTTTGGGTTCAATGTTGTCTTTGGGCCCATTGCTGGCAACGGCAGCAAACAAGCCCCCCGCCAACACGGTAATCGCGCCTGCGCCGATTAGGCGGCGGCGGTTTTTATTTTTCAGATGTTCGTATTCGTTTAACACGTCTTGGTTGTTGTGATGCTCGGGCTGTGGATGATTCATGTTTTCGGGTCTTTCTGATGATGCTGGGGCGGCGGCTTGGGTTGCCGCTTCGCTGGAATGGGCGTTGCTGGCGTTTGCTTTGTCTTTCAGGCTGCCTAAAACTTCGGCTACGGTGTGAAACGAGCCAAACACAATTATTCTATCATTTTCCGTAACCTGCGATAAGGCGGCGGTGTAGGCAGCCTGAATGGTGTTGTAGGGATGGATGGTTTGGATGTTGTGTTTTTTCAGCTTGGCGGTGAGCGCGGTGAGCGTCATGCCGCGCGGCAAATCCAGCGGGGCGATGTACCATTCATCAATGCTGCCTTGCAGGGTGTTAATAACGGCATCGCTGTCTTTATCGGCAAGAATGCTGAACACGGCGAGCGTGCGCTTGGCGGGCAGGGCGTTCAGGCTGCTGGCAAGGGCGCGGGCGGCGTGCGGGTTGTGCGCCACGTCTAAAATGATTTCAGGCTGCTGTTGGATGATTTGAAAACGCGCGGTGTTTTGTGCTTGGGCGATGCCTTGCGCCAACGCTTCGTTGCTCACGGGCAACTGCTGGCGCATGATTTGCACGGCAGCAACGGCGCAGGCGGCGTTGTTGAGCTGAAACGCGCCTTGCAAGGCAGGCAGCGGCAAATCGATTTTCAGGCTGCCGTTGTTGGCTTGCCATTGCCAGCTATCAATGCGGGTGAGATAGGAAAACTGGTGGTTGAGTTGCAACAGTTTTGCGCCAATGTTTTTGGCGTGTTGCCCCAGCGAATGCGGCGCTGGGTCTTGCCCGAAAATGGCGGGCTTGCCTGCGCGGAAAATGCCTGCTTTTTCTTTGGCGATTTGCTCCACCGTGTCGCCCAAATAGGTTTGGTGTTCCAAATCCACGCTGGTAACAATAGCGCAATCGGCATCAAAAACATTGACCGCATCCAGCCGTCCGCCCAAGCCCACTTCCAAAATCATCACGTCCACTTGATGCAGCCTGAAAATATCCACGGCGGCTAGGGTGTTAAATTCGAAATAAGTGAGCGACACATCGCCGCGCGCCGCTTCAATGCGTTCAAACGCGGCAACAATGTCTTCATCGCTCACGGGCTGGTTGTTGATGGCGATGCGTTCGTTAAAGCGCAGCAGATGCGGGCTGGTGAGCATGCCGACTTTGTAGCCCGCTGCGGTGTAAATGTGCGACAAAAACGCGCAGGTTGAGCCTTTGCCGTTGGTGCCGCCCACGATAATCACGGGGCAGGATGGGACAAGGTTCATCGCGTTTTTCACTTGGGTAACGCGGGTTAAGCCCATGTCTATGGTGGTGGGGTGGGCGGTTTCTAAATGGGCGAGCCATTGGGGGAGGGTTTTACTTTGCATTTTTCGTTTGAGTGAATTGCGTTGGTTTGGATAGGGGAGCGTGGTTTGAATAGATATTGAATAGAGGCAGCCTGAAAAGCCGTTAGCCTTGTTTCAGGCTGCCTTATAGATTTCAGGCAGCCTGAAAATCGGTTTTACGATTGTCGCGCGTTTTTTTGCAACACCACGACTTGTTCTACTTTTTGGAATTGTTCTTTGGACTGTTCTGCCACGGGCGCAACAGGGTTGGCAGGTTGTGCAGGCGCGGCGGTGTTGCCCACATCAGGCTCGTTGCCTGCTTGCATACGTTTAATATTATCGCGGTGGCGCATAATCACCAGCGCAGCCACCACCATCAACGACCAGCCCCAGCTTGGGTGATAAGGATGGGTCATCACGATAAACGCGGCAAACGGCGCACACGCGGCGGCAATCAAAGCGGCGAGTGAAGATTTTTTGAACTTAAACGCAATCCCCGCCCAAATCAACGCCACCCAAAATGCTGTCCAAAACGACATCGCCAAAATCACGCCAAAGCCTGTTGCCACGCCTTTGCCGCCTTTAAAGCCAAAGAAAAGGGGATACATATGCCCCAGCACCACGCCAATCGCCGCCAAGCCTACGGTGTAATCGGGCAAGCCCAGCCAAGTGGTTAAGCAACGCGCCAAGCCGATGGCAAGCAAGCCTTTAAACGCATCGCCCAGCAGGGTGAAGGCGGCGGCTTTTTTGTTGCCACTGCGCAGCACGTTGGTTGCGCCGGGGTTGCCCGAGCCGTAGGTTTTGGGGTCGGGCAAGTTCATTTTTTTGGACACCAACACAGCGGCTGAAATAGAGCCGATTAGATAAGCCAACACCGCAATCATCAATGCGAATAAGAACATACAAACACCGCGCCTTTCGTTTACAATAACAAAAATCACGCATATTTTAACGGAACTTTAAGTAAATGGACAAAATTTTCTTACACGGCATGAAAGCCGACACGCTTATTGGCGTGTATGACTGGGAACGCCAGCAGAAACAAACGCTTATCTTGGATTTGGACATTGTTTTGCCCGCCAACAGCCATCAAGACGACAACATTGAACACACCATTCATTATGGCGACGTGTGCCAGCTTATTCGCCAAGAGCTTGCCGATTGCGATTTTAAATTGCTGGAAAGCCTCGCCGAATTTGTTGCCCAGCTTGTGTTTGAACACTATCCCACGCCGCAGCTGCGTTTGCGCGTGAGCAAGGCGGGCGTGTTGCCCGATGTGCGCGAGGTGGGGATTGAAATAGAACGCCACCGTGCTTAATCCGATGAACTTGCTTTTTCGCAGCAAAACTTATTTAGGCAGCCTGAAACGTTTTGTAAACAAAGTGCGCCGTTGGGCGCGCATTCGTTTGCGCCGTGTAATAGGCAGCCTGAAAAGCCATTTGCCCGCCAAACCGCCGTTTCCCGTGATGCTGATGCTGCGGCAGTATCGTTTTGTGCGCGCCAAATTGCTGCGCTTGCTGGCGATTAAAGGGCGCACGGCGTGGATATTTTCGCCCGCCTGCCTTGCCCATTTTGTGAACGGCGAGCATCCCGAAAGCCCGAAGCGGTTGGAAGCGATTGAGCGCGTGTTGCGCAAATCGGGCTTGTGGCATTTGCTGCAAAAAATTGAAGCCCCCGAAGTAACCGACATCCAGCTATCGCGCGTGCACACCCGCAAATATTTGAATAACCTAGAAAACCAAATCCCCAGCAATGGCACGGTGAAAATTGAAGAAGACACTTATTTAAGCCACGACACGCTCGCCGCCGCCCGCCATGCCGCTGGCGCAGCCATTAAAGCGGTGGACATGGTGATGAAAAAGCAAGCCAAAAACGCCTTTTGCGCCATCCGCCCGCCCGGCCATCACGCCCATGCCGACAAAGCCGCAGGTTTTTGTTTTATCAACAATGTTGCCGTGGCCGCCATGCACGCCATCGCCGAATACCGCTTGGCGCGGGTGGCGATTGTGGATTTTGATTTGCACCACGGCGATGGCACGGAGGATATTTTCCGCGACGACCCGCGCGTGATGCTGTTGTCGTCGTTTGAGCATCCGCTTTATCCGTTTAGCGGCGTGCCGTTTACGGGCAGCAACCCCAATGTGATTAACTCGCCGCTGAAAGCGGGCGATGGCAGCGATGAATTTCGCGATGTGGTGCGCGCGCAATGGCTGCCGCGTCTTGCCAGCTTTCGCCCGCAGATGATATTTTTTGCCGCAGGCTTTGATGCCCACCGCAACGATGATTTGGGGCATCTGAACCTAACGGAAGCCGATTATGAATGGATAACCAAAAAAATCATGCTGATTGCCAACCGCCACAGCGAAGGGCGGATTGTTTCGGTGCTAGAAGGCGGCTATAAGCTCACCAGCCTTGCCAAAAGCGCGAAAGCGCATATTGCGTGTTTGGTGAAAGCAAGTCCGTTTATTTAAGGCAGCCTGAAAAATTAAGAAATGCCGTCATTCCCGCGCAGGCGGGAATCTTGCTTAATATTTATAAACTCATGCAAAAACAAATCATTGCGTTAGCTCAACCAATATTCCCGCCTGCACGGGAATGACGGAGAATTGACTATTTCTTGTAGCGTTTTAGATTTTGCAAAGGTTTCAGCCTGAGAATGGATGGAAGATATTTTCAGGCTGCCTATACCGTGCGCTATGGTTTAAAGGCAGCCTGAAAAAACCATCCGCCAACCCTATTTCAGGCTGCCTAATCCCCCCCCACCAAAAAAACTCTCTTACCATGACCCCCAGCAAATTCCACCGCATCGGCATCCTCACCCGCCCCAACACCCCCGACATCGCCCCCATCATTCACGACCTCATCGCCTTTTTGCACGCGCAGCAACTCGCCATCGTGATAGACAAACCCTGCGCCGACAACGGTTTAGTCAGCGAAGCCGACCAGCAACTTTGCGCCATCAGCGACAACATCGGGCAAGACTGCGACCTGATTTTGGTGCTCGGCGGCGACGGCACATTTCTTTCCGCCGCCCGCAAAGCCGCGCCCTATCGCGTGCCGCTGATTGGCGTAAACCAAGGGCATTTGGGCTTTTTAACCCAAGTGCCGCGCGAAAATATGGTTGCCGAGCTCAGCAAAATGCTGGCGGGCGATTATTTGGCAGACGACTGCATTTTGCTGGAAACCACCGTGCAACGCGGCGGCGAAGCGATTTATCACGGCGTTGCGCTCAATGATGTGGTGCTGTCGCGCGGCGGTGCGGGGCAAATTATTGAATTTGAAGTGTTTATCAACCACGAATTTGTGTACACCCAGCGCAGCGACGGCTTGATTGTGTCCACGCCCACAGGCTCAACCGCCTACGCGCTGGCGGCGGGTGGCCCGATTTTGCAAACCGCCATCCGCGCGCTCACGCTGGTGCCCATTTGCCCGCAATCCATGACCAACCGCCCGATTGTGATTGGCGATGCCAACGAAATCCGCATCCTGATTACCAAAGCGGGCGACGCGCGCGTGCATTACGATGGGCAATCGTTTGTGGACATTCAAAACATGGATGAAATCATCATCCACCGCTACCACAACGAACTGCGCGTGTTGCACCCGAATAGTTATCAGTATTACAAGACCTTGCGGCAAAAATTGCATTGGGGGGAGCAGTTGATTTGATGGCGTGGCAGAAATGGCAGAAGGCAGCCTGAAAACGCAAAAATAGCGGTTTCAGGCTGCCTTTGTGTTGAGGGTGGAGCGTCGGCGGCTCGCCGACATATTGGTGTGAATCTGTACAGTTTATTCAATGCGTTATTTTGATGATGAACCATTATTGTGCCATTTTGGATTTCAGGCTGTCTTTGGCGGTAATGGAAAGGCAGCCTGAAAATAGGTTGGTGCTTTGTGGTGGGCTTTTCGTGTAGCTTTAACCATGCGTCTCATGCCGACGGGGCACTTACTTTTCTTTGCTTCGCCAAAGAAAAGTAAACAAAAGAAAGGCGACCCCGACGTGCAGGTTTGGCTGTGCCAAACTTCCCTCACTTCGCATCCTTTTTTCGGCGCGTGCGAACTAGCCGCGCTTTGCGCGTCGTCGAACAAGCGCACGCTTTTTCCCGAAAAAAGAATGCTGCGTTCGGCTGAACGTAGGGGAGAGGGCAGCAGTATTCAACATTTGTGAAGCGTTAGGCAGCCTGAAAGGCAATCTATCCAGCAAAAAAACGTTTGGCTTAATACCAAACGATTTTTGTTTTTTGAATTGTGAAACGGCATCATACAGGCACAACATGGCATCAATAGGCAGCCTGAAAACCAAAAAATACCGTTTTCAGGCTGCCTTTGTCTTCACGCCCCGCCCCTACCGCTCAATCAAATTCTCGCCATCCAGCCGATGCAGTCGCGCAAAAATCAAACCTGAAAACAGGGTAAAGCCGCCAATCGCCAAAAACGTGCAGCGAAACGCGGTTTGCACATTGCCTGCCAGAGCGGGCAGCGTGGAGAAGTAATGCAGTAATGCCGCGCTGATTGCCGTGCCAAAGCCCACGGCAAGCTGCTGGTTCACCGACATTAAGCTGGTGCCGCTGGCGGCTTGATAGGGGCGCACGTCCGCCAGCGTGATGGTGTTCATGCCCGTGAACTGGATGGAGTTGCACGCGCCCAAAAGCAGCAGCAGCGGCGTGAGCAGCCAAAGCGGCGTGCTGGCGGTGGGCAGAGCCAGCAGCATAATCATCGCACCGATGATGACGGTGTTGCTCATCAGCATTTTGCGGTAGCCAAAGCGCGTAACCAGCGGTTTCACCAGCGATTTGGCGAAAATAGACGCGGCGGCAATCGGTGCTAACGCCCAGCCCGACACGGTGGCGCTGTGCCCAAAGCCCACTTGCAGCAGCAGGGGCAGCGTAAACGGCAGCGAACTCATGCCGATGCGCCCCGATAGGTTGCCCAATAGCCCCACGCGATAGGTGCGCACTTTGAGCAGATTTTTGTCGTACAACGGCTCGGCGGTGCGCTTGGCGTGCCACACATAGCCCGCCAGCGCGGCGATGCCCAGCAGCATCAAGCCGCCCGCCAGCCATGCTTCATCGGCGCGTTGCAGCGTTTCCACCGCCACGCTCAATCCCACCGCGCCTGCGCCAAATAACAAAAAACCCGCCAAATCAAACTTGCGCGGCGCGGCAACTTGCGCAAAATCAGGCATGATTTTGCGCGTGAGATACGCCGCTGCCAGCCCCACGGGCAGGTTAATCAAAAAAATCCAATGCCAAGAAGCGTATTCCACCAAGTAGCCGCCCACAATCGGCCCAATAATCGGTCCGATGAGCGCGGGCATCACCACATAGTTCATCATGCTGATGAGCTGGGTTTTGTCGTAGGCGCGCACCATCACCAAGCGCGGCACGGGGGTCATCATCGCGCCGCCAATGCCTTGCACCACGCGGGCGGCAACCAGCAGCGGCAAATTGGTGGCGGCGGCGCATAGGGCAGAGCCGAGCACAAAAATCAGCATCGCGCCAAAAAACACTTGGCGGATGCCGAAACGGTCGCTCAACCAGCCGCTTAACGGCATCAACAGCGCGAGCGTGAGCGCGTAGGAAACCACGGCGGATTGCATTTGCAGCGGCGATTCGTGCAGAGCGGCTGCCATGGTGGGCAGCGCGGTGTTGAGCACGGTGGCATCCAGCATTTGCATAAAAACGGCGGTGGCAAGGAGCAGGGGGAGAAAGCGGTGGGGGGTGGGTTGGGTGGTCATGGTGTGGTTTTTTTGGGGGGTTAGGCAGCCTGAAAAAGGGGGGCAGGATAAAAATGGGCTTTGGGGTGTGAATGGATGGCGTAAATGGGGTTGGGTTGGGCGGAATGGCGTTTCAGGCTGCCTTGAAACGCAGCTTGTTTTTTGCCAGAGCAGGCGTTTCGCCGCCTACCACGAGCAGGGGCAAGCCCCTGCACCCCGCTTAATATCAACCATTGCTACACGCTGCAACCTTTGCAAAGTCTTAGAGGCAGCCTGAAAACCTAAAATGGCGGTTAAAAAAACGTTTTCGCTTCGCCGAAACGCGCTGCGTTCGTTTTCAGGCTGCCTTAATCTGCACCATCGTGTTTACAGCAATCATTTGCGTTAATTGTTTAACCAATGTTGTCCGTGTGAAATAGGCAGCCTGAAAAGCAACAATAGCGCATCTATTCAGCCCAAATAAATAATGGCACAAGTAGGGTGTGTGGCTTTGCCACGCACGCTGCTCTCAATCCTTGCACCGCGTGCGTGCCTACGGCACACACCCTACGCGCTTGCCATCGTGTTTACAACACAATTTGCTGCAATCATTTAGCCAATATTGCTTGTATGAAATAGGCAGTCTGAAAAATCGAAAATAGTTGCTAACAATGTTTTCAGGCTGCCTTGGTTAATCCGTCAGCAAGCCGATGGCACGCCGACGGCTCGCCGACATTTTGGCAAACGAAGCGTAACGCCTAATTCAACGCGCGATTTGGCTACGAGCCATCGCCGCTCCATTTGGTTTTCAGGCTGCCCTAACCCGCCACTCTGTTCACAAAAACAACTCAATCAAATCATTCAAAAACCGCTGCCCCAACTCGGTAGGGCGGAAATACAGCGGGTTGCCATCCAACAGCCCTTTTTGCTGCGCGCTTTGGATGGCGCGGCTGATTTGCGCGGCGTTGATGCCTGTGCGCTCGGGCAAAAATGCGCTGGGCACGCCGTCCAGCAGGCGCAGGGCGTTCATCATAAATTCGCCTGCCAAATCTTGCGGTGCGATGGGGGCGCGGCGGATGGCGTTTTCAGGCTGCGTTTGCATGGCGGCAAGGTATTCGCTGGGGTGGCGGCTGCGGCTGGTGCGTTCTATGTGGCTGTGGTAGCTGATTTTGCCGTGCGCGCCTGCGCCGATGCCGATGTAGTCGCCAAATTGCCAGTAGTTTAGGTTGTGGCGGGCGCGTTGGCTGGGGGCGGTGGCGAATGCGCTGGTTTCGTATTGAGCATAGCCTGCGGCGGCTAGGGCGGTGTGCACCGCGTCTTCTATGTCTTGGGCGGCTTCGCTGTCGGGGATGCCTTGCGGTGGGGTGTGCCCGAATGGGGTGTTGGGTTCTAGCGTGAGGTGGTAGGCGCTGATGTGGCTTGTGCCGTGGGCGATGGCGGCTTGGGCATCGGCTTGGGCTTGGGCGGGGGTTTGATGCGGCAGGGCGTACATTAAATCTATGTTCACGCGCTCAAAAATCTGCACGGCATCTTGGATGGCGGCGTGGGCTTCGGCGGCGTTGTGGATGCGCCCGATGGCGGCGAGGTGGGCATCGTTAAAACTTTGCACGCCAATGGATAGACGGTTGATGCCTGCTTCTTTGAAGCCGTGGAATTTTTCGCGCTCAAAGGTGCCGGGGTTGGCTTCCAGTGTGATTTCGGCTTCGGGCTGGACTTTCACGCGGGCGCGGATGCCCGATAGCAAATCGTCAATCGCTTGTGCGCTGAACACGCTGGGCGTGCCGCCGCCGATAAAGATGGTTTCTATCGGGCGACCCCAGATGTGCGGCAGCTCGGCTTCTAGGTCGGTGATTAGGGCTTGGATGTAGCTGCGCTCGTCTAGCGTGGTTTTGATTTTGTGGGAATTGAAGTCGCAATAGGGACATTTTTGGATGCACCACGGGATGTGGATGTAGAGCGAGAGCGGTGGAAGCGATGTGAGCGGAGTGGGTTGGAATAGGGGGGTGAGTTGCATGATGATGTGTGTGAGATAAATGATGAATGGTGTGGCGTTTTTCAGGCTGCCTTGGATTGTTTGATTAAGCCGCCCAAGGCAGCCTGAAAATGGTTTGGCAAACAAGCCCTAAGTTTTATGGAAAAAAAATCAGCGACAGCAAGCCGCCTGCAATCAAAGGACCAACGGGCACGCCGTTGAAAAAGGTTACGCCGATAACCGTGCCCACCAGCAAGCCGATGATGAGATTGGGCTGCGATTGCATCACGCCGATGCCGCGCCCCGCCAGCCATGCGACAAAAATGCCCGTAAGCACGGCAACCAGCAGTTTCAGGTCAAACAGTTGGGAAACAGGCGGCAATTGCACCTTGCCCGATACCAAGGGCGAGAGAATGCCGATGGTTAAAATCAAAATGCCCAAGCTAATCAGCGGGCGGTCGGCTTGCGGCAAATAGCGCGTGAGCACGGTTTGCTGCACCACCAGCAAGATGCTGGATGAAATCCAAATTGCGCCGTTTTTGCTGAAATAACCCAGCGCGATAAAAATAATCAGCAAGATGCTAACGGGGTTGAATGTCCAGTTCATGTTTTCAGGCTGCCTGAAAGGGGAAAGGGCGATTGTAAACCGATTTGCGGGGCGGGGCGCGGTTATTCGGATAATGGTGAGGCAGCCTGAAAACCCATCAACCACTTCACAACCATTCGGGCATTTCAGGCTGCCTAATGCCCCATTTTGCGGGATAGTCCACGCCCGTGAAATACAAGCCATCCGCCATAAACGTAGGCGGCGCGGTTAAGCGGCTTTGCGCGGCAAACATCGCGGCAAACTCGCCCACCGCCAGCCGCCCGCAGCCCACATACACCAACGCGCCCACAATATTGCGCACCATGTGATGCAAAAACGCATTGGCGTGAAAATCTATTTTGATGAGGCTAGGGCAGCCTGAAAACGCCAGCGCATACATCGTTTTCACGGGTGATTTAGCTTGGCACTCGGCGGCGCGAAAGCTGGAAAAATCGTGTTCGCCCAACAGCAGCGCGGCGGCTTGGCGCATGGCGGCAACATCCAGCGGATAGTGCGTCCAGCCAGCCCGCCCTACCAGCAACGGCGAGCGCACGGGCGCAGATTGCAGCACATAGCGATAACGCCGTCCGCAGGCATCAAAGCGGGCATGAAAATCATCGGCAACCGCTTGGGCGTGCAACACGGCGATGCCGTCGGGCAAATGCGCGTTCACGCCGCGCACCCAAGCCGTGAGCGGGCGCGTGGCACTGCTGTCAAAATGGACAACCTGTGCCGTGGCGTGCACGCCCGTGTCGGTGCGCCCTGCGGCGGTGATGGCGATGGGCTCGCCCGCAATTTGCGCAAGGGCGTGTTCCAGCGCGGTTTGAATGGTGGGGATGCCAGCGGCTTGCTTTTGGAAGCCGAAAAAGGCGCTGCCGTTGTAGGATAGGGTGAGAGCGTAGCGAGTCATGGTTAGGCTTTATTAAAATGATTTTCAGGCTGCCTTAGCAAATCAAGGCAGCCTGAAAACTGGTGTTCAATCGTTCATTTTTTGCTGCAACAGTTCCAACATCATTTTAAACGTTGCTAGTTCGCTTTCTTTTTGGGCTAACAGTTCGTCTTTGTGTTGAATAATCAGTTGCAATTTTTCAATTTCGGCATTCAGTACATCGGCGGAAGTATTGTTGTAGTTTGTATTATGCTGTTGGTTTTCATCGCCAATCTGGAAAAACAGGTTTTGTTTTTCGTTCGCAATCAAATCCACCACATCAAGCTGGAAAATAGCGGCGATGCGTTGCAACTTGCTTAAATCCAAGCGTGTTTCGCCACGCTCAAACCGCGCATAAGTGTTGGTGGACATTTGCATTTTTTCTGCCATTTCTTCTTGCGACCAATGATTAAATTCGCGCAATGTTCGGATTTTATCGTTAATATTCATTAGCCTAATTCCATAAAATAAGGGCTTGTCTAGCCCAAAAAATGATGAGTTACCCACCGTTTTTTGATGTGGATTGGTAAAGGTTGCGCCTATATTATCAAGTTTTCGTTAATTTAGTTAAAGGGATTTGATATGGCATTAATTAACTGTCCAGAGTGCGACCATCAAGTAAGTGATCAAGCGTTTAAATGCCCGTCTTGCGGTTCACAGCTTCGCAAAGCAACACGCTCATTTATGGGAAAACTGATTAAATGGACATTCATTTTATTTAATGTACTGATGCTTTGGTGGATGATTAGCGGAGTAGGCGGAGGAAGTGAAGCGATTGCTACTGCGGACTCTGATGCACAACAAGCTGGTGCTGCAATTGGTACAGGCATTGCCATGATGATGATTGGCGGAATTTGGCTAGTGGGCGATGTAGTACTGGGATTGTTGGTGTTGTTTACACGTCCAAAGGCGAATTAAATGAACACGGCTTCTCGTTGGATAAATAGCATCATTAAAGCGTGCGGTGTAGTGTTTTTACTGATGATTTTGATTGTGTTATTAGGCGAATGTAGCAGTAGAACAAAAAAATCATCTCAACAGGCAAC
>CAUVGV010000018.1:0-18240 GCA_963551505.1 uncultured Kingella sp.
TGTACCCAACGGAACTGAATATCAAAGGTCGTCTGAAATCTATTTTCAGACGACCTCTCTCTATCGAAAGCAGCCTGCACTTTCAAAAATCGAAGTAGTAGGTCGGGCATTCATGCCCGACTTTTTGCAAATACGATTTGTCGGGCATGAATGCCCGACCTACAAATCCAAGTTTTCCAACTAATCGTCAGTTTTAAATCTTTGTAAGGCCGTCTGAAAACCCAAAACCCCGTTTTCAGACGGCCTTTTTCCGCTAAAATCTCCTTACTGTCCAACCCGAAACAAGGAGAACCATCATGCAAGTTACCACCTCCGCCATCACCAACGGCGAATTTGCCGACAAATACGGCAAGCGCGGCAGCCAATTCAGCGAAAACATCATGCCCATGTTTTCCATCTCCTTTGAAATCAGCAGCGCGCCCGAGAGGGTACACAGTCTTTTGCCGTGGTGCTGGAAGACGACCTTTCACACTTTCCTATCCTGTTTCGCCAACAGGCTGCGTTGTTCCAAATACCACACCAAGGCGGTGGCGGCGCTGGCGAGCGAGATGATTAACGCTGCCCAAAAGCCGTAGATGCCCATGCTGGCTGCGTGGGCGAGGATGTAGCCCAGCACCAGCCCCAAGCACCAAAAGGCGATGGCGTGGATAATCATGGGCACGCGGGTGATTTTGTAGCCGCGCAGGGCGTATGAGGCGATACATTGTGTGAAATCAAACACTTGAAATATGCCGACAAAAATAATCAGGCTGCTGGCCAGGGCGAGCACGGCGGCATCTTGGGTGTAGATTTTTGCCACAGGCAGCCTGAAAACCAGCAGGGCGATTAAGGTGCACGCGCCCAAAATCCAGCCGCACACGATGGCAACGCCTGAAATATAGCGGGCGCGGGCAAATTGTTTGCGCCCGATGGCGTAGCCGATGCGCACGGTGGCGGCGGAGCCGATGGCTTGCGGTATCATGTAAATCACGCTGCTGACGCTTAACACGATTTGCTGCGCGGCAACGTGGGTTTCGCCTAAATCAGCAATCAGCCACACGATAAAGCTAAACAGGCTGGCTTCTAGAAAGTAAGACAGCCCAATCGCCCAGCCCAGTTGGGCGATATTTTTTTGCGTTTGCCAGTTGGGCAGGGAGAAGCGTTGGGTGAAGCCGAAGCGGCGCAGGTCGCGGCTTTTGGTGATGTAAGCGGCGAGGGCGAGGGTGGCAAACCAAAACACGATGGTGGTCGCCACGCCTGCGCCCACGCCGCCGAGCGCGGGGATGGGCAGTTGGGCGAGCCATGCCACAATGGATGGGGCAGCCTGAAAACGGCTGGCGAGATGGGCGGTGCCTGTTGCGCCGAAAATAAAGAGGTAATTCAAGGGGATGTTGAGCAACAACGCTGCCCAGTTTATCCACATAATTGGCTGGGGCTTGTTGAGGCTGGATGCGTAGGCGTGCAGGGCGCGGTATATCAGGGCGGCGGGCAGCCCGAGCGCGACGATGCCGAGGTATTGGGCGAACATGGTTTTGATGTGCGCGCTCATGTCCAGATAGTTTTGCAGCGGGCGAATCAGGGCGAACAGCATCGCCATGCCGAGGATGCCCAGCAGCAGCCCAAACCAGATGCCTTGCCGCCCTGTTTCGCCGACTTCGTGCGTGCCGCCTGCGCCGTGTTGTTGGGCGATGATGGGGTTGAGCGCCGCCATGATGCCCATAAAGGTGATGAACAGGGTGGAAAACACGGAGCTGCCCAGCGCAACGGCGGTGAGGTCGTCTTTGCCTGCCGCGCCCGACATGGCGGTGTCGGCCACGCCGATGGCGACGGTGGCGATTTGCGCCATCATCATGGGCAGGGCGAGGGCGAGCAGTTGGCGGGTTTCGTGTTTAAATTCGGCGGGGGAATAGCGGGTGAGGTCAAAAAGCATGGCGGTTTGGGTTGATGGGATGGTTTGGGCTACGCGGAATGATGTTTTCAGGCTGCCTTCTAGCATGGTTTAGAGGCAGCCTGAAATGGGGTTGGGGGTGTGAACAAGGTTGGTAATAAGGGGGGCAAACTGCTGCATAGGCAGGGAAAGGGTTTTCAGGCTGCCTTTGCTGTTGGTGATAGGCAGCCTGAAAACGTTTTAACTGCGGGAGCAATCAATCGTTTAATTTTTGCACGCGCAGCAGGATATTGGCGGCTTCTTCGGCGTTTTTGCCTGTGGCTTTGATTTTCTTCTCGCTGTCGGCGAGCACTTTGCCTGTGCGACTGATGATTTTGAATTTTACTTTTTGGCTGTCGTCGTAGCTGCCTGAGCCGTCAAAGGCGAGCTTGCCGTTGTCGTGATAAAGCTGGATGCGCAATGTATTGCCGATGTCTTCGGTTTTGAGCGCGAGTTTGCCGTTTTCGTAGCGTCCCGATGCGATGCTTTTGTGGTTTTTAATGTCTTGAAATGCTTTCACTTCGCCCTCGGGCGTGTACCAAACCATGCGCCCATCAGCGGCGGAAAAGGCATCAAAGTTTTTCAGGTCTTTATCATCGGGGATGACAACGGGGTCAATCTGTTTGGTTTTACTGTCTTGGTAGAAGTCTTGCACCACGGCTTTGCCCTCGGCGGTGCGCCCCAGCAGCATACGATAGTAACCGCCTGCGCTGGCTTGCGGGGCTTCGTTGCCCTCGGCATCGTAGTAGGCGAGGGTGCGGGTTTCGGCTTTGGCAACAAGGTAGGTGGTATCGGCTTCGGATTGGCGGGCAACTTCGGCGGCTGCGGTGGGGATGGTGGTTGTGCTGGCTTGCGGCGCGGCTTGGGCGGCGAATGCGGCGGCGAGCAGGGCGGTAATCAGCAGTTTTTTCATGGTGGGATTCCTTTTGGGGTGGGTGGGCAGCCTGAAACGGGCTGGGGGATAGGGTGGATGGTGTGATTGAGGCAGCCTGAAAATGGGGTAATGGCGTGATACGGCGAAAACTTATTTTCAGGCTGCCTCTGTTTACGGCGTAAACACAGCTTACAACGCTGCCAGCACCGCATCGCCCATTTCGCTGCACGATACGCGCTTCATGCCGTCTTCAAAAATATCGCCTGTGCGGTAGCCTTGTTCCAACACGCGCTGCACGGCGGTTTCCACTTGCTGCGCCCGCGCCTCGTCATTCAGGCTGTAACGCAGCAGCATGGCAAGCGACAAAATGGTTGCCAGCGGATTGGCTTGGTTTTGCCCTGCGATGTCGGGCGCGGAGCCGTGCGAGGGTTCGTACAGCCCTTTGCCGTGTTCGTCCAGCGAGGCGGAGGGCAGCATACCGATGGAGCCGGTGAGCATGGAGGCTTGGTCGCTCAAAATGTCGCCAAAAATGTTACCCGTGGCAATCACGTCAAACTGTTTGGGCGCGCGCACCAGCTGCATGGCGGCGTTGTCCACATACATGTGGCTCAGCGCCACATCGGGGTATTGTTTGCCCACTTCATCAAACACTTCGCGCCACAGCTCGGTGGTTTCCAGCACGTTGGCTTTGCCCACACTGCACACTTTTTTGTTGCGCTTTTGGGCAGCCTGAAATGCCACATGGGCGATGCGGCGGATTTCGCTTTCGCTGTACCGCATGGTGTTGAAGCCTTCGCGCTCGCCGTTTTCCAGCGTGCGGATGCCGCGCGGTTCGCCAAAGTAGATGTCGCCCGTGAGCTCGCGCACGATAAGGATGTCTAACCCTGCGACGACTTCGGGTTTGAGCGTGGAGGCGTTGGCGAGTTCGGGATACAGGATGGCGGGGCGCAGGTTGGCGAAGAGGTTGAGGTCTTTGCGGATGGCGAGCAGCCCGCGCTCGGGGCGCAATGGGCGTTCCAGCGTGTCGTATTGCGGCGAGCCGACTGCGCCCAGCAGCACGGCATCGGCGGCGCGGCAGAGGTTTTGCGTGAACTCGGGGTAGGGCGCGCCGTATTGGTCATAGGCTTCGCCGCCGAGCGGGGCGTATTGGTATTGCGCGTCCAGCCCTTGTTCGATGAGTTTGTCTAACACGCGCACGGCTTGGGCGATGATTTCGGGGCCGATGCCGTCGCCGCGTAGGATGGCGATTTTGGAGGTCATGGGGTGTCCTTTCGGGGTGGGGGGATGGGGTGGGATTGTAATGGATTGTGAAGATTTTAGGCAGCCTGAAAATGGTGTAAATCTTGTTTTCAGGCTGCCGCTAATGCGTGTCGCCCCACTCTTCGCGCAACTGTTGGGCAGCCTGAAAATAGTCGTGCAATTCTTGCGCGTTGCGGTTTTTCAGGCTGCGTTCTAGTTTTTCCAGCTGGTGTTTTTGTTCGCTGATCAGTTGCAGCAAGCTGTCGCGGTTGGCAAGGGCGATGTCGCGCCACATTTTGGGGCTGCTGGCGGCGATGCGGGTGAAATCGCGAAAGCCGCTGCCTGCGAAGTTTAGGTAATGCGCGCCTTGCGGGTGGTCTAGCATTTGGTGCACATAGGCAAAGGCGAGCAGGTGGGGGAAGTGGGACACGGCGGCGAAGATTTGGTCGTGTTCGGCGGCGGGCATGGTGTGGACTTGTGCGCCGATGTTTTGCCATAGCTGGGCGATGGTGTTTAGGCTGGCTGTGTCTTGTTGCGCGTGTGGGCAGAGGATGAGTTTTTTGCCTTGATACAGCCCGAATTGGGCGGCTAGCGCGCCGCTGCGGTCGGAGCCTGCGATGGGGTGGCTGGCGATGCAACGGGGATAGTGCTGCGGCAGATGTTGGGCGAAGGCGGCGAGGGTGGATTGTTTGGTGCTGCCTACGTCGCTGATGATGGTGTGCGGCGATAACATGGGGGCGAGGGCTTGGCAGATGGCGGGCAGCGTGGCAACGGGGGTGGCGATAAGCACGAGGTTGCTGTTTTGGATGGCGGCGGGGGTGATTTGGCTGCTGGCGCGGTCTATCACGCGGCGTTCTAGGGCGCGGTCTAGGTTGGTGGGGTTGGTGTCTATGCCGATGATGGTGCGGGCGAGGCGGTGGCGTTTTAAATCCAGCACGAATGAGCCGCCGATTAGTCCTACGCCGATTAAGGTGATTTGGTTGAGTGTCATGGTGGGCAGCCTGAAAAGGGGGGCTGGGGGATGGCAATGGCGGGGGATTATACCGTTTCAGGCTGCCTTTTGCGGGGGCATAGGCAGCCTGAAAATGAAGCACAGCACATTTCAGGCTGCCTTGATGCGTGCTTACTTCATCGCCACGCTTTTCATCCATGCAAACAGTTCGTCTAAATCGTAATCGCCGCTGTGTGGCACCCCCCACGGCAGGGCGTAGTCCACGTTTTTGCCGCTGTTTTGCAGTTTCAGCGCCAGCAGCAAGCCAATCGCCAGCGAGGTGTCGCGGTCGTTTTCGCCTACGCGGATGCGGTAGTGCTGCGTGGGGTTGGTGTAGTTCATGGCATTCATCAGTTTGATGGTGTGGGCATCGGCTTTCAGGCTGCCTGCAACGGTGCTGTTTTTTAAGCTAAATTCGGTGAAGTGTTTTTGTCGGTGCGCGCGTCGCCGAAAAGCTGGTTTTCGCCTGTGGACAAATCTACGCCGTCAAACGCGGGCGCGGTTTTTTGTCGTCCTACAAACTGGGCATAGGCGGCAAAATCGGCGGCGATGGCTTTGCCGTTTTGGATGGTGAGCCATGTTTGGTCGGATAAATCTTTGCCGCTGTTTAACGCTTGCTGCGCGGATTGCAGCAGCATGGCTTCTATTTGGGTTTTGAAGCTGCCGTTGCCGTTGGCATCCAAAGTCATTGGCGTGCCTTGCGCGTTTTTGAGTTTGAGGCTGTTTACATAAGCGGGGAACAGGGCTTTCAGGCTGCCTGAAAACTGGATTTGCGCGGGCGTTTGTGTGCCTTTTACCAGCTTGCGTTCTACGTTGTAATCCAGCATGGTGATGTCTATTTTTTGATAGTCGTTTACGCCGTTGAACTGCCATTCGTAGGCGGCATCGGCGTGTTCTAGGTTGGTAATCGGGCAATAGGCGGATACGGCGAAAATGGTGTCGTCGGCGCGGGCTGCGCCCAGTTGGCGCAAATAGGGTTCGTAGTCTTTGCCGCCGCCGCTGGTGCCCAGCAGGGCGGAAAGTGCGCCGCCTGCGGATGTGCCGTTGCTGATGATTTTGTTGGCATCGCCTGCCATCGCTTGGTCGTTGGCTTTGAGGTAGCGCACGGCGGCTTTTAAATCGACGATGGCGGCGGGGGCGTGCCCGTTGGCTTCGGTGCGCCCGCGTGCGCCTGCGCTGGCGACTACGTAGCCTTTGGATAGGGCAACCATAATGGCGTTGGGCTTGCCGCCTGCGCGTTGGTCGTTTTCAGGCTGCCCTGCGGTGGCGGGCATATAGCCGCCGATGTTATTGGGGAAGAAGATGGGGGCGGTGTGCGCGGTGTAGCCATCAATGCTGCCGCCTGAAAAGTAGGCTTCGGGGATGTAAACGTTCATCGTTTGATAACGGCTGTCGGTGGGTTTTAAAACGTACACAATGTTTTCAAAGGCGCGGTAGCGGATGGTTTGCCCGTTTAGTTCAAACGATTGGTTTTTGCCTTGCACTTGGGCGAAGTTGAGGTTTTGGGGCGCAGGGAAGCGGGGCAACTCGGTTTGTTGCGCGGGGGCGGCAAACGCTGGGGCTGCCAATGCGGCGAGGAGGGCGGCGGAGAGGGGTTGGTTCATGGGGAGACCTTTGGGGTGGGTGGAGAAAGGGGGGATATAGTGGAAAGGCAGCCTGAAAACGAACTTTCAGGCTGCCTCTATAACTACGCGCTCAATGCGTTAAACACTTCAAAATACTGCGGAAACGTTTTGCCCACGCATTTGGGGTCGTTGATGATAACGGGCACGCCCATCAGCGACACCAGCGAGAAACACATCGCCATGCGGTGGTCGTCGTAGGTGTCAATGGCGGCATTGGGCGTGAGCGCGGCGGGCGGTGTGATGTGGATGGCATCGGGGTCTTCGCGCACGGTTGCGCCCAGCTTGCGCAATTCGGTTGCCATCGCGGTGATGCGGTCGGTTTCTTTCACGCGCCAAGAAGCAATATTGCGGATGTGGCACGGCGCGCCCGTTGCCAACGCCACCACCGCCAGCGTCATCGCTGCATCGGGGATGTGGTTGGCATCCAAGTTAAACGGCAGCACCGCCTGCCCCGCCGCGCGGGACACTTCAATAAAATCATCGCCCCATTGCACGGATGCGCCGATTTTCGCCAATTCATGCGCAAACGCCACATCGCCCTGAATCGCGCCCCGCCCCAAGCCTGTTACGCGCACGGGGCAGCCTGAAATCAAGCCCGCCGCCAAAAAATAGCTGGCGCTAGACGCATCGCCTTCCACGTTCACCACCTGCGGCGCGTGGTAGCGGGCGTTTGGCGGCAGCCTGAAAACTTGGTGCGATTGGTTTGCCACGTTCACGCCAAATTGTTTCATTAAATTCAAAGTAATATCAATATACGGCTTGGAAATCAGCTCGCCTGCCACGCGGATTTCAAACGCTTCGCCTGTGAGCGGCAACGCCATCAACAGCGCGGTGAGAAATTGGCTGGACACATTGCCCTTAATCGGAATCTGGCGCACGCCGTTATCCGTGCGCTCGTGAATGCGCAGCGGCGGAAAGCCCGCGTTGCCCAAATAATCCACCCGCGCCCCCGCCACGCGCAGCGCGTCCACCAAATCGCCAATCGGACGCTCGTGCATACGCGGCACGCCGTGCAAATGGTAATCGCCGCCCAAAATCGCCAGCGCGGCGGTGAGCGGACGAAACGCTGTGCCCGCGTTGCCCAAAAACAAATCGGCGTGTTTTACAGGGAATGCGCCGCCGCTGCCCATGATTTTCAGGCTGCTTGATGGCGTGGTTTCCAGCTTCACGCCCAGCGTGGCAAGGGCTTCTAGCATGCGGTCGGTGTCGTCTGATTTGAGCAGCGAGCGGATTTCGCAAGCGTTGTCGGACAACGCCGCCAGCAGCAGCGTGCGATTGCTGATGCTTTTTGAACCGGGTAGGGCAACGGTGTTACGCGCTTTAAGCTGGCGCGGGGCAAGCGTGATGGATTCGGTCATAATGTTTACAGGGGAATAAGGAGAAAGGGCGGATTATAAGGGATTATGCGGTTTCAGGCTGCCTTTCGCGGTGCGATAGGGGCGGATGGCAGCGGCGGGCGCGGGCGATAGAATAGGGCAGAGGCAGCCTGAAACGGGTTAAGCACGCGCGCAAACTGTTAAGCCGCTTTGGTGCGGTTGCGGTAAGCGCGATATGCCATAATCAACAAGAGAAACATGATGGATGCAGCCTGAAAATGAAGATGGGCGCATGATAGGCGTTGCTCAATCCACGAAAAATCCCATTTGATGAACAACCGATTCAACTTAACATTTAAGAACCTGTATTCACTCTTTCCATAGGCATCTTTTACGCCCTAAAAACGCGGCTACCGCGTTAAAAATGCTCGTAAGATGTTCAACCTTACTGCGCTTTTTGCCTTGTATCCGCGCTTTTATGTCATAAAATCTGCTTATGAAAAGAGTGAATACAGGTTCTAAAAATCCCATGACCAAATCCACCCGCCTACTGCAACTGCTGCACACCCTGCGCCACCGCAAACACCCCACCACCGCCGCCGCGCTTGCCGCCGAGTTAAACATCAGCCCGCGCACGCTTTACCGCGACATCAACACCCTGCGCGCGCAAGGCGCAGACATTCGCGGCGAAGCAGGCATCGGCTACCAACTGCACAGCGACCACAGCCAACTGCCGCCATTAATGTTTAGCCAAAGTGAGCTAGAAGCCATCATCATCGGCATCCGCTGGGCAGCCCGCAACACCGAGCCATCTCTCGCCCAAGCCGCCGAAAACGCGCTCACCAAAATCCGCAGCGTGCTGCCGCCGTGGCTTGCCCACACCGCCGCCAACGCGCAATTCTCCATCAGCCCCGCACCGCAATACAGAGAAGCAGAAATCCGCGCCCTTGCCCCCATCCGCCAAGCCCTGCGCGAAAACCGCCGCCTTATCATCGGCTACACCGACCAACACGGCAACCCCAGCCGCCGCCAAATCCAGCCCATCGCGCTGGGCTATTTCCCCGAAGTGCGCCTGCTGGCCGCATGGTGCGAGCAACGGCAAGACTTCCGCCATTTCCGCTGCGACCGCATCCAAAGCATCGCCCTTGGCAGCCCCAGCCCCACGCCGCACGAACTCTTGCTGCGCCAATGGCAGCAACGCGAAAACATCCGCGCCAAAGACTGCTGACACAAACTGACACACCCCGCGCGTATCATCGCAACACGGTTTTCAGGCTGCCTTTTAGGGTTGATTAGAAAAATGAGACAAGGCGGCAACGCCGTATCATCGCAACTTCAATCAACCCTAAAAGGCAGCCTGAAACGCCGTTTTCCATCCACCCCACCGCAGGAGCAAGCATGAAATACTGGATTGGCACGGTTTCCCAAGAACACGTGTTACGCGGCGTGGCAGGCGGTTTTTGCCAAGTGTGCCACGGCAAAGCCGCCCCGCTCAACCGCATGAAACGCGGCGACTGGCTGCTGTATTACAGCCCCAAAATTCGTTTAGACGGCAACGAAAAATTACAAGCCTTTACCGCCTTCGGGCAAATTGTGGACGACCAAGCCTACCCATTTCAGATGAGCGCAACCTTTGTCCCGTTTCGCCGCAATGTGGCGTATGCCCCAATCGTGCGCGATTGCCCGCTAGACATTGCCCGCCAGCATAGCGAATGGAAACACTATGCCAGCCTGCTGCGCTATGGGCATTTTGAAATTTCCGCCGATTTCTTTAACTGGATTACCCACTATATGCAAGGGCAGCCTGAAAACCATCCCACTCCCATAACCCGCTATAATGCGCCCTTTTCCATTCAGGCAGCCTGAAACCCATGTTCACCCTCCAACATCACCACCCGCTGATTAACCGCACCACCTTCGCCCTGCCCGCCACCGCCGCGCATTATATTGAGCTTACCGACAGTGCAGACCTGCCCGCCCTGTGCCAACTGCCCGAATACGACCGCCAAACCGTCTGCTGGCTCGGCGGAGGCAGCAACACCCTGTTCACGCGCGACTATCCCGCATTGGTGGTACACATCGCCACGCGCGGCATCCGCGAAACCCATCGCGCAAACGGCGTCGCACACATTGAAGCGCAAGCGGGCGAAATCCTGCACGACTTTATCCAACACACCCTCGCGCTGGGGCTCAGCGGGCTGGAAAACCTCAGCCTGATTCCAGGCACAGTCGGCGCCGCCCCCGTGCAAAATGTCGGCGCGTATGGCGTGGAAGTGAAAGACTGTATTGTAAACGTGCAATGCTTTGATTTAGAAACACAAAATTTCATCACGCTTACCAACGCCCAATGCCAATTTGGCTACCGCGAAAGCCTGTTTAAACAGCAAGGCAAACGCCGCTACGTCATCACCGCCGTAACCTTCGCGCTGGACGAAACGTTCACACCCAAAATCCAATACGGCGACCTTGCCGCCACGCTTGCCGCGCAACACGGCAACCAAACGCCCACCGCCGCCCAAGTTGCCCAAGCTATCATGCACATCCGCCGCAGCAAGCTGCCCGACCCCGCCGAGCTGGGCAACGCAGGCAGTTTCTACAAAAACCCCATCGTTTCCGCCGAACACGCCGCGCAAATTAAGCAACAATATCCCAATATGCCCAGCTATCCGCAAGCCGATGGCAGCCTGAAACTCGCCGCAGGTTGGTTGATTGACCAATGCGGTTTGAAAGGCAAACAAATCGGCGGCGCAGCGGTGCACGACAAGCAAGCCCTTGTGTTGGTAAACAAAAACCACGCCAGCGCGCAAGATGTGCAAGATTTGTCAGATTTTGTCTGCCAAGCGGTGTGGGCAAAATTCCACATCCAATTAGAGCCCGAGCCGAACCTTGAACCGCATTGGGATTGATGCGGCAGCCTGAAAACCCGCGCCGATCGTTGCCAAGAAGCCAAAACGTTTCGCATTGCGTTTTGGCTTCGCGTTTTCAGGCTGCCTAAAATCTTATATAATCGCGCTATTTTCTTTTCCAAACAAAATATTAGCGAGCGCCCCATGAGTAAAGAACCCCGCACCAGCACCTACACCAAAATCATCGATGCCAGCCTGATGCTGTTCAACGAACACGGCGAGCGCAACATCAGCACCAACCATATTTCCAGCCACCTCAACATCAGCCCAGGCAATCTCTATTACCACTTTGCCAACAAAGACGAAATCATCGTGCAAATTTTCAAACGCTATCGCCAAGAGCTGCTGGACTATCTGGGCAAAACCGAGCTGCCCGATGGCATTGAAGGCACAGTGGCGTATATGAAAGGGCTGTACAATATTTTGTGGGATTACCGCTTTTTGTTTAGCGATGTGAACGCGCTGCTTAACCGCAGCAAAACGCTGCTGGGCGAGCATAACCAATTCACGCAAAACCAATTTGCCCCGCTGGCAACCAAGCTGTTTGGCATGCTGCGCGACAAAGGGCTGATTCACATCGACGACCGTGGCGTGAAAGATTTAACCGTGAATATGTGGCTGGTGGGCAAATATTGGTTTGACTTTGACGGCTCCATCAACGGGCGCGATTCGCTGCGTGCCGAAGAAGTGAAAGCGCGTGGCGTGTATCGCACATTGAGCCTGTTGCGCCCGCATATTGAGCCAAACCTTGTTGCCGAGTTTGATGCGCTGATGGATAGGTTGGTGGGCGATGAAGCGGCGTGAAGCGGGATTACCAAGCGCAGAGTGAAGCAAAGGCAGCCTGAAAAGCGGGATTTGGTTTTTCAGGCTGCCTTTGTGTGTGGAGGGGTGTAGGTCGGGCATTTATGCCCGACGTTTTAAAATTTATCCGTGTTTGTCGGACATAAATGCTCAACCTACTGCTTTGCCACGCATGATAAAAGCAGCCTGAAAACCCTATCCCCGTTTTCAGGCTGCCTTTCGTTTTGGCGTGTATTTCTATTTTCAGGCTGCCTTTGCCTGCGCCGCCACCCAATCTTCAATGCGTTTTAACAACGCTTGTTCCGACAAGCCCATTTTATCCATCAGCAACGCCGTGTCGCCGTGTTCGGTAACGATGTCGGGGATGCCGCACAGCAGCGTGGGTTTGAGGCAGCCTGAAAACGCTAAACTTTCCAGCACTGCGCTGCCCGCGCCGCCTTGCACGGCGTTTTCTTCCAAGCAAACGATGTAATCATGCGATTGCGCCAGCTGTTGCAGCAAATCGCTGTCAAGCGGCTTCACAAAGCGCATATCGGCAACGGTGGCGTTGAGTTGCTCGGCGATGCCCAGCGCAGGTTGCACCATGCTGCCAAAGGCAATCAGGGCGATGCCTTGTCCTTGGCGGCGCAAAATGCCTTTGCCCACGGGCACGGTTGCCAAATCGCGCACCACGTTCACGCCGATGCCTGTGCCGCGCGGATAGCGCACAGCAGCAGGCTGATTGAGCGCATAGCAAGTGGACAGCAGCAGGCGGCATTCTTGCTCGTCGCTGGGCGCGGCAATCACCATATTGGGCACGCAGCGCAGATAGCTTAAATCGTACACGCCCGCATGGGTGGGGCCGTCTGCGCCCACGATGCCCGCGCGGTCTATGGCAAACAGCACGGGCAGGTTTTGCAGCGCAACGTCGTGCAGCAATTGGTCGTAGGCGCGTTGCAAAAAGGTGGAATAAATCGCCACCACGGGTTTGGCATCGGCGCACGCCAAGCCTGCGGCAAAGGTTACGGCGTGTTGCTCGGCGATGCCCACGTCAAAGCAGCGGGTGGAGAACTGGCGGGCGAATTCCACCAAGCCGCTGCCTTCTATCATGGCGGGGGTGATGGTAATGAGCCGTTCATCGGCTTGGGCTTGGTCGGCAAGCCATGCGGCGAAGACTTCGGTGTAGGTGGGCGGCGTGGCGGCGGGCGCGGCTTGGGCAGCGTTGGCTTCGGTTTTCAGGCTGCCTGAATCGGGATTGGCGGCAGCGGGGGCTTTGCCTACGGCGTGGTATTTCACGGGGTTGTTTTCGGCGAGTTTGTAGCCGTTGCCTTTTTTGGTGATGACGTGCAAAAGCTGCGGGCCTTTTTTGCCGCGCAATTCGCGCAACACTTGTACCAGCTGGGCGATGTTGTGCCCATCCACCGCGCCTGTGTATTCAAAGCCAAAGTTTTCAAATAACCCCAAGCTTTGTTGCACATGCTCGCTTTCGCTGGCGTAGGTTTTGATGGTTTGCTCGGCTTTTTGGGCGATTTCTTTCACGGCGGGCAGCTTGTCCAACACTTTTGCCGATTGGGTTTTGATTTCGTGCAACACGCCGCGCATATCGCGCATCACATGGCGGGCAAGATGCTTGGGCAACGCGCCCACATTGGGCGAAATGGACATTTCGTTGTCGTTCAAAATCACCAGCAGGTTCACATCGCTCATATCGCCCGCGTTGTTCAACGCTTCAAAGGCTTGCCCTGCGGTCATCGCGCCATCGCCAATAATGGCAACGCTGCGGGCATCGCTGCCATGCAGTTTGTCGGCAACCGCCATGCCCAACGCTGCGCCGATGGAGGTGGAGGAATGCCCCACGCCGAATACGTCGTATTCGCTTTCGCAGCGTTTGGGAAAGCCTGCTAAGCCTTGGTATTGGCGCATGGTGTCCATGCGGTCTTTGCGCCCAGTGAGAATTTTGTGCGGATAAGTTTGATGCCCCACATCCCACACCAGATGGTCGTGCGGGGCGTTGTAAACATAATGCAGCGCAAGCGTAAGCTCTACTGCGCCAAGGTTGCTGGCGAAGTGCCCACCTGTTTTTTGGATGCTTTCAAGCAGCAGTTCGCGGATTTCTTGGGCAACTTGGGGCAGTTGGTTTTCGTTCAGTTTTTTGAGGTCGTCTGGGTTGTGGATGCTGGGGAGAAGTGGGGTGTTCATGGTGGTTAAGCTGGGTTAGCGTTGTGGGTTAGCAAGGCGCAGCAGTTGGATGGCGAGTGCCAAGCCAATCAGGCTGCATAACAGGTAAACAAGATAGGAGATGCCGTTCCATGTGCCGACGTGTCCGCCGATGATGTTGTGCAGCCAGTTGGTTTGATTGGCGCGCAGGGCGGCGACCACGGGGGTGATGAGCCATTCGTTGACGGCGGTGAGCAGCAGCAGCGCGCCCGCCCAAAAGGGGGTGCGGGATTTGTGATACGCCATGCGGTTGTCGCTGCGGGCGGTGAAATAAACGATGAGCCAAACGGCAAGGGTGAAGAGGTTGGCGATGTGAAAGAGGCTGCCTGAAAGGGTGTCGGCAAGGGCTTTGCCGCTGTCTGAGGTGTTGAGGTGGTTGGAAACGAGGGGGGCGACGATGCACCCGACGCTAAGGTGAAATCCGAGCCAAAGGCTGATGAGTAGGGCAGTAATGCGGCGCATAGGCTGGTCCTTTGCTGGTGTTGAAAGGGCATATCATAGCGGAATTTGGCGGGGTAGGCGGGTAAATTTTACAAATAAGGCAGCCTGAAAAGGGGGAGTGGTTTTAGCTTCGCAACTCCGCTTCGCTACGCAGGCTGCCTCTGTTTTCAGGCTGCTTGAAATTGTTTCTTTAACACGCGCATCGGCACAAACAGCCGCATTCCCGCATCATCCAGCGGTTTGAAAAACGCAAATTGTTGATAAAACGCCCTCGCGGCTTCATCCAACACATCTAACACAACGGCGTAGGTGGGCAAGCCGTTATCGCTGGCTTTAACCGCTTGCATCAACGACGCTAGCAGGGCGGTTGTGCCCAGCCCTTTGCCTTGATAATTGCTGGCAACGGCTAATCGCGCCAGCAGAGTAACGGGGGCGGGGTAGCGCGGTAAACTCTTGCCATCGTTCAATTGCTCGGGCGCGATGGACAATAAAGACAGGGTGTAATACGCGGCGATGGCGGCTTTGCCCGTTTCAGGCTGCCTATCGGGGAGCACCCAAGTTTTGCTTAATCCGAGCTGGGCATTTTTGGCGGCGTAGCGATGCAAAAATTCATCCATCACAGGCTTGCCGCAGCGGAAAGCTTTGATGTTGTGCTGGGTTTTATCTAGCGGCTCAAATTGGTTGCTCAACGCCATGTGAAGCCTTGCTCATCTAATTGCGCCGCTGCTTGGGCGAGTTTTTCTGATAACGCCCATTCTTCGTTGCAGGTTTCGCAGGCGCGGATAAAGTCGTCATATTGGCGGTTGGTCAGCGTGATTTGCTGTTGCTCGAAAAGCACTTTGGGCGCGTCTTTGCGGATTAACGCCAGCAAATAGCCGCTTAAACTTTGCCCGCAAGCAGCGGCGGCGCGTTCGGCTAATTGCTTGGTTTCGGGGTCTATTTTCATATCAATGCGGCTGCTCATTTGCATGATGGTTTTCCTGTTTGGATTTAGATGGCAGCATCATAACACAAGATAAAAAAGGTACGGGGCTAATCCGTACCTTTTGGGTTTCTGCGCTGATTGATTTTAGCTTCGCAACGCTGCTTCGCTACGCAGGCTGCCTCTGTTTTCAGGCTGCCTCTACTCGTTCATAAGCCGCCATACGAATGCAGCCCCGACAAAAACATATTCACGCCCACAAAGGCAAACGCGGTGATAAACAGCCCGATAACCGCCCACCAAGCCAGCACTTTGCCGCGCCAGCCCGCCACCAGCCGCATGTGCAGCCAAACGGCGTAGTTCAGCCACACGATAAACGCCCATGTTTCTTTCGGGTCCCAGCTCCAATAGCGCCCCCAAGCGTCGGCGGCCCACAGCGCGCCGAGAATGGTGGCGATGGTGAAAAACAGGAAGCCCACGGCGATGGCTTTATACATGGCTTCTTCAATTTGCGCCGCATCGGGCAAAAATTTGCTGCCGCGTAGGGCGATGAGTTCGGCTGCGCCAAACGCGGCGGCCATGCAAAACGCGCCGTAGCCGATGAAGTTGGCGGGCACGTGGATTTTCATCCACCAAGATTGCAGCGCGGGAATCAGCGGTTGGATTTCGTGCGCGCCGCGCGATAGGCTATACCACAGGGTAAAGCCAACCAAGCCGCACAGCAGGGCATACACAAACACGCCGAGCTTTTGGATGGCGAACTTGCGCTCGTAATACAGATACATCAAGCCCGTAATCACCATAAACAGGATGAACACTTCATACAAATTGGACACGGGAATATGCCCTGCATCAGGGCGCAGCAGATAGCTTTCGTGCCAGCGCACCAGCAGCCCCACAAAGCCCATAAAGGCGGCTGCCCAAGCCAAATCGCTGGCGATTTTGAGCAGCACATTGCTGCTGATGGGCGTTTCAGGCTGCCTTTTTTGTTGCCGCCATGCGGTGAGCGTGCCCACCAGATAGGCGGCGAAGGCAAACACGGTTAGGGCGCATTGCCACATAATCGCGGATTGGCTGCTCAATAGATAGCGCAGGAAAAATTTGCCGCTTTGCTCGTGTCCATTGGCGATGTTGCCGTCATACAGCCCAACGGCGGCGTAGCCTGCCAACACGCCGCCGATGATAAACCAGCGCATCGGTTTGAAAAACCAGCCCAAGCCCGTGGCAATCAGCACGCTTACCCACAGGATAACGGTTTCGTAAATGTCCATGTGGTGCGGCAGTTTGATTTGGATAAGCACGCCAATGGCGATGATGCAGGCGGCAAACAGCCAGTCGGCTACGGTGAGGGTTTTGAGCAGCGATTTTTCGCGCAGCAGTTCGTGTTGGGGGATGGGTTGAGTGGTCATGGTTTGTGTGGTTTTGGGGTTAAACGGAGGGCAGCCTGAAAATGGGTTGGAGGGGGTTTTGCTGAAACGTATTTTTTGTTTTCAGGCTGCCTATGGGTTTGTTAAACGGCGTTTTCGGCGCGATTTTTGTTTGTGTGTTCTAGGGAGCGCATTGGTTAAACAAGCCGCTTAAAGGCAGCCTGAAAACGAAATTTGCCGTTTCAGGCTGCCTTTCGCGCGTTATTCACTTTCGTGATGCAACTCTTCCGCCACCGCCAGCACCGCGCTCAATATGCTTTCGCCCAAGCGCAGCGAGCGTTGCCCATTCCAGCCAAAATCATCATCGGGCAAATTGTCGTTATCTTTAAACGGCATTTCCAGCGTGTACGCCAAGCAGCCAAACGTGTTGCCCACATAATTAGTGGCAAGGGTTAAATTGGCATCGCCAAAATGGTCTTTTTCATAGCCATACACGGTTTGAAAATCGGGCGAGGCAGCCTGAAAAGCCGTTTTAAACAGCGTTTCCAGCGCGGCGATGCGGCTGGTGTAGTTCGGCACGCCTTCCGTGCCCGCCACAAAAATATAAGGGATGCTTTCATCGCCGTGGATGTCCAAAAACAAATCCACGCCCGTTTCGTGCATTTTCTCGCGCACAAAAAACACTTCGGGGCTGCGCTCTATGCTGGGGTTTTGCCATTCGCGGTTTAGGTTTGCGCCTGCGGCGTTGGTGCGCAAATTGCCCAACGCCGCGCCATCGGGGTTCATATTTGGCACAATGTAGAACGTGGCTTTGTCTAACAATTTGCGCGCCGTGGGGTCTTGATGGTCAAGCAGGCGCGACAAAAAGCCCTCCATAAACCATTCCGCCATCGTTTCGCCGGGGTGCTGCCGCGCAATCACCCAGATTTTCAAATCGCTGTCCACTTGGTTGCCAATGGTCAAAAGATTGATGTCGCGCCCTTGCACGGTGCTGCCCAAATCGTCTATCTGGCACAAGCCGCTGCCCTGCGCTTCGCCCAGCAAGTTCAAATGCTGCTCGCTGGAATAAGGCTCAAAGTAGGCGTAATAAATGCTGTTGGCAAGCGGCGTGTGGTTGATGATGAGCTCGCCGTTTTCGTATTGCGTGGGCACGCGAAACCAGTTTTGGCGGTCGTAAGAAGCAACGGCTTGATAGCCATCCCAGCCTTCGGGATAGGCGGCATCGGCGGCGTTTTCAAAGTGCATGATGCAATGGGTGTACGCTGCGCCTTGCAGGCGGAAATAAAACCATTGTTTGAAGTCGGCGGCGGTGTCGGGGCGCAAAGCCAAGCGAATGTGCGACGGATTGGATAAATCGGTTACGATGATGCTGCCTGCGTCAAAATGGGCGGAGATTTTCATGGCGTTCACTCGTGGGTGGTTGTTTGAAACAAAAATGAAAATGGAAACGGGCGAGATTATACGATTATTTGGACGGCATACGGGAAATGATGGGCGGATTTGTTGAGGCAGATAAACGGCGTTGAAAAATATTTTGAATAAAAACAAGGCGGGTTGGGTGGATTGTGGTTTTGTTGCTTGACTGTGTGTGTGCGTGTTTCTATAATGCGCATCTTTCAGTCGGGGCGTAGCGCAGCCCGGTTAGCGCATCTGCTT
>CAUVGV010000019.1:0-18028 GCA_963551505.1 uncultured Kingella sp.
AGGGCGGCGATGCTGTTTTCATCGTTTTCGTTTTGGAAAAACTGCCAGATGAGCGAGCGGGTGAGATACGACATTAGCCCGTGTTGCCAGTAATACTGCTCGGCGTGCTCGCGGCTGATGCGCTGCTCGGAGCGCAGCATTTGGTCTAGGCGGTCGCGCTGGGCGGTGAGCTGGGCGTTTAGATTTTTTTGCGTGGCTTTGATTTTTTTCAGCTTGGCGGCAAAGTCGTCTTTTACGAAGCTGGGCACGGTTTTTTGCGGCGTGCCATCGGGCTTAAACCACAACAGCTCGCTTTTGCCCACGCCTGTTATCGCTAGGCGGCAGGTGTAGTCGTTAAAGGCATAGTCGCGGCTGTGGTTGTGCAGCTTAAAGTCGTCCACCGCCATGTCTTCAATTTGGCTACGGCTTACGCCGCGCTCGGCAGCGGCGGCATCCAGATATTTGCTGATGGCGGTTTGCGCGTTGCTGAATTTAATCCGCAGGCGCAGGCGCGTGAGCTGGGCGATGCCGTCCAGCCCTTTGGAGCGATAGAGCGCATAAAAGCAGGCGTTGCCGATGGCTTGGTAGCGCGCGCCTACATCGGGGACTTTTTCGTAGCTGTGCAAGGCTAAATCGGCGATGGCGCTAATCGTGGCGGTGTCGTGGAAATGGGCGCACATCCATACCAAGCCTTTGAATACGGTTTGGTTGGCGTTTTGAATGGGGAAGTGGGTTTCGGGATAGGTGTAGCTTTCGCCGTAATAAGGCGTAACCGTGCGTTCGGTTACGATGCCGTCGGCGGTGCGGATAAAGTTTATCCAGCCGTGTAGCACTTTTTTGAATTTATCCGCGCCCAATTCGTCTATCAGCGCTTTGCTGTCTTTCAGATATTTTTCGCTGGGCTTGGCGGCGTTGGCTGTGGTGGCAAGCGTGATGATTTTTGCCCATGCGCTTTGCTCGGGCGCGCTCAGGGCGGCAAGCTGGGGATTGGTGTATGCGGCGAACACGTCATCATTGGGGAACGCGGCTTGCCCATCATCGCCTGCCGCTTCATTAAATGCGGCAATCACTTTACTGATGGTGGTGCGGTCTAGGAAGTAATTGCCTTTGGACGCGAATTTTTGATATTGGTCGCGGGCAGTTTTCAGGCTGCCTTTTAGGGTTTCGGATGGGCTGGGATGTTGTTTTTTGATTTGGTTGAGCAGGTATTTGATGGGGTAGAAACTCACTTCACTTTGGGCTAATCCGTTTTCGTCAAACATGGCGGCAAAGATGCGGCGGATGTCTTCTTCGCTCATCGGCAGGGTTTTGCGGGCGATGGCTTGAACAAGGGCTGCGCGGGTTGTGCCCCAGTTATGCAGCTGATGGTCTTCGCCTTTATTTTGGAATAATTTTCTGGTTTGTTGCAATTTTATGCCACGAATTTGCTCAATCAGAAAAATCAGCAAGTTCACGCGCACTTCGGGCGCGGCTTTTTCTACTGCGCTGGCGTAGCTGGGACAGCGTTTAGGGTCAATGTCGTAGTCGGATGTGGTAGCAACTTCGCTCCACTCTTTGCACAACAGGGCAACCAGTTGGTCAAATTGGGCACGTTGTTCGGCGGAAATGGCGGGGTCGCCTTGATAGGGGGTGGTCATGAGGGTTTCCTTTGCGGTTAGGGTTGGCTTGGGCAAAATGGGCGAATGGGAGATAGCAGAATGGTTTTTTCAGGCTGCCTCTGGCGGCGCGGGGGCAAAACTAGCCACCCACCAAGGGCGTGAGCTTGATGAAGTTCACAATCAAGCCTTCGTGCAGATACACGGTTTCATCCAGCGTTTCTAGCTGGCGGTTATCAGCAAGGATAAAAAAGCCGTTTTGCTCAAAGGCTTGAAGCGCGATGGCGATTTGCGCCTCGGCATCCACGGGCTTGTGTTTTTTGCCGTGCGGGTCTATCACAATATCGCCGCGCGAAGTGGGGATGACTAGGCTGTGGCGCAGCATGGCTGCTTCGCTGCGGTTGTTGTAGGCGGCGACTTCTTGGCGCACGCGCTCGCGGATAAGGTCGGCGGCGCTGATGCGGTTGGTGCTGAATTTTAAAAACAATTCGTGCAAGATTTTGCCTGCTGGGGTTTGGTCTTGGATGGTGATGGTGGTGGGCTGCGGGGAGAGGGGGGCGGGCATGGGGGAGCCTTTGGTTGGGTTAGGGAAGTGGGATATTAACGTAAATTTGCGTTTTCGGGCGGGCATTGCGGCGGGGATAGGCGGCAGCCTGAAAAAACAAAACCGCTTGGTATTGAGCCAAACGGTTTTTTACTGGATAGATTGGTTTTCAGGCTGCCTCTGTATGGTGAGCAATGAGTTGCCAGTCCTACACGCTAAAACGTTGGCAAAATCTAAGTAGGTCGGGCATTTATGTCCGACGTTTTGAGTGGCGTATTAAGTTTGTCGGGCATAAATGCCCGACCTACAAGCATTCTGTTTCATCAGCCATTGGGTGGCGAGCCGCCGCTGTTTTATTTGCCGCTGGTTTGCCACGATTTCAGGCTGCCTCTAATCATCAAAGGCAGCCTGAAAAAACAAAACCGCTTGGTATTGAGCCAAACGGTTTTTTACTGGATGGATTGATTTTTCAGGCTGCTTCAACGCGGGCGCGCTTGCTTGGGCAGCCTGAAACGTTCCCCGCGCCCCTACGGCTTGCTGGCAAGCCGTGCGCTGGCAAAGAATAGGCAGCCTGAAAATCTTTATAAATGCCGTTTTAGCTTCGCTCGTTTTCAGGTTGCCTATTGAAACCGCCCGCCTTTCACTTGCGAGCTGCCCAGCTTCGCCGCCAAGCCTTGATTACGCAGCGCGTGGGTGAGCGCAATTGCCAAGCCGTCAGCGGCATCGGCTTGGGGCGTGCCCGATAGTTTTAGCATTTGCACCACCATGTGTTGCACTTGCTCTTTCGCTGCCTTGCCCTGCCCCACCACGGCTTGCTTCACTTGCAACGCGGTGTATTCGTAAACAGGCAAGCCGCGCAGCACCAACGCGGCAATCGCTGCTCCGCGCGCCTGCCCCAGCATCAGCGTGGACGCGGGGTTCACGTTTACAAACACGCGCTCCACCGCCGCCACGGTGGGGCGATAGGTGGCAATCAGCTCGCTGATGTTTTCCACGATGATGCCAATGCGCCCCGCCAGCTCATCGTTTTTAATCGTTTTGATGCAGCCTGAAACCACATAAACCTGCTCGCGCCCCACCACGTCGATGATGCCAAAGCCTGTGGTGCGGCTGCCGGGGTCTATGCCAAGAATGCGGAGGGGGCGGGATGCGGTCATGGTTTTGCGGGGGGGTAAAAAAACGGCGATTATAGCGGAATTGGTTTGCGCCTCGCAGCCGAGCGCGTGCGCGGTTAGATAGCCGTTTCAGGCTGCCTACTGCGGTACAATACGCCCGCCAACGCGCCGCCTGCGCTGCTGGATTGCCCACCCGATTGCGCCTTTGCCCGCAATGAACACGGCGCGTTTGTTGCCGAAGATTTTGCGCCGCCCGAAGATTAGAACCTGTTTTCAGGCTGCCTTGACCCTACTTAAAAACCCCCACCATACCCACCACCGCCCAACTTATCGCCCAAGCCATAGACCACGCCGCACAACACGGCACCGGCAGCCTAAACGAATGGCAGCGCACCGTTTTCTTTATCTCCGAAGCCGAAACGCTGTGCGTCATGGGCGACAGCTTTGCCGACAGCTACACCGCCGAATGCCTTGAACAAGCGTTCGCCGCCGCATTCGCCCGCATCGGCGCGCACCACATCGCCGCGTTGTTTGTGCAACACGCCAGCCAGCCCGATAACCACGCCGCCGAGCAGCAGCTTGCCCAAGCCGTGTCCAACCGCATGGGCTACGATTACGAGCGCATCGCTGCTTATGTGCGCGCCGCCCAGCAGGCAGGCTGAAACGCCCAATCCCTTTTCAGGCTGCCTTAACTCTTTCAATCATATAGGAAAACAAGAAATGCCTCCCCCCGCTCCTGCTCGCACGCATCTTTCCGACCTGTTGCTGACTGCGCTTGCGCCGTTGATTTGGGGCAGCACTTATTTGGTTACCACGCTGTTTTTGCCGCCTGAGCGTCCGTTTACGGCGGCTTTGTTGCGGGTGCTGCCTGCGGGGGTGTTGCTGCTGGCGGTGTATCGGCAAGTGCCTGCGCGGGGGGATTGGGGCAGGATTGTGTTGCTGGGGGTGTTGAATATTGGGCTGTTTCAGGCGATGTTGTTTGTGGCGGCGTATCGGCTGACGGGTGGACTGGCGGCGATTTTAACGTCCACGCAAACGTTGATGGTGTTGCTGCTGACGTGGTTGTTGGGCGGGCTGATGCCGCCGAAGGCGGCGTGGGCTTGGGCGGCAGCGGGCGTGGCGGGGATTGGGCTGCTGGTGTTGTCGCCTGCGGCGCGGTTGGATTGGCTGGGGGTGGCAGCGGCGTTGGCGGGGTCGGCGGCGATGGCGTTGGGGGTGTATTTGTCTAAGCATTGGCGGGTTAAGCTGTCGGGCATGGCGTTTACGGGCTGGCAGTTGGTGGTGGGCGGGCTGTTTTTGCTGCCGATTGCGCTGTGGCGGGAGGGCTTGCCGCGTGGGCTGACGGCGGTGAACGTGGGCGGCTATGCGTATTTGTGTTTGGCGGGGGCGGTGCTGGCGTATGGGCTGTTTTTTCGTGGGCTGGCGCGCCTGTCGCCTGCGGTGGTGTCGTCGCTGGGCTTGTTGAGCCCTGTGAGTGCGTTTGTGCTGGGCTGGCTGTTTTTGGGGCAGGGGCTGGACGCGCGTTCGGCGGTTGGGCTGGTGTTGGCGTTGCTGTCTATTGTGGGGATACAGCGGGCGATGCGGTAGTTTGGTTTTCAGGCTGCCTCAACGCGGGCGCGGGCGTTAGGCAGCCTGAAACCGCTCCCCGCGCCTCTACGGCTTGCTGGCAAGCCGTGCGCTGGCAGATAATGGACAGCCTGAAAATGTAACCTAACAAAGGAAGCGAATATGAATTTTGAAATTGAAGCCAACCAAATTGTGTACCGCGAGGGCAATCGCACGCTGGCGTTGATCCATTGGACGGCGGTGGACGCGCACACGATTGCCGCCGACCATACGTTTGTGGACGAGTCGCTGCGCGGGCGGGGCGTGGGCAAGATGTTGTTGGACGTGCTGGCGGCGCACGCGGCGGCGCAGGGGTGGCGGATACGCGCGGTGTGTCCGTTTGTGGTGAAGTGGTTTGCGCGCAGCGCAGAATATGATGGCGTAAAGGCAGCCTGAAAGCGGGTTTTCAGACTGCCGCAACATTCCTTCCGCCGCCAAAGCCGTCTAAAATCCCTGTTTACCTTTACAAGGAGCAACCATGTCGCAAAAATTTTCCCCACTCTTCCAACCCTACACGCTTAACAACGGCATCATCATCAAAAACCGCCTTGTCGTTGCGCCGATGACGCATTATGGCTCGCACGAAGACGGCTCAATCAGCGATGAAGAACGCGCCTTTTTGCGCAATCGGGCAACCGCTTTTGGGCTGTTTATCACCGCCGCCACGCTGGTGTCGCCCGAGGGCAAAACCTTTCACGGGCAGCCCTACGCCTTTGATGCGGCGCATCTGCTCAGCTTGCGCAAAACGGCGCGCATCATTCAAGCGCAGGGCGCGAAAGCTATTTTGCAAATTCATCACGGCGGTTTCAAAGCGATGACGGCGGATAAAGTTGCCCCGTCCGCGCAAGATGATGCCCGCGAACTCACGGCGCAGGAAGTGGAAACGCTGGTGGCGCGATTTGGCTATGCCGCCAAGCTCGCCATCGCCGCAGGCTTTGACGGTGTGGAAATTCACGGCGCAAATGGCTATTTGATTCAACAATTTGTGTCGCGGCAAAGCAATCGCCGCAGCGACCAATGGGGCGAGCCGACCGCGTTTTCGCTTGCCGTTATCCAAGCCGTGTTGGCGGAAAAACAGGCGGCGCAGCGCGATGATTTTATTGTTGGCTACCGTTTTTCGCCCGAAGAAGCAGGCGACAACGGCTTAACCATGGCGGACACTTTTGCGCTGATTGACGCGCTGGTGCAGCAGCCGTTGCAGTATCTTCATGTTTCGCTGTGGGATTTTTACAAGCACGCGCGGCGCGGCGCAGACACCAGCCAAACGCGCATGGCACTAATCCACCAGCGCATCGGTGGCAAGCTGCCGCTGATTGGCGTGGGCTGCTTGCTTTCGGGCGAGCAGGCGTTGGCGGCGTATCAAACGGGCTGGGCGGAATTTATCGCCGTGGGCAAGGCGGTGATGATAAACCCAAATTTTGCCACGCTGCTGCAACAGGGCAACGCGGCGCAGATTGAAACCGCGCTAGACCCGAACCGCGCCGACCATTATCACTTTCCCGATTATTTGTGGCAGCAGCAACTGCGCGGGCTGGCGTATTTGCCGCCGCTGAAAGATGCCGAGCAGTGGCAGCCGTTGGATATTTGATGAGAGGCAGCCTGAAAACGCCAAATCTGTTTCAGGCTGCCTTTGGCGATAAAAAAGCAGCCTGAAACCATTGAACCAACAAGGAGAACCCCATGACCCCACACGAAATCACAACCGCCAGCCAGCTAGACATCGCCGTGCGCAATGCGTTGGTGGATTACATCCAAACCAGCCACGTAACCGATTGGGCTACGCTGAAAGATTACGCCCAAGCGCACTATTGCGTGATGCTGCATAACACGGCAATCATAGACTTGGTGCAGCAAGCGGGCGTGTTGTTGGTTGCGCCGTCTCGCCCGCCCAAGCCCGAATCAGAATCCGAGCCAGCGGCGGCAATCCAGCCCAAAGCAAGGATGCGGCGGATAAGCTAATCCAAGCAAAAGGCAGCCTGAAAACGACTGCTTAATCGTTTTCAGGCTGCCTCTAATGCGTTGCGATTGCCTCAAAATATCAACGCCTGCTTATTTCCCATCCCACGCTTTAATCGCGTTCAAGCGGATGTTCACGCGGTCTTGCGGCGTGCCTTTAAAGTAATCTTTCGCCAAGCCGCCTTCCCAGTCGCCATAGTTGGGGTTGGGCAATACGATGAATTTTTTACCAAATGCTTGGCTGTTGGCTTTCACAAACTCGCGCCGTTCCGCATTGGGTTTATGGTAAGTGGCATCGCCAAAATCGTTTAAGTTATCGCCAATATACAGCACGATTTCATAGCCTTGTTTTTCAATATCGGCAAAGCGGGCGGATTTGCTGGATTTATCTTTTTTCAACAGCAAAGTTTGATCGTTTACGCCGTTGAAGCCCAGTTTTTTCAAGTCTTCCACGGTAGCGACTTTTTCGCCATCGTCTTTGCGGTTGGACACATAAAACATCGTGCCGCCGTGCGTGTTCACATAATTGTTAAATTCCACTGCGCCGGGGATGGCTGCGGTTTGGCGGGCGTTTACCCAGCGCGTCCAGTCTTTGCCGTCAAACGCTTTGCCGTGCTGCACTTGCCAGCCTGCGTAGGCGCTGTTGTCCACCATGGTTTCGTCTAAATCCACCACCACGGCTTTTTTCTTACCCTTGGGCGCGCTGGCGTGGTCAAAGGCAACTTTGGCGGTGTTAAACGCCTGATACGCCAAGGCTTGATATTCGCCCGATTGCTGCATCCAGTTGATGCCCATCACGGCTTGTTGTTGCAACTGGGCATTGGCTTGCTCATCGCTGGATGGCGCGGTATGTTGCGTGGCGCAGCCTGTTAGCGCAATCATCAAGCTGAATGCTACGGCGGAAAGTTTGACTGTTTTCATTTGGATTCTCCATTGTGTTATGAAATGTAAAGAAATTATAACGCAACGAATGGGGAAATAAAACCGCTAAATGGCACCGCGCTTGACGCACAACAAAAAACCGCCTGAATAGCTTTATCAGACGGTTTTTGCGTTTTAGTTGCGCTGAACTTTGTTTCAGGCTGGCTTTATGCTTGTAGGCAGCCTGAAAACGGATTGCTGAACTTTTACGCCGCTCAATCAGTTTTCCAACAGCGAGCGCAGCATCCACGCATTTTTCTCGTGGGTTTGCATACGGGTGGTCAGCAAGTCGTGAGTGGGTTCGTCATTGGCTTCGTCCACGGTGGGGAACAGGGCGCGGCAGGTGCGCACCACGGCTTCTTGTCCTTCCACCAGCTCGCGAATCATGGCTTGCGCGTCGTTGCGGCTGTTGCCTTCGGGGATGGAGGCGAGTTTGGCAAATTCGCTGTACGAACCAGGGGCAAGCTCACCGAGGGCGCGGATGCGTTCGGCGATTTCGTCCACCGCCAGTGCCAGTTCATTGTATTGGGTTTCAAACATGGTGTGCAGGCTGTGGAACATTGGGCCGCGCACGTTCCAATGGTAGTTATGGGTTTTCAGATAAAGCGTGTAGGTGTCCGCCAGCACTTTGGACAAGCCTTGGGCGATGGTTTGGCGTTGGGTGTCGGTCATGCCGATGTTGATGCTCATGGTATTTCCTTTCATAAATTGAGAACGCTGGGGATTCAGCGGTTTGGATAATAGCATTAAACAATGAATTTTTCAAACTTAATTTAATTTTGATATTTATTTGTATTTCAGGCTGCCTTAATTTCCGCACAAAGGCAGCCTGAAAACAAGATTCAGCCTTTCAGGCTGCCTTTTATTTCGCCAGCGCACGGCTTGCAAGCAAGCCGTAGGGAGCGCGATTAAGCATTTTCAGGCTGCCCAAGCATCGCGCCCGCGTTTAAGCATCGCAAGCCGTTTCAGCCAACCCCAAGCAATCCCACATATTAAGGCAGCCTGAAAACGAAATGCATTCATTTTCAGGCTGCCTTTTACACTACCCCATCAAACGTGCGCGCGGCTTTCTCCTTTGCCGTCCACATTGTCCGCGCAGCGGGCGCACACGGTTTCATGCCCAGCCACCGTGCCTACGGTTTCCACATAATGCCAGCAGCGTTCGCATTTGGGCGCGGCAGATGCGCGCACTTGGGCAGCGAGTGCATCGCCCTGTTGCAGCGTGATTTTGGAAACCAGCATGGCGAATTTCAACTCGTCGCCCAGCGTTTTCAGGCTGCCTAACACAGGCTCGGGCGCGGTCAACACCACTTCCGCTTGCAGCGATGAACCCACTGCTTTTTCCGCACGCAACGGCTCAATCGCCGCGTTCACCACGGCGCGGGCTTCGCGGATATGCTTCCATTTTTCCACCAGCGCGGCTTCGCTGGCGGAGTTCATCGGCGGGAAGTCGTGCCAAGTGTGATACAGCACGCTGTCTTCCTCGCCGCCGCCGATGATGTCCCACGCTTCTTCGGCGGTAAAACACAAAATGGGCGACATCAGCAACACCAAGCTGCGCGTGATGTGATACAGCGCGGTTTGCGCCGAGCGGCGGGCGTGGCTGTTGGTTTTGGTGGTGTACAAGCGGTCTTTCAGAATATCCAAATAGAACGCGCCCAAGTCTTCCGAGCAGAATTGCACCAGCTCTTGCACGGCAAAGTGGAAGGCGTAGCGCGGATAATGCTCGCCTGCCAATTTCTCTTGCAACTGCCGCGCCAGCACCAGCGCATAGCGGTCAATTTCCACCATATCGGCTTGCGGCACAGCGTCTTCAATCGGGTTGAAATCGCTCAAATTGGCAAACAAGAACGCCAAAGTGTTGCGGATGCGGCGATAACTTTCGGTAACGCGCTTCAAGATTTCTTTGGAAATCGCCAAATCGCCCGAATAATCGGTTGCCGCCGTCCACAAGCGCAAAATATCCGCGCCAAATTCGTTATACACTTCTTGCGGGGCGACTACGTTGCCAATGGATTTGGACATTTTGCGCCCGTTTTGGTCCACCACGAAGCCGTGCGTTAAAAGCTGTTTATACGGCGCGCGCCCAAATGCGGCGCAGCCTGTGAGCATGGACGATTGAAACCAGCCGCGATGTTGGTCGCTGCCTTCCAAATACAAATCGGCAGGCCAAGCCAATTCTTCGCGCTGTTTCAACACGGAATAATGCGTGCTGCCCGAATCAAACCAAACGTCCATGGTGTCGGGCAGTTTGTCGTATTGCGCGCAGTCTTCGGGCGGCAGAATGTCGGCTTTGTCCAATTCAAACCATGCGTTGATGCCTTTTTCTTCAATTTTTTGGGCGACTTTTTCCAACAATTCGGCAGAATCGGGGTGCAGTTGCCCTGTTTCTTTGTGCGCGAAAAACGCCATCGGCGTGCCCCAATAACGCTGGCGGGAAACCACCCAGTCGGGGCGTTGCTCAATCATCGCTTGCAGGCGGGCGCGCCCCCATGCGGGGAAGAACTCGGTGTCGTCCACCGCTTGCAGCGCATCGTTGCGCAGCGTGTTGCCTTTTTTGCCCGCTTTGTCCATGCCGATAAACCATTGCGGCGTGGCGCGGTAAATCAGCGGGGTTTTGTGCCGCCAGCAATGGGCGTAGCTGTGTTCAATTTTGCTGCTGGCGAGCAAACGTCCTTTTTCTTCCAGCCATTCCAAAATGATGGGATTGGCTTCCCACACGGTTTTGCCTGCCACGCGCGGCACGCTGCCGACAAACCGCCCCGAGCCGTCAATAGGGTTGATGAGCTGGATGTCGTATTGCTTGCAGACAAAATAGTCTTCCATACCATGTGTGGGCGCGGTGTGCACCAAGCCTGTACCCGCATCGGTGGTAACGTGACTGCCGTTTAAAATGGGGATGTCGCGCTCCAAAAACGGGTGGCGGCAAAGCAGGTTTTCCAAAGCTGCGCCTGTGGTTTCCGCCAGCACGGGGCAGCCTGAAAAACCGTAGCGCGCCAATGCGTCTTCCGCCAAATCTTTTGCCAGCACCAATTTGCCTTTGGGCGTGTCAATCAGCTGATAAACGATGTCTGCGCCTGCAGAAATGGCTTGGCTGGCGGGCAGTGTCCACGGCGTGGTTGTCCAAATCACGGCAAAGGCTTCGCCTGCGATTTCAGGCTGCCCAAACGCTTGGGCAAGCGCGGCGGTGTCTTGAAAGGGATATACCACGTCAATAGCGGGCGAGACTTTGTCTTTGTATTCCACTTCGGCTTCGGCAAGCGACGAGCCGCAATCCAAGCAGAACTGCACGGGTTTTTCGCCGCGGAACAAATAGCCGGCGGAATAAATCTCGCCAATCATGCGCACGGTGTCGGCTTCAGTTTTGTAGTCCATCGTGCGATAGGGGTTTTCCCAATCGCCCAGCACGCCCAAACGGATAAAGTCTTTTTTCTGGCGGGCGATTTGCTCGGAAGCATATTCGCGGCACAGCTCGCGGAAACGGCTGGCGGGCATGTCTTTGCCGTGCAGTTTTTCCACCATCACTTCAATCGGCAGCCCGTGGCAATCCCAACCGGGCACATAAGGCGCGTCAAAGCCCGCCAGCGTTTTGCTGCGGATGATGATGTCTTTTAAAATTTTATTGACCGCATGTCCGATGTGGATGTCACCGTTGGCATAAGGCGGGCCGTCGTGCAGAATGAATTTGGGGCGGCCTTTGGCAATTTGGCGCAGTTTTTGATAGCGCTTTTCGTCTTGCCATTGTTTTACCCAAGCAGGTTCGCGTTTGGCAAGGTTGCCGCGCATGGGAAACGGAGATTCGTAAAGATTAACGGTTTTGGAGTAATCGGTCATGGTGTGGGCTCTGTAATCGTAAAAATAAAGAAAGAGGAAAAGGGGTTTTCAGGCTGCCTGAAATCGGCTTGGGCAGGGAAAAACAGCCATTCTACAAGCCTTTATCCTTTGTGAAAAGCAATGCGGTGGCGCGGGCGGCGTTTCGCTGCTGTGTAAACGCGGGTTAATGCTCATTACCAAACGCTGCATTTGCAGGTAAGATGCGCGCCGTTGCCATTTGGCAATATTCAACCAATGGAGATTTACCATGAATATCAAACACGTTTCCTTGATTGCGGTTTCTGCACTGGCTTTGGCAGCTTGCGCGGGCAGCGAAAACCCTTCGGCAAACAACGACCCACGCGATAGCGCAATGGGCAATATGTCTATGCAACAACAGCAAGCGATGAAGCCCCAAGTGGGTGGCACCAAACGCTTTGAATGCGACAACGGCATGACCGCCACCGTGAAATACGGCAGCGGCGCAATCAATCTTGCCGTGGACACCATGGGCAAATCGGCTGTGTTGAACCAAGCGATGTCGGCATCGGGCGTGCGCTATGCGTCTAACAGCGCGTTCTATGGCAACCCTGCCGAGTGGCACGAAAAAGCAGGACGCGAAGCCTATTTTGAATTTAGCGGCTCGGACGGCAGCGTGGTGAATACTAACTGCGTGGCGAAGTGATTGAACCGTTTGGGCGCGTTTACCCATGATTTTTTAACCGATTTTAGCTCCTGTAATATGGCGCGGAATCGGTTTTTTGATGCGCGGCGAGGTTTTAGGCAGCCTGAAAACAGATTTACCATGCAAACGTCTTAACATTTCTTAAATAAATTGATACAATTTCGCCATTGTTCGCGTTTGAATACGCGCACTATAAAATGATTTTCAGGCTGCCTAATAGCAGCCGTTACACAAATTAGTCGGGGTGCTGCGCAAGCGGCTGAGAAAACACCCGTGAACCTGACACAGGTAATGCTGGCGTAGGAAACTAATTAAAACAACTGTTTATGTTGATTGATTAACCCACCGCCATTTGCCGTGTTGTGCAAATGGCGTTTTTTATTTTTAACAGGAGAATACTCATGAAATTTGTTCATTTTAGCGTGCTTACTTTGTCGCTTGCTTTCAGCCACGCTGCTTGGGCACAAACGGAAGTGCGGTTAGCGGTTAGCGATTCGTTTGATTTGCCCAAGCCTGTGATTGCGCAATTTGAGCAGCAAAACGATGCCAAAATTTCCATTGTGAAACTGGGCAGCGGCAATGAAATGCTCAACCGTTTAATTTTAAGTAAAAAATCGCCGTTAGCTGATGCCGTATTTGGGCTAGATAACAATTCTGCCGCCAAAGCACACGCGGCAGGCATTTTGGCGGCGCAACAGCCACAAAGCAAAGCCACAGCGGTGGCTATATCGCATATATTGGCGGTGGATTTTAGCTTTGTAACGTTAAACTATGATAAACAATGGTTTGCGAAAAACAATCTACCTTTGCCAAAAACATTGGATGATTTAGCACAGCCCAAATATAAAAATTTGGTTGCCGTGCCCAATCCCGCCACATCCACCCCAGGTTTGGCGTTTTTATTAGCCAATATCAGCGGTTTGGGCGAAAAAAATGCGTTTAAATGGTGGGGGCAAATGCGACAAAATGGCGTAAAAATAACCAAAGGTTGGTCGCAAGCGTATTACACCGAATTTACGCTCAACGGCGGTTCACGCCCGATTATCGTAGGCTATGCCACCAGCCCTGCGGCGGAAGTGTTTTACAGCGAAGGCAAGCTCAAATCGCCCAATATGGGCAACCTGTTTTTGCGCGGCGGCAGCTATTTGCAAATTGAAGGCGCGGCGGTGTTAAACCAAGCCAAACAGCCTGAAATGGCGGCGAAGCTGGTGCAATATTTGCAAAGCCCTGCGGTGCAAGATTCGCTGATGACTTCCATGTGGGTTTATCCTGCGGTGAAAGGAACGAAAGCGCATCCGATTGCAACCCACGCTTCTACGCCTAAAGATGCCAAGTTGCTGCCCGCGGCGCAAGTAAACAGCAAGCAAAAAGATTGGGTGGCGCAATGGACGCGCGTGGTACTCAAATAATCTGAGGCAGCCTGAAAACAAAAAGGTATCCGTTTGGGATACTTTTTTGCTGCGCGGCTAGGGCGTATCGGCATACTGCTTAATGCGCGTCGTCCCAATTTTTGCCTATACCCACTTCGGCAACCAGCGGCACATCCAACACACCTTTGCCCACACTTGCCATTAGCGCAGGGATATTTTGCACAATGGCTTCTGTTTCGTTTTCAGGCACTTCTAACACCAATTCATCGTGTACCTGCATGGTCAAACGTGTTTTCAGGCTGCCTGAAAGTAAGAAATTATCCACCGCAATCATGGCGCGTTTGATTAAATCGGAAGCCGTGCCTTGCATCGGCGCATTGATGGCAGCGCGTTCTGCGCCTGCACGCGCTTGCGCGTTTTTGGCATGAATATCAGGTAGATACAGCCGTCGCCCAAACAGCGTTTCCACATAGCCCAAATCCGCCGCTTGCTCTTTGGTGCGCTGCATATAATCCGCCACGCCCGTATATCGCGCAAAATAGCGTTTGATAAACATATCGGCGGATGCGTTATCAATCCCCAGCGATTTTGCCAAACCATAGCTGCTCATGCCGTAAATCAAACCAAAGTTAATGGTTTTGGCATAACGCCGCTGCTCAGGCGTAATGTTTTCAGGCTGCATCCCAAACACTTCGGCAGCGGTGCGGCGGTGCACATCTTCGCCGTTTTTAAACGCTTCAATCAACGTGGCATCGCCGCTTAAATGCGCCATGATGCGCAACTCAATTTGCGAATAATCGGCAGACACAATCACGCTGTTTTCAGGCGCAATAAACGCTCGGCGCACGCGTCGCCCTTCGCTGGTGCGGATGGGGATGTTTTGCAGATTGGGATTATTGCTTGCCAGCCGTCCCGTAATCGCCACCGCTTGCGCGTAATTGGTGTGGACGCGGTGAGTGGTAGGGTTAATCATTTCAGGCAATTTATCGGTGTAGGTGGATTTAAGTTTCGCTAAACTGCGGTTTTGCAAGATGATTTTTGGCAAAGGATAATCCATCGCCAGCTGCTCCAACACCGCTTCGTTGGTGGATATGCCGCCCGTGCTGGTTTTTTTCAGCCCTTTGGTGGGAATGCCTAATTTGGTAAACAAGATTTCTTGCAACTGCTTGGGCGAGTTCAAATTAAACGGCTGCCCTGCTAAATCATAGGCTTGCTGTTCCAATTTCAACAATTCTGCACCCAATTCTGCGCTTTGCTGCGCCAACTCTGCGCGGTCAATCAATACCCCATTGCGTTCCATGTGAAACAATACCTGCGCCACAGGCAACTCCATGATTTCATACATTTTGCGCTGTTCATCGCTCATTTGCGCTTTTAAATACGCTTCAATGCGCAAGGCAAAATCCGCATCTTGGCAAGCGTATTCCGTGGCTTGTTCCACCGCCACATCGGCAAACGAAATTTGCTTCGCACCTTTGCCACACAGGCTTTCATAAGTAATCGTTTTCAAGCCCAACCAACGCTGCGCCAATTCATCCAAACCATGCCCCAAGTGGCTTTCCAGTACATACGAAGCCAGCATTGCATCGCCCGCAATGCCTTGCAACTGAATGCCGTGATTAGCAAAAACGTGTTGATCGTATTTCAAATTTTGCCCAATTTTGCGCAGCGTTTTGCTTTCCAAATACGGTTTCAGGCTGCCTAGCAACGTTTCGCGGTTTAATTGCTGCTCGGCAAAGGTGTGGCTAATGGGAATATACACCGCTTCGCCAGCGGCAAAAGCCATGCTGATGCCCACAAGCTGTGCGCTCATCGGGTCTAGCGATGTGGTTTCGGTATCCAAGCCAATCTCCTGCGCTACGGCTAATTTTTTTAACAATTCATCCAACTGCGCTTGCGTGGTGATGGCTTGATAATTCAGCTTTTCAGGTTTGGGCGCGAGGGTGATTTCAGGCTGCCTTTGTGCATTCAACGCCGCTTGCGTTCCTATATCATCTGCGGCAAACAAATCATCGCTTACTTGGCTAGCTAATTGATTTTCCGCTTCTTTTAGCCATGTTTTAAAACCCAATTCACGAAAATGCACCGCCAGTTGCGCCCACTTTGGCGCACCGCGCCGCAAATCATCCATGCCATTAGGTAGCTCATTGGCTAAATCCACATCGGTTTTAATCGTTACCAATTCATACGACAACGGCAGCTGTGGTAAAGCAGCACGCAGGTTTTCGCCAATTTTTCCTTTAAATTCGTCGGCTCGCTGCATGATATTTTCCAGCGATCCAAACTCTGCCAACCATTTTGCTGCCGTTTTTTCGCCACATTTTTCCACCCCTGGTACGTTGTCCACTTTATCGCCCATCAGCGCAAGAAAATCGCGAATTTGATTAGGATGCACGCCGAATTTATTGAACACGCCCGCTTCATCCAGCGTTTCATTTTTCATGGTATTAACCAGCGTAATGCGCTCGCTCACAAGCTGCGCCATGTCTTTATCGCCTGTGGATATAATCACATTCATATCCGCACTTTCAGCCTGCTTTGCCAGCGTGCCAATCACATCATCCGCTTCTACATCATTGATTTTCAATACCTTCCAGCCCATCAATTCCACCAAATCAGGCAGCATATCGGCTTGCGGGCGCAAATCATCAGGCATGGGCGGGCGCGTGGCTTTGTAATCAGGAAACAGCGCGTGGCGGAAATTTTTGCCTTTGGCATCAAACACGCAAGCGCAATAATCATGCGGAGTTTCTGCACGCAAACGGCGCAGCATATTCAATACGCCGTAAACCGCGTTGGTTGGCGTGCCATCAGGCGCAGAAAGATGAGTCATAGCGTAAAACGCGCGATAAAGATAGGACGAGCCGTCCACCAAGAGCAAAGTTTTTGTGGTCATTTCAATAATTCAATATCAATAAAAAAGCTGCCTAAACCATTCTAGGCAGCCTGAAAATCAGTTTAGGCAAACAATTTTGCAAACGCTTTTTTCAAATCATCATCGGTAAGCGGCAAGCATTTGCGAATATCCTCAAACGAGAGCGAACCCACAATTTGGTTTACTTTATGCTCTTGCGCGCCCAGTTTTGTTAATTTAGCCACCAGCATTTGCCCAACCATAGATTCCAACGCTTCTTGACCTTCGGCTGAATTCATTTTTATTCCTTTCAACTAAACAGTAAACAGCAATCATAGTGGCTTATTATAACAATAATCTGATTGATTTGTTTCACTATTTCTGTTTTCAGGCTGCCTAATAACGGCGCAATTCTTCTTGCAATGCCTGCATATTTCTAATACGGTCAGCCACTTGCATACCAAAGCGTTTAATTGCCGCATCATTTTTCGCTTTGCCCGCTTTTACCAAATTATTTTGCGCTGTTAAAAGCGCATTTTTTTCGCGGCTGATTTCTTGTTGCAACACTTCGCGCTGCGTTAATTTTTTCGGCTCGGGCAGCGAAACAATTTTGGCAAGCTGGCTGGGTATGCGCGTATTGGTGCGAAGTGCTGCCGCTTGGTTGCGCAAATTTACTTGCACTTTGTTATCCGCAGCCGCATCAGGAACAGGCGGCAGCAAAACTGTATCGTTAAATAACTGGCTAGAATCTTTCCATACGCGGCTAATTTCATCATCAATCACTTGCGGCACATTAGCAGAATCAGACGCAACAGCAGGCATAGAAGCAGGTTCGGAAGACGTTGCTACGTTTGTGCTTACAGTTTCGGCTTGGGCAATGTGGATAAAACTTGCTGCTGCAAGGCATACTAACCATTTAAATTTCATCATGTTTCAGGCTGCCTTATGTGGATAATTTTAAAAACAATATCATACCAAAATTATGCTTTTCAGGCTGCCTGAAACCGCCGTTAATCCCCATTTTTAGAAAATTTTGCACTATTAACTTTTCTTTATTTTTATTTACTTTAATTTTTAAATTGCTATATTATATAAATAAAATAGCACCTGTATTAATACAGGTCTATTTTTTAATTACTAATTAGAAGATTTCACGCCATGATAACTGGCGAAGAATTGGATCATCACCTAATGGATTAATCAGAAACGAAATCGTTCTCTTAGTACCTAATGCCACAACAGCTGTCGTGTTTCTACCATTTATTGTTGCTCCTACACTACCTTTAGTTGGTGCGATATTGTCTTTATATGTCATCATGCCAATATTCACATCTTTATCATCGTATTTACCATCAAAATTGGTGTCATAGATTGGAGCTCTATATAACCCACCATTTTTCAAGTCTACAGAAATAAACGGTGTTAAACCAGTTGGTGTACAAACGTTAGTTTCATCTGTACGAGCGACTGATTGGAATTGTGCAACTTTTCCTCTATAAACATTAGCATCAGATGAAACAATTTGACCTAGCGGAAGCTTCAGATACCAGCCTTGGTGGGGTGGTGAATATGTTGGTGGGTGTGTTTTTTT
>CAUVGV010000020.1:0-18009 GCA_963551505.1 uncultured Kingella sp.
AGGAGCAGGCGGATTTGATTGTTCAGGCTGCCGATGATGTGCTTGCGGGCAAGCTGGACGGGCAGTTTCCGCTGGTGGTCTGGCAGACCGGCTCGGGCACGCAGTCCAATATGAACATGAACGAAGTGCTTGCCAACCGCGCCAACGAAATCGCCGGCACAGGCTTGGCGGCGTATCAGCCCGTGCACCCCAACGACCATGTGAACCACGCCCAATCCACCAACGACAGCTTCCCCACCGCCATCCACGTTGCCGCCGCGATTGAAATCAACCGCCTGCTGATTCCCGCCGTCAAAGCCCTGCGCGACACGCTGGACAAAAAAGCCCAAGCCTTCGCCCCCATCGTCAAAATCGGTCGCACCCACCTGCAAGACGCGACCCCGCTCACATTGGGGCAAGAGTTCTCGGGCTACGTCTCCCAGCTAGACCACGGCTTAGACCGCCTGCAAGACGCGCTCAAAGGTCTGTACGAACTGCCTTTGGGCGGCACCGCCGTCGGCACAGGGCTGAACAGCCACCCCGAATACGCCGCCAAAGCCGCCGCCAAACTCGCCGAACTTTCGGGTTTGCCGTTTGTAACCGCGCCCAACAAATTTGAAGCCCTCGCCGGCCGCGATGCCGCCGTGTACGCCTCCGGTGCGCTCAAAACCCTCGCCGCCAGCCTCAACAAAATCGCCAACGACATCCGCTGGCTCGCTTCCGGCCCGCGATGCGGCTTGGGCGAAATCAAAATCCCCGAAAACGAACCGGGCTCGTCCATCATGCCCGGCAAAGTCAACCCCACCCAGTGCGAAGCCATGACCATGGTGTGCTGCCAAGTATTCGGCAACGACACCGCCATCGGCATGGCGGGCGCCTCGGGCAACTTCGAGCTGAACGTGTATATGCCCGTGATTGTGTACAACCTGCTGCAATCCGTGCGCCTCTTAGGCGACGCGTGCAACAGCTTCAACGAAAACTGCGCCGTCGGCATTGAGCCCGTGCCCGAAAAGATTGACTACTTCCTGCACCACTCGCTGATGCTGGTAACCGCGCTCAACCGCAAAATCGGCTACGAAAACGCCGCCAAAGTCGCCAAAACCGCCTACAAAAACGACAAATCCCTGCGCGAAACAGCCGTTGAACTCGGCTTGCTCACAGGCGAAGAATTTGACCAACTGGTCGTGCCTGCGGATATGGTTGCACCGCGTTAAGCTGGTTGCAGCTTGATTTGATGTGATGCAGCGAAAGGCAGCCTGAAAACCTTGTGATGGGGTTTTCAGGCTGCCTTTATTGGTTTTCAGCCTGCCTCTGCAAACAAACACCCCCCATTACAATGCTATAATTCCAAACCATTTTTTTTACACAAACCCCGCCCGCCATGAACGCCGTAGAAATCGAACAAGCCGTCTCCGAGCTTTTTGCCACCCCCTTTGCCGCCGCCGAATTCCCCTACCAATTTCTTGAAGCCTTCGGCAACAAAGCCACCACCATCAAACGCCTCAAAAGCGGCGAAACCAATAAATCCGACTGTGGCGGCGTATTGCAAACCAAAAATATCCACATCCTCACCGCAGCAGAAGGCGGCACCTCCGCCGCCCTGCAAACGCTCAAAGCCAGCCCCGCCACCGCCCGCGCCAAAGCCCAATTTGTGCTCGCCGCCGACGGCAGCCAAATCGAAGCCGAAGACCTCGCCACAGGCGAACACATTTCCTGCCCCTATGCCGATTTTCCCAACCATTTCGGCTTTTTTCTCGCGCTGGCGGGCATTTCCACCGTCAAACAAATCCGCGACAGCTCCTTCGATATCCGCGCCACCTCGCGGCTCAACCGCCTGTATGTAGAGCTGCTCCACACCAACCCCCAATGGGGCGCAGCCGAAAAACGCCACAGCATGAACCACTTTATGGCGCGGCTGATATTCTGCTTTTTCGCAGAAGACACCGGCATCTTCCACAAGCAAAGCCTGTTTACCGACACCATCGCCCAAATCAGCGCACGCGACAGCAGCAACACCGATTTCGTTATCCGCGAAATCTTCCGCGCCATGAACACCAAACACAGCGACCGCCCCACCGCCAACATCCCAAGCTGGGCAAACCCCTTTCCCTATGTCAACGGCGGCTTGTTTTCAGACAGCCCCGAAGTGCCGCGCCTCTCCAAAACCGCCCGCACCTACCTGATCAACATCGGCAGCCTCGATTGGACGCAAATCAACCCCGACATCTTCGGCTCGATGATTCAAGCCGTAGCCGACGAAGAAGAGCGCGGCGAACTCGGCATGCACTACACCAGCGTGCCCAACATCCTCAAAGTGCTCAACCCCCTTTTCCTCGACGACCTCCGCGCCAAACTAGCAGAAGCGGGCGGCAACAAAATCAAACTGCTCAACCTGCGCAAACGCATCGCCCGCATCCGCGTGTTTGACCCCGCCTGCGGCAGCGGCAACTTTCTCGTGATCGCCTACCGCGAAATGCGCCAAATAGAAAACCAAATCAACGAACAGCGCGGCGAAAAAGGCCGCAAAAGCGACATACCGCTCACCAACTTCCGAGGCATCGAGCTGCGCGACTTTTCCGCCGAAATCGCCCGCCTCGCCCTTATCATCGCCGAATACCAAGCCAACGTAAAATACCTCGGCCAGCTCCAAGCCCTGCAAGCCTTCCTGCCCCTATCCGCACAAAACTGGATTATCTGCGGCAACGCCCTGCGGCTGGACTGGCTCGCCATCTGCCCCCCCGCAGGCAAAACCGCCCAAATCCTTTCAGACGACCTTTTAAGCGAACCCGCCGAACAAGACGGCATCGAATTTGCCAACGCAGGCGGCGAAACCTATATCTGCGGCAACCCGCCCTATCTCGGCAGCACATGGCAAAGCGCAGAGCAAAAAACCGATTTGCAAGGCGTGTTTGCCCACCGCTGCAAAAGCTGGAAATCGCTCGATTACGTTGCCGGCTGGTTTATCAAAGCCGCCGACTATATGCAGCACGACAGCCGCTGCGCCGCCGCCTTTGTATCCACCAACTCCATCTGCCAAGGCCAGCAAGTGCCGATACTGTGGCCGCTGATGTTTTCAGGCAGCCTGAAAATCATCTTTGCCCACCAAAGCTTCAAATGGGCCAACCTTGCCAGCCACAACGCAGGCGTAACCGTGGTAATTGTTGGCTTTTCCAATCGGCCCGTAAGCAGCAAAAAAATCTATTCCACAGTGGAAACCAAATTTGACGGCAGCTTTCAATTTGACGGCACATTACGTTTTGACGGCACAGCCGCGCGCGAAGCCGAAAACATCAATGCCTACCTGATTGCGGGCGACAATGTGATTATTGAAAAAGCCACCCGCCCGCTTACCGAAGTTTCCCCAATGGATTTCGGCAACAAACCCGTGGACGGCGGCAACCTGCTGCTGAGCCGCAGCGAAATGCACGCCTTGCAGCTTAGCCCTGCACAACAGGCAAAATTTATCCGCCGTATCTACGGCTCGGCAGAGTTTATACGCGGCACAGAACGCTACTGCCTGTGGATACACGATGCAGACCTAACCGAAGCGCAGCAAATCCCCGCCATTGCCGAGCGTATAGAAAAAGTACGCGCCATGCGGCTGGAAAGCAGCAAAGCCCAAACCGTTGAATCGGCAGCCACTGCGCACCGTTTCGGCGAAGTCCGCCAAATCGGCAACGAAACTCTAACTATCATTCCCAGTGTGTCGTCTGAAAACCGCGACTATCTGCCCGTCGGCTACGAACCAGCAGGCACAATTATTAATAATGCCGCCTTCGCCCTCTACGATGCCCCGCTCTGGAACATGGCACTCATCGCCAGCCGCCTGCACCTCGTCTGGATTGCCGCCGTCTGCGGTAAACTCAAAACCGATTTCCGCTACTCCAACACCCTCGGCTGGAATACCTTCCCCGTGCCGCGCCTGACCACGCAAAACAAGCTGGATTTAACCCGCTGCGCCGAAGACATCCTGCTTGCCCGCGAAGCCCATTTCCCCGCCACCATCGCCGATTTGTACGACCCCGAAGCCATGCCCGAAAACCTGCGCCAAGCCCACGAACGCAACGACGAAGTGATAGAGCGCATCTACATCGGCCGCCGCTTCAAAAACGACACCGAGCGGCTGGAAAAACTGTTCGCCCTCTACACCCAAATGCGCGCCGCCCAAGCCGCCGAAAAACCCAAACGCAAGAAAAAGGCTACCTGACAAACCGCCGTAAGGCAGCCTGAAAAGCAGCCTGAAACCGCAATACCCGAACAAACACCCCCAAACCATCCCGTCTTTCAGGCTGCCTCTGCCAACCGGCAAGGCAGCCCGAAAAAGGAAAAAGAAGATGAGCGACACCCCGATTGTTCCGCCACAGCGAGAAACGCTGACCGTGGAATTCAAAAGCGACCGCGCCTGCCTGAGCGACAAAGATTTGGTTGAGGCATTGGCCGCCCTAGCCAATACCAATGGCGGCGAATTGTGGCTGGGCATAGAAGACGACGGCACGCCCACAGGGCTGCACAAAAAACACTGCAATTTGCAGGGCTTACCCGCCTTGGTTCAAACGCGCACTTCGCCGCCTTTGGCGGTGGAGGCGTGTGCCGTGGAAACTGGCGGCGTAACCGTGGCGCGGATAAGTGTGAAAAAATCGCGTACCGAAGTGGCCACCACGGCAGGCGTTTACCTGCGCCGCCGCATCAAACACGATGGCACGCCCGAATGCGTGCCGATGCTGCCGCACGAGCGCAGCAGCCGCGCCGGGCATTTCGGGCTGGCTGATGCTTCGGCGCAGCCGGTTGCGGGTGCAACGTTGGCAGATTTTGACCCGATTGAGCGCGAGCGTTTGCGCCAAGCCATCAGCCGTTACGGCGGCGACCGCGTGCTGCTGGAATTGGGTGATGAGGATATGGACGGCGCATTGGGGCTGACCACGCGCAATGAAAACGGCGAACGGGTGCCGACTTTGGCAGGGCTGCTGATTATCGGCAGAGAAACCGCTTTGCGCGAAAAAGTGCCGACGCATGAATTTGCGTTTCAGGTGCTCGCGCGCGAGGCGGTAGGTTTTAACGAGTTTCACCGCTTTCCGCTGCTCAAAGCAATGGAGTGGCTGGAAACCAATTTCCGCCCATACAATCCGGAAGAAGAAATGCAGATTGATTTGTTCCGCGTACCGATTCCGAAAGTGGACATGGGTGCATTCCGCGAAGCATTGGCCAATGCGCTGATTCATCGGGATTATCACAGCCGCCATGCGGTATATGTGCGCCTGAACGACGACGAGCTGACCATCAGCAATCCGGGCGGACTGGTGGAAGGCGTTACCCTGCAAAACTTGCTGACCACAGAGCCGCGCCCGCGCAATCCGGCTTTGGCCGATGCAATGAAGCGTATCGGCATTGTGGAACGTTCGGGGCGCGGTGTGGACAAAATTTATCGCGGCTTGCTGCGCTTCGGCCGCCCTGTTCCCGATTACAGCCGCAGCAATGACCAGCAGGTGGTGGTGGGCATGCCAACCTCCGCCGCAGACAAGGCGTTTTTAAAACTGATTGTGTCGCAGGAAAAAGACGGGCAGGAAATGCCAGTCAACAGCCTGATTGCACTGGCCGCGTTATACGAACACAAGCGCATGGATTCTGAAAGTCTTGCCGAGAAAATCCAGCGCGACCATCAAACTGCCCATGCGGTGCTGGAACGTTTGGTTGAAGCGGGGTTGGTTGAAGCGCACGGCAATACGCGCAATAGAAGCTATACGCTATCGGCCTTGGTTTACCGTGCCGAGGGGCAGGCTGTTGCATACACCCGTCAGGCAGGATTTAACGAATTGCAGCAGGAACAGATGGTTTTAGCGCATATTTCCCACCACGGCAGCATCCGTCGCTCGGAAGTAATGGCACTTTGCCGCCTAGCCGACAAACAAGCTACCCGTTTGCTTAAAAAACTGGAATCAGAAGGAAAAATACAGGCAAACGGGCAGCGACGTTGGACTTTTTATACTTTGCCGCAATAAAGTCTATGACCGTCTATGACCGTCTATGACCGTCTATGACCGTCTATGACCGTCTATGACCGTCTGAACTTTTTCAGGCTGCCTAAGTAAACATCATTGAAACACCTAAGCGAGAATCGCCATGACCCGTTCCATCCCTTCCGTATCCGTAAACTTTCTCCAACACACCGCCCGCCAAAGCAACGAGCTGGGCATGCGCCCGATGCAGGAGCGCGTGTATGCCAAGCGCGGCGAGCAGTATCTGCTGATTAAATCGCCGCCCGCTTCCGGCAAAAGCCGTGCGCTGATGTTTGTGGCTTTGGACAAGCTGCACCATCAGGGCGTGAAAAAAGCCGTGGTTGTCGTGCCGGAAAAATCCATCGGTTCCAGTTTTCACGACGAGCCTTTGAGCCAGTTCGGTTTTTGGGCAGATTGGCAGGTTGTGCCCAAGTGGAATCTCTGCAATGCGCCGGGCGAAGACGGCGGCAAGGTGAAATCGGTAAAGGCGTTTTTAGACAGCGAAGATCAGATTTTGATTTGCACGCACGCCACTTTCCGCTTTGCCGTTGATCAATTTGGCGTGGCAGCGTTTGACGGCTGCCTGATTGCGGTGGACGAGTTCCACCATGTATCCGCCAATCCCGACAACAAACTCGGCGCGCATCTGGGGCAGTTTATCGAACGCGGGCAAACGCATATCGTTGCCATGACCGGCTCGTATTTCCGTGGCGATTCGGAAGCAGTGCTCGCGCCGCAAGACGAGGCGAAATTTGACACCGTTACCTACACTTATTACGAGCAGCTCAGCGGCTACCAATATTTGAAACAGCTAGACATCGGCTATTTCTTTTATTCGGGCAGCTACGCCGACAGCATTGCAGCCGTGTTGGACACGCAGCAGAAAACGATTGTGCATATTCCGAATGTCAATTCCCGCGAAAGCAGCAAAGACAAAATCCGCGAAGTGGAACACATTTTGGAACAAATCGGCACTTGGCAGGGCACAGACGAAACCACGGGCTTCCAACTGGTTCAGGCTGCCGACGGGCGCGTGCTGAAAATCGCCGATTTGGTGGACGACGACCCGCTCAAACGCGACAGGGTTTCCGCCGCGCTCAAAGACCCCGCGCAAAAAAACAACCGCGACCACGTGGACATCATCATCGCGCTGGGCATGGCAAAAGAAGGGTTTGACTGGATTTGGTGCGAACACGCGCTCACAGTGGGCTACCGCGCCAGCCTTACCGAAATCGTGCAGATTATCGGCCGCGCCACCCGCGATGCACCGGGCAAAACCCGCGCACGCTTCACCAACCTGATTGCCGAGCCTGATGCGCAAGAGAGCGAGGTTGCCGAAGCCATCAACGACACTTTGAAGGCGATTGCCGCCAGCCTATTAATGGAACAGGTATTGACCCCGCGCTACGAGTTCCGCCCCAAAAATCCCAACAATACGCCGTCTGAAAACTTTGATTACGGCGAGGCAGGCTATCAGGCAGGCAAAACCAATGTGGGCTTTAACCCAGATACGGGCACGATACAGATGGAGATCGCAGGCTTGGCCGAGCCCAAAAGCGAAGCCGCCCAACGCATCTGCCAAGAAGATTTGAACGAAGTCATCGCCGCTTTTGTGCAGGACAAAACCACCGTCGAGCGCGGCTTGTTTGACGAGGATTTGATCCCCGAAGAGCTGACCCAAATCAAAATGGGCAAAATCATCAAGGAAAAATATCCCGAATTAGACAGCGAAGACATTGAAGCGGTGCGCCAGCGGGCAGTAGCCGCGCTGAATCTGACCCAGCAGGCGAAACAAACCGCCAATTCCATCACAGAAGCGGGCGGACAAAACGAAAAAGCCAATCTCGCGCTGATTGACGGCGTGCGCAAATTCGCCATGGACGTGCGCGAACTGGATATTGATTTGATCGACCGCATCAATCCGTTTGCCGAGGCGTATGCGATTTTGGCAAAAGGCATGAACGAAGCCAACCTGCAACAGGTGGCGGCCATGATTACCGGCAAACGCACCAAACTAGACCCCGACGAAGCCAAACTGCTGGCGATTCGCGCCAAACAGTTCCAACAGGAGCGCGGACGCTGGCCCTCTGCCACCGCGCAAGACCCGTGGGAGCTGAAAATGGCAGAGGGCATCGCGGCGTTTATGCGCTATAAGAAAGAAGGCAAATATGAATGATATAGATTTGGACGATCTGTATGCCGAGTTGGACGCGGAATTTGGCAAAGCCGAAAAGCAAACCGACCTCACCCCGCAGCAGGAGCGCATCATCGTTGGTTTTGAAGACATTCGCCGCTTTGCCGAAACACACGGCCGCCTGCCGCAGAACGGGGCAGACAGGGATATTTTCGAGCGGCTCTATGCGGCGCGTTTGCAGGCATTGCGCGGCAACGAAGAAGCCAAAAGCCTGCTGGCGGCGGCAGACACGCAAAACTGGCTGCAAGGCGGTACGGATACAACAATGCCGAGCGATGAAGCACTGCTTGCCGAGTTGGAAAACGAGTTTGCCGAAAACGGCATCACGCAGCTCAAAAACGTGCGCCCGTATCAGGAACGCCGCGAAGCGCTGCTTGCCGATTATGTTGCCCAATACAAACCCTGCGAAGATTTTGAGCAGTTTGAACCCTTATTCGGGCAAATCAAACAGGGCTTGAAACTGGGCACTTACCGCACCCAGCCTTTTAGCGGCGGCGAAATCAACGCGGGCGATTTTTTTATTCTCAATGGGCAAACGGTGTTTGTTGCCCATATCGGCGAAAAAACCAAAAACCGCAACGGCACATTCAATGCCCGCATGCGCGTGATTTTGGATAACCGCACCGAAAGCGACTTATTCAACCGCTCGCTGGAACGCGCCCTATATAAAGACAAAACCAGCAGGCGTATTGTCGTTGCAGAAGCCGACCCAAATCTGAATCTGAATTTCGGCAGCGAAGAGGAAGAAGGCGACATTGCCAGCGGCACGATTTACGTTTTGCGCAGCCTTTCAGACGACCCTTTCATCAAGGCAAACCGCGAGCTAATCCACAAAATCGGCGTAACGGGCGGAAAAGTGCAAACCCGTATCGCCAACGCGGCACTCGATGCCACCTTTCTGCTGGCCGATGTGGAAGTGGTCGCCGAATACAAACTGGCGAATATCAACCGCAGCAAGTTTGAAAAAATCCTGCACACCCTGTTTGCACCCGCCCGCCTGAATATCACCATCAACGACCGCTTCGGCAACCCCATTGAGCCCAAAGAGTGGTTTTTGCTGCCGCTTAATGTGATTGACGAAGCGATACAGGCCATCATCAACGGGCGCGGCAGCCATATTGCTTATGATGTGAAAAATGCGCGGCTGGTTGGGGGATAAGACTTTATTCAATGAACAAGGCAGCCTGAAAACGGGAAATAGGGTTTCAGGCTGCCTCACATTGTTTTCATCAGCGTGCGCAGCGAGACTGCACACCCTACGCGCTTTGTTTGGAGTTTCAGGCTGCCTTTCCCCATTTTTCAGACGGCATCAGAGGCCGTCTGAAAAATAGTTAACAAGCAACAAACGAACAGCGTTATCCGCAATCGGCAAACATTAAAGGCAGCCTGAAAACGCCCAATCCCGTTTTCAGGCTGCCTTTTCAGACGGCGGTCAATCAATACCAGCCGCGGAACTTCATCGCTTTTTCCAAGCGGCGGATGCTCATCATGTAGGACGCGGTGCGCATGTCGATGTCAAACTCTTGCGCCAGATTCCAAATGTCGTTGAATGCGCGGCGCAGCACAACGGTTTGTTTTTGCTGCACTTCGTCAAATTCCCAATAGTAGCCTTGCAGGTTTTGCACCCATTCAAAATAGGATACGACCACGCCGCCGCAGTTGGCGAGAATGTCGGGCACAACCAGCACGCCGTTTTGGCGCATGATGGCATCGGCTTCGGGGGTGGTGGGGCCGTTTGCGCCTTCGACGACGATTTTGGCGCGCACGTTGCCCGCGTTTTCGGATGTGAGCTGGTTTTCCAAGGCGCAGGGGGCGAGCACGTCCACGTCCAACGCGAGCAGTTCGGCGTTGCTGATTTCTTTGCCGTAGCCCGCTTGGTTGGTGATGAAGCCGTTGGCGCGGTATTCTTTGAACAGCGCGTCCATGTCCAGTCCGTTTTCGTTGTAGATGGCGACATCGACGGTGGAGACGGCGACGACTTTCGCACCTGCCTGATGGGCGTACAGCCCTGTGTGAAAGCCGACGTTGCCGAAGCCTTGGATGGCGTAGGTCGCGCCTTTCACGTCTTTGCCGAGTTTGGCGAGGGCTTGCACGGCGGCGAAGTTTACGCCGTAGCCCGTGGCTTCGTTGCGGGCGAGCGAGCCGCCAAATTCTACGGGTTTGCCAGTGAACACGCCGGGGGCGGATTTTTTGACGATGCTTTCGTATTCGTCCACCATCCACGACATGATTTTGCCGTTGGTGTTCACATCGGGCGCGGGGATGTCTATTTTTTCGCCAATCAGCGGTTCAATGGCGTTGGCGTAGCCGCGTGCGATGCGTTCTAGCTCGGCTTCGGAATATTGTTTGGGGTCGATGGTTACGCCGCCTTTGCCGCCGCCGTATGGCACACCAGCAACACAGCATTTGATGGTCATCCAGATGGAAAGGGCTTTGACTTCGTCAAACGTTACATTGGGGTGGAAGCGCACGCCGCCTTTGTAGGGGCCGACGGCGTTGTTGTGCTGGGCGCGGTAGCCGGTGAAGGTTTTGATGCTGCCGTCGTTGAGTTTGACGGGGAAGGTTACTTCCAGCGCGCGCATGGGGTTTTTCAGGATTTCGTACACGGCGGGGTCGGCGTTCAGGCGGTCGCAGGCGGTTTTGACCTGTTTGCGGGCGATTTCAAAGGGGTTTAGGGTTTCTTTTGCGGTAGCCATGTTTTTCCTTTGTGTGGTGGGTGGATGAAGTGTGGAAGGCGTTACTATATACAAAATCGGGGAAAAATGTAATCGTTTGTAATTGAAAATTTCACACTTTCTTAACACTTCAATATTTTTGCGCTATGCAGTGGAACTAGGGCAGCCTGAAACGGGTTTTACGCGCTACCTCAACGCGCAACCCATTGGAGCAAGCGCGTTTATCATTTTCATCGTTCTCAACCCAACAAAGGCAGCCTGAAAAGCTATAATCCGCCCTTTATGATTCTGTTTACCACACCATGATAACCGTCCCCTGCCCCACTTGCCACGCCCCCGTTGCATGGCAGCCTGAAAACAAGTACCGCCCCTTTTGCAGCGAGCGTTGCAAGCTGATTGACTTGGGCGCGTGGGCGGATGAGCAACACGCGCTGCCCGAAACGCCCGAAGAATGGGACGCGCTGCACCATGACTGACTACATCGTATTACCCAGCCACGCGGGCGTGGACGAAGCGGGGCGTGGTTGCTTGGTGGGCAGTGTGTTTGCTGCCGCCGTGATGCTGCCCGCGCATTATGATTTGCGTGGCTTAGCCGATTCCAAAAAGCTCAGCGAAGCCAAGCGCGATGCGCTGGCGGCGCAGATTAAAGCGCAGGCAACGGCGTGGGCGGTGGCATCCGCCAGCCCTGATGAAATCCAGCGGCTGAATATTTTGCACGCCACCATGCTGGCGATGCGCCGCGCCATGGCTGCGCTATCAAGGCAGCCTGAAAAGGTGTGGATAGATGGCAACCGCGTGCCACCCGATTTGGCGATGGCTGCCGAAGCAGTGGTAAAAGGCGATGCCAAAATTGCCGCCATTTCTGCCGCGTCTATTTTGGCGAAAACCGCGCGCGATGCTGAGATGTACGCGCTGCACGAGCGGCACCCCGAATACGGCTTCGCGCAGCACAAGGGTTACGGCACGGCGGCGCATCTGGCTGCCTTGCAACGCTATGGCGCGCTGCCTGAGCATCGGGCGGATTTTGCGCCTGTGAAGCAGGTGTTGGCGCAGGGGCGGTTGTTTGGCTGATGACGCAAAGCATTGAGGCAGCCTGAAAACGGGATAAACTTGTTTTCAGGCTGCCTCAATCTTTGTCCAATCCGCAAGCGGTGGAAATTGTGTTCAATAGGGTTTTGCTGGTTGGCAAAATGTTGGCGAACCGCCGCTGCACCATTGGTTGCGGGTTTGACAAACGTTTCAGCCTGAAAAAGGGCGGGCAAAATGCCCACCCTTGCGTAGGGTTGAAATCATTATTTTCAGGCTGCCTACTCGTTTTCAGGCTGCTGTTCTGGTTCTGCTGCTTCGGCGGTTGGCGCGGCTGCTGTGTTTTCTACGCTTTCCGCTGGCTCGGCTGCTGCTTCGGCTACCGCTGCTTCGGCAACGGTTTCTTGTTCAACAACCGCTTCGGTATCTGTCTCAACCTTGTCCGCCTCCGCTTCAACCGCTTCGGTTTCAACAGCATCCGCCTCCGTTTCCACCTTGCCCACTTCCCCGCCAGCCACCGCCACAAACCCTTTCGCTATCCCCAAATCTTCCAGCGTCATCTTGTTTATAGGCGATTGCACCATGCCCACCAACGCCGCGCGCAGCTTATCCGCTTGGTCGGCGAAATCAGGATGCAGCAGCATAACGTGCCCGAAATCTTCAAATTCCGTTTCAAACAGGATTTTCAGGCTGCCCTGCGTACCCGCGTTCAAGCTGCGAAACGAGCTGGCAAGGAACAAGCCCGCCTCGGCTTCGTTTGCCATCAGCCGCCGCGCCAATTCTGTGAACGTGCGCGCGTGCAGCCATTGCACCGAATCCGCCGTGATTGCCGAGCCTTGCAACACGCCCAAGCCAATGCTTTCCATATCGCGGTTGGCGGTAATCAACACGCGGCTATCGGCAGGCAAATCGCCCAACGCGGCAAACGCGCTTTGTGCATTCGCCACCACCAACACTTGATCGCTGGGCAAATCGGGCTTGGCGAGCGGGATGTAGCCCTTGTCGCGCATCAGACTGCCCGCGTCAAACGGGTTGGCATACACCAGCGCAACCGTTTCGCTGTCTAGCAATTCTTGCTGCTCGCGGTAGCCCGCTGGCGTTTGCAGGTGGATGGTGGTATCCAACGCGCGTTGCAACTGCGTGTTAAACATATGCCAGTTGGCAAAAAATTCGGGGGGGAAATCGGGAGCAATCAATAGGCTGAACATGGGTTAAGCAATCCTCTTTATGGTTATTTGTAGTGAGCGATGAGCATGATGATGGCGTTCACTCGCCCTGTGTTCATTTAAAATTTACTCACTACATCAATACGTTCACAATCATTCTAACATCTTTACAATTTACACAGAACTCTATTTAGAACAAACATCACTCTGCATAAAATACGCAAGTGTATTTTCAGGCTGCCTAACCCTAAAAGGCAGCCTGAAAACGAAATCTAGCCATTTATCAAACCGTTTATCAAAAATGTAAATCCGCGTAAAATGCGCGGTTCACTATTCTTACACTTTTCAGGCTGCCTCTGGCGCAACCACTCAATCATTTTTACTGGAAACCATTATGCCCGACCAAACCCAATCCCCCGAACTCCAACTCGACGAAAACCAAATCATCGCCCTGCGCCGCGAAAAACTCAACGCCATTCGCCAGCAGCGCATCGCCTATCCCAACGACTTCCGCCGCGACGCCTTTGCCGCCGATTTGCACGCCCAATATGGCAACATCAGCAAAGACGAGTTAGACCCGCAAGCCATCCCCGTCAAAATTGCAGGGCGCATGATGCTCAAACGCCAAATGGGCAAAGCCACCTTTGCCACCGTGCAAGACGTGAGCGGGCAAATCCAGCTTTATCTCAACAACAAAAGCATCAGCCAAGAAACGCTCGACGACTTCAACCATTGGGATTTGGGCGACATCATCGGCGCAGAAGGCACGCTGTTCAAAACCAACCACGGCGAGCTCACCGTGCGCGTGTCCCACATTCGCCTGCTCGCCAAATCGCTGCGTCCGCTGCCCGACAAACACAAAGGTTTGAGCGACCAAGAAACCAAATACCGCCAACGCTATGTAGATTTGATCGCCAACCCCGATAGCCGCGACGTGTTCATCAAGCGCAGCCAAATTGTGCAAGCCATTCGCAGCTATATGGTGAGCGAGCAATATTTGGAAGTGGAAACACCAATGATGCACCCCATTCCGGGCGGCGCGGCAGCCAAACCCTTTGTTACCCACCACAACGCACTGGATATGCCGCTTTATTTGCGGATTGCGCCCGAGTTGTATTTAAAACGCTTGGTAGTCGGCGGCTTGGAGCGCGTGTTTGAAATCAACCGCAACTTCCGCAACGAAGGTATGTCGGTGCGCCATAACCCCGAGTTCACCATGATGGAATTTTACGAAGCGTTTAGCGATTACGAACGCATGATGCAAATGACCGAAGGCGTGATTCGCGCCGCCTCGCTGGCGGTAAACGGCACGGCAAAAATCCAATACAACGGCAAAGAAGTGGACTTGGAAAGCCCATTTGAGCGATTAACCATTGTGGGCGCAATTAAAAAATTTAACCCGCACTACACCGATGAACAGCTTAACGATGCCGAATGGCTGAAAAAAGAAATCGTGAAACACGGCGAAGATTTGCCCCACGCCAGCGGCTTGGGCAGCCTGCAACTGGCGTTGTTTGAAGGCTGCGCCGAAAGCAAACTATGGAATCCCACCTTTATTGTGGACTACCCCGTGGAAGTGTCGCCCTTGGCGCGCGCTTCGGACACCAAAGCAGGCTTAACCGAGCGGTTTGAATTGTTTGTGGTGGGGCGCGAGCTGGCAAATGGTTATTCCGAGTTAAACGACCCCGAAGACCAAGCCGCGCGTTTCAAAGCGCAAGTGGCGCAAAAAGACGCGGGCGACGACGAAGCGATGCACTACGATGCCGACTATATCCGCGCGATGGAATACGGTTTGCCCCCCACAGGCGGCTGCGGCATCGGCATAGACCGCTTGGTGATGCTGCTCACCAACGCGCAAACGATACGCGATGTGGTGTTGTTCCCGCAGATGCGACCTGAGTAAAACCAGCCAAGAAATTTGCTGATAACAGCGTAACCCCGTTTTCAGGCTGCCTAACTTCTGTTACCACAGCTTGATAGGCAGCCTGAAACGAAGTTCAGCGTAGCTAAAACCCTTTTCCGAGACCATCATGGCAAAAAATTACTACGAAATCTTGGGCGTGGACAAAACCGCCGACGACGAAACCATCAAAAAAGCCTACCGCAAGCTGGTGCGCAAATACCACCCCGATGTGAGCAAAGAACCCGACGCAGCGGAGCGCACCACCGAAATCAACCTTGCCTACGAAACCCTATCCCACCCCGAAAAACGCGCTCAATACGATGCCGAGCTTGCCCAACCGCGCGGCAATCCATTTCAAGGCGCGGCGGGTGGCAACCCATTTGGCGGAAATCATTTTGATGGAAACCATTTTGGCGAACAGGGTTTCCGCTACGAATACACAGGCGGCGCACCGTTTGGCGCGGATGATTTTCAGTTTGAAGATTTGTTCTCCGCCTTTGCCCAACAGCAAGCGCACGCCCGCCGCTCACAAGGCAAACAACGCGGCGAAGACCAACACGCCGAATTGGCGATTGATATTTACGCCTCGTATGCAGGCGCAGAACGCACGCTCACGCTCAATGTGCCCACGCTGGATGCCGCAGGACACCAAACCGTGCAGCAAAAAACGCTCAACGTCAAAATCCCCAAAGGCATTGCCGAAGGGCAACAAATCCGCCTCGCAGGGCAAGGCTTGGCAGGCTACAACGGCGGCGAAAACGGCGATTTATACTTAAAAATCCGCTTCCATGCCCGCCCCCATTTATACGTTAAAAACCGCAAAGATGTGTACCAAACCATCAACGTGATGCCGTGGCAAGCCGTATTGGGCGGCAAAATTATCGTTGCCACCGCATCAGGGCGTTTACACGTTACCCTGCCCGCCAACAGCCAAAACGGCAAAACCATCCGCCTCAAAGGGCAAGGCATCCCCGCCAAAGAAGCAGGCGATTTATATCTCATCATCCATATAGTCGTGCCCGAAGCCAACAGCGAAGCCGAGCGCGCCCTATGGCAACAACTCGCCGACCACTACGCCCAATCCGCACATTAAAGGATACCATCATGCAACACGAAACCGACGTTTTTTTAAATTTTGAACAAACCCTAGCCGCAGGCGGCTGCCCGCGCGAATGGTTGCTGGGGCTGATAGAAGAAGAAGTGATTGTGGTGCAAGGGCAGCCTGAAAATTGCGCATACAGCGGCTTCCAACTCGCCCGCATCCGCCGCGCCACCCGCATCAGCCGCGATTTTGAAGCCAGCATCCCCGCCACTGCGCTCATCATGCGCCTGCTGGATGAAGTGGAAGAACTGCGCAAAAGCCAACCCACGCTCACGGAATAGGCAGCCTGAAACCCTATTTCCTCCCCCGAAAGGATAAAATCATGCAACAAAACCCCTTAGGCGCAAGCGGCATCCAAGTAAGCAAAATCTGCCTCGGCACGATGACTTGGGGCGAGCAAAACACCGCCGTCGAAGCGCATGCCCAGCTGGACTACGCGCTATCGCACGGCGTGAACTTTATTGACACCGCCGAGATGTATCCCGTGCCGCCGTGCAAAGAAACCTACACCCGCACCGAGCAAATCATCGGCGCGTGGATAGCGGCGCGGGGCAAGCGCGATGATTTTGTGCTCGCCAGCAAAATCGCTGGCCCAACGGGCAACAACGCCAACGGGCTGGAACCCTATATCCGCAACGGCAACGATTTTTCCCGCGCACAAATCTTTGCAGCCTGCGAAGCCAGCTTAAAGCGGCTCAACACCGATTATTTGGATTTGTACCAACTGCATTGGCCCGAACGCCAAGCCAATTATTTTGGCAAGCTGGGCATTGATAAACTGCCCGAAAGCGAAGCGTTTACGCCGTTTGAAGAAATCATTGATGCGCTCAGCGAGCTGGTGAAACAAGGCAAAATCCGCGCCTATGGTTTATCCAACGAAACGCCGTGGGGCGCGATGCGCTACCTTGCCGCGCACGAAAGGCAGCCTGAAACCGCCCGCGTCGCCACCATCCAAAACCCATACAGCCTGCTCAACCGCAGCTACGAAGTCGGGTTAAGCGAAATCTCGTTGCGCGAAAACTTGCCGCTGTTGGCGTATTCGCCGCTGGCGTTTGGCGTGCTTTCAGGCAAATACCGCCACGGCGCGATGCCCGAGGGCAGCCGCTTGGCGTTGTTTGAACGCTTTAAGCGGTACAGCAAGCCGCAAGGCTTTGCGGCGGTGGAACGCTACGCCCAAATCGCCGACGAAGCAGGGCTGAGCTTGACCGCGCTTGCCTTGGCGTTTGTGAACGACCGCCCGTTTGTCGCCAGCAACATCATCGGTGCGACCACGCTGGAACAGCTCGCCGAAAACATCGCCAGCGCCGCCGTTACCCTATCGCAAGACGTGTTAGACGCGATAGACGCGGTGCACGCCGAAATCAGCAATCCTTGCCCGTAGTTTGTTTTCAGGCTGCCTATTCGTACATCAATAGGCAGCCTGAAAAACCATTCAAACCAACCCCAAAGGATAAAACCATGCGTACCCTTTTGCTTACCGTGCTGCTCGCCCTGCCCGCCGTTGCCTCTGCCAACAAAAGCATTTATTTCACCAGCCCCAGCGGCAATATTTTTTGCCTAGGCGATTCACGCCTTGAATACGGCAACGACGGCTGGTGGGGTGTTACCTGCGAAATCAGAGACTACCGAGAAAACATCCAGCCACCGCAAAAACACCCCAGCGCAGAAGAATGCCCATTGGACTGGGGTGGCAGCTTCTCGCTTGAACCCACAGGGCGCACCGTCGTGGATTGTCGCGGCGATACAGATTCTATAGAAAATAGCCCCAAGCTGGCTTATGGCGAAACCATCAGCGGCAAAGGCTGGCAATGCACCAGCCGTCAAGACGGCATACTGTGCAAAAACAGCAGCGGGCACGGCTTTCATTTAAGCCGCATACGGCAGCAGTTGTTTTAACGCCCGCCGCCATGCTTTTCAGGCTGCCTTATTATGCGCAACATAGGCAGCCTGAAACGCTCTTTTAACATCCCC
>CAUVGV010000021.1:0-17679 GCA_963551505.1 uncultured Kingella sp.
ATGGTGGTGGGGGCATCGGCGGCGTGGAGGGCGGCGGGGATAAGCGGGGCAATCAGAATAAGGAGGCGTTTGGGCACGGTGGGTGTTGTTGTTTTAATGTGAAGTGGGTGAGGCAGCCTGAAAATGGGGGTTGGCGGTTGGGCTTTGTGGTAAGCATTTGTTAAAGGCAGCCTGAAAAAGGGTTAGTGCCTTGTGGTAAACATTGGTGCGAAATTAACTGTTTTGTTTTCAGGCTGCATCAGACGGTTGAGGCAGCCTGAAAACAGATGCAGCAAGCGAATGCGGATGATGACAACAAACCACCGCCGCGCCCTATACCCTTATGCTTTCAGGCTGCCTTTGGACTTAACGCACAAGGCAGCCTGAAACGCATTGGGCGCAGCAAAAACCGTTTACCAACTGTATTTCGCTTCAAACCAGAATTGCCGTCCCAGTTTATACGACACGGAATTGCTGGTGCTGGCGCGGCTGGTGCGGGCGCGGATAACGGTGTCAAAGGCGTTAATCACATCCAGCTTCAAATCCAGCTTGTTTTTGCCGATGGGGATGGTTTGGGTTAAGCCAATATCCACGGTGAAGGCGTTTTTGAATTTTTCTTTTTCATACACGCCCACGCTGCCGGTGTGGCTGCCGCAGATGTCGGGGTTAAACGCGGGGCAGCGTTCACTGGATGTGGTGTATTGCGAATAGCCTGCGGCGTAGTTCAGGCGGGTGCTCCAATTGAGCTTGATTTTGGGGAAATCCACGCTGATGTTGGCAAAGGCGCGCCACGGCGTGTTGTAGTCGATGGCGGGCATTTTGTCTTTGTCCATCAACTTGCCGTCAAAAATCACCTTGCTGCTGTCTTCGGTTAAACGCCCGCTGTCAATGGAATTCACCGAAGTGTTGTCATAAGACGAGTTGTTGGCTTTGTTGCGCGAATACATTGCCCCACCGCTGATGCCAACCACCGCCCATTCGGCAGACCAGCCAAAGGCAAGCGTGTGCTTGGTGTTGCCCCATTCCAAATCGGGGAACAGATAATCTTGCTTGGCAACCAGCGATTTGCGCGTGGTTTCAAATGTGCCGTAGCCGCCATAGATGGCAGCGGCGGGGTCGCCAATTCTGCCTGCCAAATCAGGATAATATCTGCCTGCGCCTTCGTTGGTGGTGCGCAAGGTGCTCACCCAATCAATCAATCCACGAGGGGATATTGTTGGATTCGCATACCGCGCCCGTGGCGCAGCGGGGGTTGGTGCCTGCGGCTGTGGCGCTGGGCAAGCGCTTAGACAGGCTGTATGAGATGTGGTAATCGGCTTCGTTTTCCACGCGGTCGCGGGTGGATTCCACGCCCAGATAAGTATCCACATGCCCTTTGTCAAACAAATGCTTCCATTCAAGGTTAAAGCGGTAGCCGCCGCCTGAATTGGTGTATGAGCCGTCTTTGGTGCGGGCGCGCAGGTATTTGCTCTCGTGCGGCGAATACATGGCGGTGGCTTTGAGCGCGTTGCCGTTGTCAAAACGATAAATACCTTTGAGCACAAAGGTTTGGCTGAGCCGTTTTTGGTCTTCTTTTTGTTTCATTACGGTGTGATAAAACGGGATATTGGACTGCGTGTGGTTGTAGGAAAACATCAACGCAGCGCGCTCGTTAATCGGCTGGTTCAGGTTTAAACCCCAGATGTATTTGGTGAAATCGGGCTGGTAATAATTGCCTTGCTGCACTTTGGCGGCATCCACATCGGTTTCGGTGTGATAGCGCGTCCAACTGCTGCGGCTGGTGCGAAACGAAACGCTGCCCGATGCTTTTTTGCTGCTGGGGTCTTTGAGCTTGGCATCCACCACGCCGCCGGTGAACTGCCCGTATTTGGCGGAAATATTGCTGTCGTACACATCCACGCTGTCAATAATGTCGGCATTCACCCAAAACGACTGCGCGCCGCCGTTGGGCAAGCCGTCCATATCGCTGTCGTTGCTGTTTTGATAGCCCGCGCCTGCCCCTGGGTTGGAGTTGTCGGTATTGCTCATACCGTCAATTTGCCAGTTGTTGTTGTAGAACTTCTCGCCGTGGAACGACACATTCTCAGGCGCGATTTCGCCTGCGCTTTCGCTGGTGCCGCTGATGTTGGAAAACTGCACGTTGGGGTTGTCGTGCAGCAAATCGGTAATCGTGCCGTTGCCGCGTGGACGCGTGCCGATTTGGCGGCTGGTGATGCGCTGCGTGCCCATTTTTTGCGCAAACAGGGTGGCGCGGATGGTGATGTTTTGCAGATTTTGCGCAGCTTGGGCGGGCTGCTCGCTGCTGGTTTCGCTGTTGGCGGCGATTTCAGGCTACGTGTTGGTGTTGTTATCAGCGGCTTGGGCTTGGGCGGCGGCAAAGGCGGAAACCAGGGCAAGGGTGAGGAGGCTGGGCTTCATGTTTTGTTTGCGTGCGTTAAAAAAAGGGGGTTATTCGGTAATTTGGGTTAAGGTCAAAAAACGCGCGGATTATCTTGTTAATAAAAACAATATCAACCATCTTTACGCTTAAACATTCGTTTATTTTGCTTGTTTTAATTATCTGCATGATTTTGTTTACAATTTAATTGGTTTCGGGCGAATGAACACGGGGGGCAAATCAACAGGCGGCGCAAAATTGGTTTTCAGGCTGCCTATGGCGTTCGTTAAGTTTTGTGGATTGTTACTAAGCCTTGTAAACTGGGATTGTTTCGCGTATTGTTTGGGGTATTTTCAGGCTGCCTTTGGGCGAAACGCGCGGCGCAGGTTTTGCGTGTTGCTAGGGGATGATTGAGGCAGCCTGAAAAATGGATTGGGCTGTGTGATGCAAGATTTGGTAATCCAATCGCCCTACTCTATTTTCAGGCTGCCTCTACTCCCTTTTCAGGCTGCCTCTGCTCTTCCCTTTCAACTTCAACTTCTAAGGAAATCATTATGAGAATTGCCATCCCGAAAGAATCCCTAAAAGGCGAAACTCGCGTTGCGGCAACGCCTAACACGGTTGCCCAGTTGCAAAAGCTGGGCTTTGAAGTGGCGGTAGAACGCGGCGCAGGTGTGGCGGCGGGCTTAACCGATGCGGCGTTTGAAGCGGCGGGCGCGGTGTTGGTGAACGCGAAAGACGCTTGGTCTGCACCGTTGATTTATAAAGTGAACGCACCCAGCGATAAGGAAATCAATCGTTTACACGAAGGACAAACGCTGGTGAGCTTTTTGTATCCGCGCCAAAACGAAGAATTGCTACAAAAACTCAACGATAAAAAAGTAAACGCGCTGGCGATGGATATGGTGCCGCGCATTTCGCGTGCGCAGGCTTTGGACGCGCTCTCTTCTATGGCAAACATTTCGGGCTACCGCGCGGTGATTGAAGCCGCCAACGCGTTTGGTCGCTTTTTCACAGGACAGATTACCGCTGCGGGCAAAGTGCCGCCCGCGCAAGTGCTGATTATCGGCGCGGGCGTGGCAGGCTTGGCGGCGATTGGCACGGCAAACTCGCTGGGCGCGGTGGTGCGCGCGTTCGACACGCGCTTGGAAGTTGCCGAGCAAATTGAATCCATGGGCGGCAAATTCCTTAAATTAGACTTTCCGCAAGAGAGCGGCGGCTCGGGCGACGGCTATGCCAAAGTGATGAGCGAAGAATTTATCGCCGCCGAAATGAAGCTGTTTGCCGAGCAGGCGCGCGAAGTGGACATCATCATCACCACTGCCGCCATCCCGGGCAAACCCGCGCCCAAACTGATTACCGCCGATATGGTTGCCAGCATGAAAGCAGGCTCCGTGATTGTGGATTTGGCAGCGGCAACGGGCGGCAACTGCGAATTAACCAAACCCGGCGAATTGTTTGTTACCGACAACGGCGTAAAAATCATCGGCTACACCGATATGGCAAACCGCTTGGCGGGGCAATCCTCCCAGCTTTATGCTACCAATTTGGTGAACCTGACCAAGCTGCTCTCGCCCAACAAAGACGGCGAAATTGAGCTGAATTTTGACGACGTCATCATCCGCAATATGACCGTTACCCGCGACGGCGAAATCACCTTCCCGCCGCCCGCCATCCAAGTTTCCGCCGCGCCGCAACAAGCCAAGCAGCTTGAAAAAGCGGTTGCCGCCAAAGCCGAGCCTACGCCCGTGCCCGCATGGAAACGCATTGCGCCTGCGGTGATTGCAGCGGTGTTGGTGCTATGGGTGGGCGCGGTTGCGCCGGAAGCCTTTTTGCAGCACTTCATCGTGTTCGTGCTCTCGTGCGTGATTGGCTATTATGTGGTGTGGAACGTGAGCCACTCGCTGCACACGCCGCTGATGGCGGTTACCAACGCGATTTCGGGGATTATCGTGGTGGGCGCGTTGCTGCAAATTGGCGCGGGCGGCGTGGTGTCGCTGTTGGCGTTTATTGCTGTGTTGCTGGCAAGTATCAATATTTTTGGCGGATTTTTTGTTACGCGCAGAATGTTGAATATGTTTAGAAAAGGGTAAATCCGCGTTTTCAGGCTGCCTCATGCAATCGCAAATGCTCATCTGCTATTTGCCAACATTTAGAAGCAGCCTGAAAACCCAAATCCATTTATTCCATCCATTAAATCTAAATCTAAAATCTCGGAGACCAAACAATGTCCACAGGATTAGTAACCGCAGCTTATATCGTCGCTGCCATCTTATTCATTTTCTCGCTGGCGGGCCTATCCAAGCAAGAAACCGCCAAGCAGGGCTGTTATTCAGGCATCGCGGGCATGGCGATTGCGCTGTTTGCCACCATTTTTGCCGACAACGTTTCAGGCTTGGGCTGGATTATCCTCGCCATGCTGATTGGCGCGGCGGTGGGCATCCGCAAAGCCAAAAAAGTGGAAATGACCGAAATGCCCGAGCTGATTGCGCTGCTGCACAGCTTTGTGGGCTTGGCAGCGGTGTTGGTGGGCTTTAACAGCTTTATCGACGCGGGCAACGTTGCCGAAGAAATGCACACCATCCACTTGGTGGAAGTGTTCCTCGGCATCTTTATCGGCGCGGTAACCTTCACCGGCTCGCTGGTTGCCTTTGGCAAGCTCAATGGCAAAATCAGCAGCAAACCGCTTAAATTGCCACACAAACACAAGCTGAATCTCGCCGCGCTGTTGGTGTCGTTTGTGCTGATGTTGGTATTTGTGAGCGCGAACGGCAGCTGGTTTGCGCTGATGGTGATGACCGCGATTGCGCTGGCGTTTGGCTGGCATTTGGTGGCTTCCATCGGCGGCGCGGATATGCCTGTGGTGGTGTCTATGCTGAACTCGTATTCAGGCTGGGCGGCTGCGGCGGCAGGCTTTATGCTGTCTAACGATTTGCTGATTGTTACCGGCGCACTGGTGGGTTCCAGCGGCGCGATTTTGTCTTACATCATGTGCCAAGCGATGAACCGCTCGTTTATTTCCGTGATTGCGGGCGGCTTCGGCACCGACGGCGCATCCGCCGCAGCGGGCAGCGAAGAAGTGGGCGAGTACCGCGAAGTGAAACCTGCCGATGTGGCGGCGATGCTCAAAGGTGCAAGCAGCGTGATTATCACCCCTGGCTACGGCATGGCGGTGGCGCAGGCGCAATATCCTGTTGCCGAGATTACCGATTTGCTGCGTAAACAAGGCGTAACCGTGCGCTTTGGTATTCACCCCGTGGCAGGTCGCCTGCCCGGCCACATGAATGTGCTGCTCGCCGAAGCCAAAGTGCCGTATGACATTGTGTTGGAAATGGACGAAATCAACGACGATTTTCCCGACACCGATGTGGTGCTGGTCATCGGCGCAAACGATACGGTGAACCCCGCCGCGCAAACCGACCCCAATTCGCCCATCGCGGGGATGCCTGTGCTGGAAGTGTGGAAAGCGAAAGAAGTGGTGGTGTTCAAGCGTTCTATGAACACGGGCTATGCTGGGGTGCAAAACCCATTGTTCTTTAATGAAAACACGGTGATGTGTTTTGGCGATGCCAAAGGCACGGTGGATGAGATTTTGGCGGAGTTGAAGAAATAGTTTGTTGAATTTGCTGAAATGAATAGGCAGCCTGAAAATGGAAATAGTCGTTTTCAGGCTGCCTTTTTGGGCAGGATGGGGTTTTGTGCGATAGCTGTTGTTGCCATGATTGATGCAGCCTGAAAACGTATTTAGCGGTTGTTGTTGCTTCGCAGAAATTCGCTTCGCTCGTTTTCAGGCTGCCTCAGTAAACCGTAGGGTGGACAACTTGCTTGCCCACCTTGGTTCATAACATTTGGTAGGCAACCAGTTGCCCACCCTACCATTTGACGTTTCAGGCTGCCTTTATTTGCTTTAAAGTCGCGTCTTTACTCACTCTCATGCTGCCCCATCTCTTGTTCACAAGGAATCCCCCCAATGCTCACCACCCAAAATCTCAATTTCCATTACGACAGCCGCCAAGTGCTGCACAACATCAACGTAGAGCTGCCCAATGGCAGCATCACAGGCTTAATCGGGCCCAACGGCGCGGGCAAATCCACGCTGATGCGCTGCATGGCGGGGCTGGAATGCCCCAGCAGTGGCGAAGTGCACCTAAACGGCAAGCCCATTTTGGCGAACCCACGCGAAAGTTTCGCCCAGCTTGGCTATCTGCCCGACATCTTCGGCTTGCCCGAAGGCTTATCCGTTATCCAATGCTTAACCTATGCGGCAAAATCGCGCGGCGTATCCGATGACGATTTGGCGCACGCGCTGGGCAGCACGGTGCAGCTTTTGGGGCTGTCAGACAAGCTGTATAGCCGCGTGAGCAATTTGTCGCGCGGGCAAAAGCAGCGCGTGGGCATTGGGCAAGTGATTATCCATCGCCCCAAATTTTTGCTGCTGGACGAGCCTGCCAGCGGGCTAGACCCCGAAGCGCGGCATGAGCTGTCGCTGCTGTTGTTGCAATTGCAACGCGAGGGCATGACGATTTTGGTGTCCAGTCATATTTTGTCGGAGCTAGACGAATATTGCAGCCACATGCTCGTCATCAAACAGGGGCAGATGCAGGCATTCCAAGCCTTGCACGGCGAAGGGCAGCCTGAAACGCAAACCGTGCGCCTGCGTTTTGCCGATGACGCGGCGGCGGATTGGGCGGCGGCGGTGCGCGAATTGCCTGCGGTGCAATCAGTAAACGTAAGCGCGGCGGGCGATGCCTTGCAAGTGATGCTGCCTGCGGGCGATGCGGCGGGCGCAGCGTTGTTGCGCGATTTGGTGCAACGCGAATTGCCCGTGTGCGCGCTGGAACGGGTGCTCACATCGTTGTTAGAAAACTATCAAAACACGTTGAATATTCAAAGGGATAAACCATGAATACGCCAAACATCAAAACGCCCAAAATTTGGGTCAACGCCGAATTTCAACGCCTGCTGTGGCTCAATTTAAGCTGGGGCATGATAGCGGGCGTGGCGATTATTTACACGCTGTTTGCCTTTGCCAAAGGTGAATACCGAGATTGGCGCGACCACTTGCTCTATATCGGTGCGATGGGCTTGGTGTTTTCCGCCATCACGGGCTTTGCCTTGATAGAACGCAGCCTGAAAAACGATATTGCCGCCAATGCGTTTGACCAGCTGCGGATGTCGTCGCTGTCGCCTTGGCAAATGGCGTATTCGCGCATCATCGCCGCGCCCACCGTGGCTTGGGCGGGGTTTGTTATCAGCTGGCTGATGATAGGCTACTCATACTTTTTGGATAATTTACGCAATGCAACACCTGCCCAAACGCTATGTTTGCTGCTGATGATGCCCTTTGCCGCGTGGACATTTGCTTGCGCGGTGCTCGCCAACGCGTTGCAGTTCGGGCGCGGCAATCGGCAATATTCGGGCGCGGTGATTCAGCTGATTTTGGCGTTTGTGGTGTGGAGTGTGTTTATGTCGGACAGCACTTATGCGCTCGGCAAGATATTTTTGTACGATTCGGACAACTTTCCAATAATTCACACGCCATCTACCAAGGCGATGCTTCTCAGCACGCCGTTTACGCTGCTGATTTCATCCGTTATCACAGCGGTGTTTGCCAGCCTAGCGGTGCGCGCGATTATGGCGTGGAAGCTGCATTTGCAATCGCCGCGCTTTACCCTGTTGCTGTTGGCGGTTGCGTCGCCCGCCGTGTATTTTTGGGCGATGGCGGATAAAGAGGCATTGCTGTTTTTGCTGGCGCAGCATTATGCGCTGCTGGGCTTTTTGTCGCTGGTAACGCAAGATAATCGCCATTTTGGCAAATGGAAAAGCTGGCGCGAGTTGCCCGTATGGCTGGTGGCGTTACCGCTGGCGATGTTGGCTTCCGCGCTGCTGGGCGGCGGGGCATTGCTTGCGCCGTTTATGCAGATTTTGCTGTTTGCCGCGATTGCCTTGCTGTGCAGCAATATCCTTTCGCTGCGCTATAACGCGGTTACGCTGGCGTTGTCGGTGTTTTTGCTGCTGCGCGGGCTGTGGGCGATGTTGTCGTAGACAAAGGCAACCTAAAAACGGGTTGTTAAAACGTTTTCAGGCTGCCTCTCGCATCCAATTTAAAGGCAGCCTGAAAATGAAATGGAGCATCGGCGGCTCGCCGACAAATAGCCGTCATTCAATCGGCAGCCTGAAACGCAGTTCGGCATAGCCCAAACCATTATTCCGTTTTCAGGCTGCCCCTGCCATCCATTAAAAGGCAGCCTGAAAACCCCATTCCCTCCATTTCCGTTTCACTACGTAAACCATCTCCCAACTCAACCCAAAGGAACCCCCATGCAAAGCTCCGTTCTCCAAACCGCCCTCGCTCACCGCTCCATCCGCAAATTCAAACCGCAAGCCATCGCCGCCGACACCCTGCGCAGCGTGCTATCAGCGGGGCAAGCCGCGTCGTCGTCCAGCTTTATGCAAATCGTCAGCCTCATCCGCGTAACCGACCCCGCCATCCGCGCGCAAATCCGCCCCATCTGCGCCGCAGGCGGCAAAGGCGGGCAAAGCTATGTGGAAACCGCACCCGAATTTATCGTGTTCTGCGCCGACACCACGCGCTATGCCCACTTTGCCCCCGATGCGCAATTAGACTGGACCGAAGTGTTGTTGATTGGCGCGGTGGATGTGGGCATTTTTGCGCAAAATGTGTTGCTCGCCGCCGAAAGCATGGGGCTGGGCGGCGTGTTTATCGGCAGCATCCGCAACGATTTGGCGCGCGTGGGCGAGCTGTTGGGCTGCCCGCAAGGCGTGGTGCCGATTGTGGGGCTGTGCCTGGGCTTCCCCGACCAAAACCCGATGCGCCGCGAACGCTTGCCGCTGAATGCGATTTTGTCGGAAAACCGTTTTCAAGCTGCCTCTGCTGCCGATTTGCAAGCCTACAACGACAACGTGCAAGCCTATTACCGCACGCGCGATGGCGTGGCGCAAATGGACTGGGCGCAACAAATCCGCAACCAATTTTGCCGTGAAGTGCGCCCCGATTTGCTGCGCTATTTGCAAGCGCAAGGCTTTGCCAAACGCTAACGCACACAATAAGGCAGCCTGAAAACGCATCACACGTTTTCAGGCTGCCTTTATATCGCGCAACCGCGTTGTTTGCATTTTCAGCGGTTAAACCTTACCGCCGCTTACATCTCACCGCAGGCTCCACCGCCACAGGCGTAAGCTCGCCTTGAACCCCCACTTCAAACACGCTCACGCCGCAACTGCGCCCCTTGCTGCCCACTATCTCATAATCATGCCCCGCCTGTGGCACAAACGAAGCCATATTGGATGAACACGAGCCTTCGTGCTGGATAATCGTGTGCGTTTCGGTGTGCAGCGTGTTGGTTAAGCCGATGTAAAACGTTTGCGCGTTCACCGGCTTGCCCGCAGGAATCGCAAACTCGCGGAAAAACGCACGCGATGCCAGCCCGTTCATCTTGCCCACATTTTTGCTGATTTCCGTTTCAGGAATGCCCATGCTTTGGCTGCTGGACGCGCCCACCAGCGAGCCAAGCGCATCGCCCAGCGAACCGCCCACGCCGATTTTGGTGCCTTTGCGGTTGGTGTCGCAATCAATATTGGTGTAGGCATAGCTGGGCTTGCCGTTTTGCCCATAAAGGCGAATCCGCGCTTGGCTTTGGCTGTCGTAGCCCGCAGACGATTTTTGGTGCACAGGCGCATTGCTGGTGCAAGCCGCCAGCAACACAAGGCTGGATAAATAAAGCAGCTTCATAAAATTTCCTTTGTTTACAAGGTTAAACATCATTTCAGGCTGCCTCATATACACACAGAGGCAGCCTGAAAACTTATTGCACAATATTTTCCACCACGCTCCCATCCGCCCGATACAACACAGGCGCGTGATTATTTTCCACCACATCGCGCGTAACCACCACCTTCGCCACATCCTTCAAATCAGGCAACGCATACATCGTCTCCAACAACACGCGCTCCACAATAGAACGCAAGCCGCGCGCCCCCGTTTTGCGTTTCATCGCCAGCGCAGCAATCGCCGCAAGCGCATCGGGTTCAAATTGCAAATCCGCGTTTTCCATCGCAAACAAAGCCTGAAACTGCTTCACCAGCGCGTTTTTCGGCTCAGTCAAAATGCGCACCAACGCCGCTTCGTCCAATTCCGCCAAGCTCGCCAACACAGGCAAACGCCCAATCAATTCGGGAATCAAGCCGAATTTAATCAAATCCTCGGGCTCAACTTGGGCAAACAATTCACTGATGTTGGCGTTATCATCCTTGCTGTGCACTTGCGCACCAAAGCCAATGCCGCCCTGCTCCGTGCGCTGGCGAATCACCTTATCCAAGCCCGCAAACGCCCCGCCGCAAATAAACAAAATATTAGACGTGTCCACGCTGATAAACTGCTGGTTCGGGTTGCGCCGCCCCCCTTGCGGCGGCACGCTGGCAATCGTCCCCTCCACCAATTTCAGCAACGCCTGCTGCACGCCCTCGCCCGACACATCGCGCGTAATCGACGGGCTGTCGGACTTGCGCGAAATCTTGTCAATCTCGTCAATATACACAATGCCGCGCTGCGCCTTGTTCACATCAAAATCGCAGTTACCCAACAGCTTGGTGATAATCTGCTCCACATCCTCGCCCACATAGCCCGCCTCCGTGAGCGTGGTCGCATCCGCCATCGCAAACGGCACATTCAATTTACGCGCCAACGATTGCGCCAACAGCGTTTTGCCCGAGCCGGTCGGGCCAAGCAGCAACACATTAGATTTAGACAATTCCACATTTGCCAGCTCCGCCTTGCCGTTTTCAGGCTGCCGCAGCCGCTTGTAATGGTTGTACACCGCCACCGCAAGGGCTTTTTTCGCCGCATCCTGCCCAATCACGTGTTCATTTAACTGCGCCACCAATTCCGCAGGTGTGGGCAGCGGCGTGTTATCAACTGCTTCTTTTTGAATGGTTTTTTCGCTGGATTCAGGCGAAGTCTCCGCCAACAACGCCGCGCATTCGCTCACGCATTCGTTGCAAATAAACGTGTTGTCGTCGCCTTCAATCAAATGTTTCACTTCATCTTTATGTTTGCCGCAAAAGGCACATTTTGGGGTTTGTTCAGTCATGGTTTTTAAGATAAATTGTGTTAAAAAATAGCTGCGCAGTATAGCAGCCCAGCCCATAGATTGCATTAGGCAGCCTGAAAAACAAAATCCTGCTACATCGCTGTAACAGGATTTTTCATCTATTCAACAACCATTAAGCCAGTGCTTTAACTTTTGCTGACAAACGGCTTTTGTGGCGAGCCGCTTTGTTTTTATGGAACACGCCTTTATCAGCGATGCGATCCAAAACTTTGGTGCTTTCACGGTAAACGGCTTGTGCCGCCGCTTTATCACCCGCTTCAACCGCTTTCAACACTTTTTTCACCGCAGTGCGAAAAGCAGTACGCAAACTTGCGTTGTGTGCACGATTTTTCAAAGATTGACGAGCACGTTTGCGTGCTTGTGCGCTATTAGCCATGTAGTTACTCCTAAAATTAAAATCAAAGGCAGATTTGTAAAACGCGCCATTTTAAACAGCAAGCCGCGCAAATGCAAGCATTTTCACGCGCAACCAAACCATTAGGCAGCCTGAAAACGTTTAGCCCGCTGATAATATTTGCGCCCATTCATCCCTACAATTCCCATTATTTGTAAACAAACATCCTAATAATTTTCAACACAATGCAAAATACTGTTAAAATACCGCGCTATAACTTTAAAACACGTTTGCAAACGCAAAAACCATGTCTTACCAACAAGCCAGCATTCCCGTTTCCGAAAGCCTTGCCGAGCTATTATCCGATGCCCTGATGGAACATGGCGCGTTATCCGCCGCCATTGAAGATGCCTTTGCTGGCACGGAAAACGAGCAGCCCATTTTTGGCGAACCCGATATGCCGCAACAACAAGTGTGGCAACAAAGCCTCATTATCGCCCTGTTTGACGAACACGCCGATGTGGCGCAAATCATTGCCAACGCCGTCGCCAGCATCCACATCCAACCGCCCGAATACAGCTTGGAAACGCTGGAAGAGCAAGACTGGGTGCGCCTTACCCAATCGCAGTTTGACCCAATTAAAATTTCCGACCGCCTGTGGATTACCCCCACATGGCACGATGCCCCCGATGCCCACGCCATCAACCTGCGGCTAGACCCAGGATTAGCCTTTGGCACAGGCAGCCACCCCACCACCCACCTTTGCTTGCAATGGCTAGACGATAATTTGCGCGGCGGCGAATCCGTATTGGATTATGGCTGCGGCTCAGGCATCCTAACCATCGCTGCGTTGAAGCTGGGCGCAGGCAACGCAACAGGCGTGGATATTGACCCGCAAGCCATCAAAGCCAGCAACGACAATGCCGCACAAAACGAAGTTCAGGCTGCCTTTTATTTGCCCGATGGCTTGCCGCAAGGGCAGTTTGATGTGGTGGTTGCCAATATTTTAGCCAACCCATTGCGGATGCTGGGCGATATGCTGGCTGGGCGCACCAAAACGGGCGGTAAAATCGTGTTATCAGGCATTTTAGAAGAACAGATTGACGAAATGAGCGCGATTTACGCGCAATGGTTTGACCTTGCCCCTGCCATTGTGAATAACGGCTGGGCGTGTATCAATGGCGTAAAACGCTAACCCATTCAGAGTACATTTTATGAGCGAAGTTAAAGTTAAATGCCCCAAATGCAGCCACACTTCGGTGTTGGATAGTGCCGATTTAAACAAAACGCAAGGGCGCGCTGTGTGTTCGTCTTGCAACCATATTTTTCAGTTAGTGAAAAAAAGCAAAAAGGTGCAGCAGCCGAATGCTAAGCCAGATGCCAAACCCACAGAAAAAGCTGCGCCACAAACGCAAGCCAATACAGCCAAGCCCACCGCACCCAAAAAAGAAACAGAAAAAAAAGCGGCATTGCAAGGCGAAGTGTTAGCCAAAGAAAAGCCCAAAGAAAAATCGGCAGCCGATAAACTGCGCGAGCAAACCGCCAAATCGTTGGATGCTTTTTTTAGTGCGCACAATAAAAATGCACACGATAAAAAAGAATCCGCCACGCCCAAAATCGCCAAAACGGTTCACGAAATCAGCAAGCAGCAACACCCTGAACAACGCCCGCTGGAATACCGCGTGCCGCGTGCCAACGGTGCAACACACACTTTTGCCGAAGTGGGCAACGGCACTGCTTTTTCCTTGCTTGACCGCGACAGCATCAACAGCCAGCTTCCGCAAATTGCCATGAAGCCTGCCGCCAAAAACAGCAAAACCACCGCCGTGAGCGAAATGCGTACCGATGGGCAACAAAACAACATTACCATCCACACCGACAGCCTTGTGTTTACCCTGCTGGGCGACGGGCAAGGCGGCACCAGCATGAGCCCTGTGGCTGCGCCCAACACGCTTGCGCTGGGCAACCACGCGCCCACCATCCCGCCCACGCAAAACGATGTCGCGCTTTCCCCCAGCGGCGAATTTAACTGGATGGCGGCCTCCATTGCCGCGCTGATGGTGTTGATTATGCAACTGTTTTATTGGGTGCTGGATATTCACTAACCCCAACGCTTAAAGGCAGCCTGAAAATCATCTTTCAGGCTGCCTATTTATTCTTGCTCACCCTTTTTCAGGCTGCCCTATGACCGCGCGCAAACGTTATCTGATTCTTACCATTCTGTTTTCATTACTCTTTATCGCCCTATTGCTGCTGGGCAGCTACCTGATTCGCGTGGGCAGCAAGCAATTTGGTGTGGCGGCGTTTTTGTTTTCGTTTGGCGCGGTGATGGGGCAATTTACCAGCCTTGCGCTGTATATCCGCCAAGTGTCGCGCGAGCAGCTTGCCAAGCAAAATGCAAACGATAAGGCAGCCTGAAACCAAGGTTGCCATATCTTGCCTACCAGCAAAGCCCTGTTGAACACGCCATTTGGCAAACCGCCATCGCCGCGCCAAATTGATTTTCAGGCTGCCTATTGCATTGCGTTGAGGCAGCCTGCGAAGCACAGCGGAGTTGCGAAGCTAAAACGAGTATACAACGCCCAAACGCCCACCAACCATTTTCAGGCTACCTCACATCGCTCAACAAGGAAAACCATGTTCACCAAAATCGTTCTCGCCAGCAACAACGCAGGCAAACTGCGCGAATTTACCGCCCTTTTTGCCACGCAACACATCCAAATCCTGCCGCAATCCGCGTTCAACACGCCCGAATGCGCCGAGCCTTACGCCACTTTTGTTGAAAACGCGCTCGCCAAAGCCCGCCACGCCAGCCAACACAGCGGCTTGCCCGCCCTTGCCGACGACAGCGGCATCTGCATTAACGCGCTGGGCGGCGCACCTGGCGTGCATTCCGCGCGCTATGCGGGCGACAACCCCAAATCTGATGCTGCCAACAACGCCAAAGCATCCGCCGAGCTCGCGCCCCATGCCGACAAATCCTGCTACTACGTTTGCGTGCTGGTTTTGGTGCGCCATCCCAACGACCCGCAACCCATTATCGCCGAGGGCATTTGGCGCGGGCAATGGCAGCCTGAAAGCGCAGGCGAACACGGCTTTGGCTACGACCCGCATTTTTATCTGCCCGATTACGCCTGCACCGCCGCGCAGCTTGCGCCCGAAATCAAAAACCAAATCAGCCACCGCGCCCAAGCGTTGAGGATTTTGTTAGACAAGATTCGGGCGATTTAAGCAGCCTGAAAACCAATCTATCCAGCAAAAAATCGTTTGGCAGAATACCAAACGATTTTTGTTTTTTCAGGCTGCCTCTGTTGGTTCACACCGCTTAGGCAGCCTGAAAACCATGCACGGCTGCCATAAACGCTGCCATTTTTTCCGCTGACTTCACGCCTGCTGCGCTTTCCACCCCGCTGGACACATCCACCGCCTGCGCGTGCGTAACGCGCAAGGCATCGGCAACATTCTCTGCGTTTAATCCGCCCGACAAAATCCAATGCCCGTTTAGCTTTTCAGGCAGTATCGTCCAATCGAAAGTGTGCCCTGTGCCGCCGTATGAGCCGTGAACAAAGGCATCAAACAGCACGGCGCGGGCATCGGCGAAATCGCGCAGGGCGGCGGTGATGTCGGCGGGGGTTTGCACGCGCACGGCTTTGAGATAGGGGCGGCGGAATTGTTGGCAGAAGGCGGGCATTTCGTCGCCGTGGAACTGCAAAACGTCAATCGGCACGCGGGCGAGGATTTCGCGGATGTGCTCGGCGGTTTCGTTCACAAACAGGGCGACGACGCTTACAAATGGAGGTAACACGCGCACAATGGCTTGCGCTTGGGCGATGGTTACGCAGCGTTTGCTGCCGGCGAAAAAAACCAGCCCGATGGCATCTGCGCCCAGTTGCGCGGCGCATTGGGCATCTTGGGGGCGGGTGATGCCGCAGATTTTGGTTTGGATTTTGGTCATGGGTTTTTTAGGGTGGGTTGGGGTGGGGTTAATGGGCAGCCTGAAAAACGTGGTTTGGCGTAATAGTTAAATGGGCGTTTTCAGGCTGCCTTAATGTTGGCGATTGGGTATCGGATAGGCAGCCTGAAAATGAGATTGGGCTGTGGCTTGGTGGGCAAGCGAGTTGCCCACCCTACAAGGCAGCCTGAAATTGGGTTTAACGTAAACAGCAAAAACCCGCCTTTTCAGGCTGCCTATTGGCTCAACTGGCGGTGGAACACCAGCGTTTGGTATTCATCCGCCAGCTGTTTGCCCAGCTGCTCGGCGATGTAAACCGAGCGGTGTTGCCCGCCTGTGCAGCCGATGGCGATGGTTACATAGCTGCGGTTTTCTTGGCGGATGCGCGGCAGCCAGCGGTGGAAAAAGTGAGCGATGTCGCCCAGCATTTCGTTCACAAGGGGTTGGGCGGCGAGGTAGTCTTGGATGGGTTGGTCTTTGCCGTTGTAGGGGCGTAGGCTGGGGTCGTAGTAGGGGTTGGGCAGGCTGCGCACGTCAAACACGAAATCGGCGTGCGGCGGTGCGCTGTGTTTGAAGCCAAACGAGATGATGCTAACGAGCAGGCGGTTGTGGTCTATGCCTATCCATTGGGCAACAAGGTGGCGCAGTTGTTGCGCGGTAAGGCTGCTGGTATCAATGCAGTAGGCGTGTTCGCGCAGGGGGGCGAGCCATTCGCGCTCGCGGTGCAGGCTTTCGGGCAGGGTGATGTGGCTGCGGGCGAGTGGGTGGCTGCGGCGGGTTTCAGAGAAGCGGCGCAGTAGCACGGCATCGCTGGCTTCTAAAAACAGGAGGCTGACTTGATGCCCCGCGCGGCGCAGGGCGATTAGGGTTTCGTGGGCGATGTGGGTATTGAGATTGGAGCGGATGGCTATGCTGATGGCGAGTGGGTTGTTGTTTTGGCTGGGGTGGCTGTGCAGTTGAATTAGCTCAGGCAGGAGTTCCAGCGGCAGGTTGTCTATGCAAAAAAAGCCATTGTCTTCCAGCAGATTGAGGGCGATGGTTTTGCCTGAGCCGGACAAGCCGCTAATCAAGATTATTTTCATGGCTGCTCTCTTCGGGTTTGTTCATCATGCTTTGGTGGCGTTCTAGAAACTCTTTGGTGCTGTCTTTGCCGTGGCGTTGCAGGATGTAGTTGCGCACGGCGGCTTCCACCAGCACGGCAAGGTTGCGCCCCGCAGCAACGGGCAGCGTTACCGAGCGGATGGGCACATTTAATATGGTTTCGGTTTCGGTGCGGATGCTGAGGCGGTCTAGGGTTTTCATGTAATCGTCATCCGCCAGTACAAGGTTGATAATCAGGCGCAGGGTTTTCTTGGGGCGGATGGCGGTTTCGCCGAACATGTGGCGGATATTGAGCACGCCCAAGCCGCGCACTTCCAAAAAGTCGCGCAACACGGGCGGGCAACGCCCTTCCAGGTTTTCGGGCGCGGTGCGGTAAAGCTCAATGGCATCATCGGCAACCAAGCTATGCCCGCGCGAAATCAGTTCCAGCGCGAGTTCGCTTTTGCCCAACCCTGATTTGCCCGTGAGCAGCACGCCGATTTCAAACACATCCAAAAACACGCCGTGTTTGATGGTGGAGGCGGCGAGCACGCGCTGCAAATAAATCCGCAGCACATCCATCAGATACGGGCTTTCTAGCTTGGAGGTGAGCAGCGGCGTGTTGTGCGTGTGGCAATAATCGCGCAGGCTTTGCGGGATGGGCAAATCGTTAGCAACGATGACCAGCGTCATGGGGAAGTTGAACAGCTCGTTCAAGCCCGTGTGGTGCTCGGCTTGTTCCAATTTTTGCAGATAGGCGACTTCGGCGACGCCCAGCACTTGCACTTGATTGTGGTGGATAAAATTCAGATGCCCCACCAGCGCC
>CAUVGV010000022.1:0-17533 GCA_963551505.1 uncultured Kingella sp.
ATTTTTAAACATATCATTTTTTTCTTTTTTTAAACTTTTAACATATTTTAAACAACCTTTTATAAACTACTTCGGGGTTTTCCGGCCCCAAAACACCGCGCCATCTTCTCAACAACAAGGAAACCCCATGAAACATTCTCTTATCGCTCTGTTCACCCTCGCCGCGCTCACCGCGTGCAACCCATCGCAACAACAAGGCAACCAAGCCGCCAGCCAAGCCAATTCCGCTTCTGCTGCATCGCAAGCGCAAGGCGGCGCAGCCAATCAAGACGACAAAGCCCCGCTGAAAGCGCACGATATTCAAGGCGAAAAAGTAACCGTGAAAACCGCGCGTGGCGACACCGTTGTGCCAAAAAATCCGCAAAACGTAGCCGTGTATGATTTAGGCGCGTTAGACACGCTCACCGCCTTGGGCGTGCCCGTGGGCGCAACCGTGGACAAATCCATGCTGCCCTATTTGAAAGGCGCGTTTGACAAAGCCCAACACGTTGGCACGCTGTTTGAGCCGAACTACGAAGCCTTGGGCGCGTTTAAACCGCAGCTCATCATCATCGGCAGCCGCACCAGCAAAGCCGCGCAACAGTTGAACAAGTTGGCACCCACCATAGACATGACCGCCGACACCAAAAACCTGCGCACCAGCGCGGAAGAACGCATTGATGCCTACGCCCAAATCTTTGGCAAACAAGCCGAAGCGGATAAATTGAAAGCCGACATCAACAAAGCCTTTGACGAAGCCCGCGAAGCAGCAAAAGGCAAGGGCAAAGGGCTGGTGTTGATTGTGAGCGGCGGCAAACTATCCGCGCAAAGCCCCAATTCACGCTTGGGCGGCTGGCTGCACCAAGACATCGGGCTAGCCCCCATGGATGCCAACATGAAAGAAGGCTCGCACGGCATGCCGATTTCGTTTGAATACATCAAAGAGAAAAACCCCGATTGGCTGTTTGTGCTAGACCGCAGCGCAGCGATTGGCGAAGAGGGCAAAGCAGCAAAAGACGTGTTGGATAACCCGCTGGTTGCCGAAAGCACCGCATGGAAAAAAGGGCAAGTGGTGTATTTGGATAGCAGCGCCTACCTTGCCGCAGGCGGCGCGAAACAACTGCAAACCGTTGCCAAGCAAGCGGCAGAAGCGTTTAAAAAGGCGAAATAAAGTTTTCAGGCTGCCTCAACCAAATAGAAGGCAGCCTGAAAAACGTTGCTGCGGGTTCAGCCGTTTGTATGGCGTTGCGCCGCCATACCCACGCTTACGGCGCGTGAATATCAGCTGTTTGCAGTTTGAGTAACCGTTTTCAGGCTGCCTCAATCCAATAGGCAGCCTGAAAAACAGTCGGCGTAGAGTGTGCGGCGTTGCCATGCACTGTTTAGCGATGTTTAACAAACAGTGCGTGGCAATGCCCTACTCATATTGTTATAGTGGAATAAATTGAGAAATATCTAATTCAATCGGTGCGTAGGGTGTGTACCGTAGGCACGCACGCGGGAACGGGTAAACCGCGTGCGTGGCAAAGCCACCCTACTCATGCTGCTCTTACTTTGTCTTACTATAAATATAGCCCGCCATTCTGAACACAGAATAAGGCAGCCTGAAAAAGCCCACCATGCAATCCTTATTCCCTCTACTGCTCGCTCTGTTGGCATCTGTTGCCTTCGCCCAAGCGCCCGAAAGCCACGCCATGCCCAAAGACAATTTACCCACCGCCATTTTGATTGCCGAAAGCCCCATCGCCGCAGACGGCGGCAGTATGCTGCTGCAAACCCAAACCGCATCAGGCGCAAAACGCAGCTACTTGCGCCTACGCAGCCTAGACGTGCAAGGCACGCCCGATTACAACCGCCTAAGCGACGATAGCGGACACATGCTCACCGCTGCCGAAAAAGCCGCCTTGTTCGCCCGCCTGCGTGAACTGCGTGCCAAGCTAGACGACAGCGGCAAACGTTATTACCTAGACGATTTTTTAGACGAAACGCCACGCTGATGCCACCGTTTATCTTGCTGTGCACCATCCGCTTTACCGACAAAACGTTCAGGCTGCCGCTGATTGATTACGCCGCCACCTGCTACCGCCCACATTTTGTTGCCGATAATTCGGGCGAATATCTGGGTGTGGAATTTATCAACGGCGAAGTGTCTGCGCCCCAGCAGGATGCGTTGGTGGTGGTGAAGCCGTTGTTTGATGTGGATTATTCGCCGTTGTTGCGGTGCGGGGCGCGTGGAAGATGTGCGGTTTCAGGCTGCCGTTTAGTGCCTGGTAATTAGCAATAGCGTTGTCCTAACCCAATCACACACATAGGCAGCCTGAAACCTAAAATGGAACGGCGGTGGCTCGCCGCCAAATAGCTGATTAAACAGAATATGACTGGTTTGCCGAGATGTCGGCGAGCCGCCGACGCTCCATCGGTTGCAGGTTTTGCAAAAATTTCAGCCCAAAAACAGAAAATATGCTTAACACAAAAATACCCCCCAAAGTCCTCTATCTATTTTCCTTATTCCTCGTTGCCCTGTTATTCATTGCCAGCCTATCCGTGGGCGTGGCGAATTTTCATTGGGCGGATTTGTTATCAGGCAGCCTGAACGACAGCAGCCAAGTGCTGATGATTAGCCGCTTGCCGCGCACGTTTGCCATTGTGTTGGTGGGTGCGTCGATGGCGGTGGCGGGGATGATTATGCAAATTTTGTTGAAAAACAGGTTTGTAGAGCCGTCTATGGTGGGCGCGAGCCAATCGGCGGCGTTGGGGTTGCTGCTGATGGCGTTGTTTGCGCCCTCGGCGGCGTTGTTGGTGAAAATGAGCGTGGCAGCGGCAGCGGCGTTGGTGGGGATGCTGTTGTTTATGGCGCTATCGCGGCGGTTGCCGCCTTCGGCGCAGTTGCTGGTGCCGCTGGTGGGCATTATTTTTGGCGGCGTGATTGATGCGGTGGCTACGTTTATTGCTTATGAAACGGAAATGCTGCAAATGTTGAATGTGTGGCAAAGCGGCGATTTTTCGGGCGTGTTGCTGGGGCGGTATGAGCTGCTGTGGGCAACGGGCGCGTTGGCGGCGTTTGCTTATGTGATTGCCGACCAGCTCACGATTATGGGCTTGGGCGACAGCGTGGCGGCGAATTTGGGGCTAAACCGCGATGCGGTGCTGTGGGCGGGGCTGCTGATTGTGTCGCTGATTATGTCGCTGGTGGTGGTTACGGTGGGGAGCATTCCGTTTATTGGCTTGGTGGTGCCAAATATCGCCAGCCGCTTGCTGGGCGATAAGCTGCGGGCGAGTTTGCCTGCGGTGGCGTTGCTGGGGGCGGCGTTGGTGTTGATGTGCGATTTGATTGGACGGCTGATTGTGTTTCCGTTTGAAATTCCCGTGGCAACGGTGTTTGGCGTGGTGGGCACGGTGTTGTTTTTGCTGCTGCTGCGCGCACCGCAACGGGGGTAGGCAGCCTGAAAACGTTGCACAATTACCCAACCTAACGGCAGCCTGAAATTTAAAATGGCGCGATGGCTCACTGCTAAATGGCTGATTGAGGTTTGTAACGCCATCCGCCTAAACCAATAAGGCAGCCTGAAAACCATTTCCCGCCCAGCCCAAGTAAACAAATTATCCATCTGAATACCATGTCTCAATCTGCAAAACTTATTCTGATTTTATCTGCCCTGCTGCTGCTTTCTGCCGCGCTGTTTCTCACTTGGAACGCGCAAGGCACATGGGATTTTGTGTTGGCGATTCGCGCGAAAAAGCTCGCCGCCTTGCTGCTGGTGGCTTATGCCGTGGGCGTGTCCACGCTGCTGTTCCAAACCATCACAAACAATCCGATTTTAACGCCGTCTATTTTGGGCTTTGACGCGCTGTATGTGTTTTTGCAAACCGCGCTGGTTGCCGCGTTTGGCGGTTTGGGCTATGCGCAGCTGGCGCCGTTGGGCAAATTTTCGCTGGAATTGGCGGCGATGCTGGGCGGCTCGTTGCTGCTGTTTAGCCTGTTGCTCAAACAAGGCGGGCGCGACTTGGCGCGGATGATTTTAATCGGCGTGGTGTTTGGCGTGCTGTTTCGCAGCTTATCCAGCCTGCTGCAACGGATGATAGACCCCGAGGAATTTACCGCCGCCCAAGCCGCCACCTTTGCCAGCTTCAACAGCGTGAACACGCAGATGCTGGCGTATAGCGGCGTGTTGATGCTGATTAGCGTGCCGTTTTTGTGGCGCGAGCGGCATCGCTTGGATGTGCATTTGCTCGGGCGCGCCCAAGTTATCAATCTGGGCATTCATTATCAACGCCACACGCTGTGGATTTTATTTTGGATTGCGCTGTTGGTTGCCTCTGCCACGGCAACGGTGGGCGTGGTGAGCTTTTTTGGGCTGCTGGTGTGCGCGCTGGTGAATGCGTTTTCAGGCAGCCTGAAACACAGCGTGCGCCTGCCGATGGCGTTTTTAATCGCGGCGATTATGCTGGTGTTGGGGCAAACCGTGTTTGAGCATTTGCTGGGCATGAAAGCGGTGTTGAGCGTGGTGATTGAATTTGTGGGCGGCTTGGTGTTTTTGTGGTTGGTGTTGAAAAAGAATAAGGCAGCCTGAAAACACTTTTACCGTACCATTTATAGCAAGACAAAGTAAGAACAGCACGAGTAGGGTGTGTAGCTTTGCCACGCACGCGGTTTACCCGTTCCCGCGTGCGAGCCTACGGCACACACCCTACGCACCGATTGAATTAGATATTTCTTGATTTATTCCACTATAACCCTTTTAATTGAAGCAGCTAAATATGATTAAAATCCAAAACTTATCGCATCAAATCCACCATCAAACCATTTTAAACAACGTGAATTTGGACATCCCGCAGGGCGGCATCACCGCGCTGATTGGCGCAAACGGCGCGGGCAAATCCACGCTGTTGTCATTTATGGCACGTTTGCGCCCGCTGGTTTCAGGCAGCATTGCTTACAACGGGCGTGATTTGGCGAGCACGCCCACCGCCGAAGTTGCCAAGATGCTGGCGATTTTGACGCAGGAAAACAGCATCCACAGCCGCATTGCCGTGCGCGATTTGCTGCTATTTGGGCGCTATCCTTATCACCAAGGGCAGCCCACCGCCGAAGACCAAGCGATTGTGGACAACGCGCTGGTGGAATTTCAACTGCAAGAATTGGCGCACCGCTATCTGACCGAGCTGTCGGGCGGGCAACGCCAGCGCGCGCTGATTGCGATGGTGTTTTGCCAATCCACCGAATATGTGCTGCTGGATGAGCCGCTGAATAATTTGGATATGTATTACGCGCGCAACCTAATGCAACTGTTGCACCGCTTGGCGCATAGCCAACAGCGCACGATTATTGTGGTGTTGCACGACATCAACATGGCAGCGGCTTATGCCGACCATGTGGTTGCCATGAAGCAGGGGCAGGTGTTGTTTTCAGGCTGCCCTGATGAAGTGTTTACCGTGCCGAATATTCAGGCGGCGTTTAATATGACCGTGGATGTGTTGGACTACAAAGGCAAGAAATTGATTGTGCATCATTTTTGATGGGGGGATGAGAGAGGGCGCGTTGGGATGTTGGATGTTTTGTTTAATGCGCTGTGATGAGTTTCAGGCTGCCTTTGTGTGTTGAGGCAGCCTGAAAATTATTTGCGCTTAAATTTTTTGGGCAGAATAACCTTTGCAATGGGGCGTTTGGTTTCTAGCCTGTCCAGCGCGGAAATATCGTGCAGGTGTTGGGCGTAGGCGATGTCTAAATATTCCAGCGCGGTTAGGTTTTCTATGCCATCCAGCGATTGCAGGCGAGAATGGTAAACGCGCAGGTCTTGCAGTTTGGCAAGGTTGGCAAATTCTTGCAGATTTTCGCGTGGATAGGCGTAGATAATCAGGTTTTTCAGGCTGCCTGCTTTGTCGATGTTGGCGATGGCGGGGCTGTATTTGCATAGGCTTAAATTTTCCAGCGCGCCCAATTGCGAAACGTCCAGATGAAATTCGGGAATGCGCTCGGAGGCAAGGCAAAGGGTTTTCAAATTGCACAGGCGGTATAGGGCATCCAGCCCGATGATTTGGCTGGCGGGTAAATGAATGGAAATGCTCAGCCCTGGCAGTTCGGGATAGAGCAGCAAATCTGCCAAATTTAAAACGGCATCGCGGCTGAGGGGTGGGATTTTGCCGCGCATGTGTTGGGGTATCATAAAACCCAACGCCATCCAGTTGCGGATGAGTAGTGAGCAGCCGTTTTCTTTGGCGCACAGTACGCCGTCTTTTAGGTATTCGGGATGCGCTTCCACCCAGTTTTGCTCGGGTGGCACGGATAGGTCTTGTTGGTAGAGAAAGGTGTACATGGGCTGTTCTTTTTGCTGTTTTGCAAAGGTTTTCAGGCTGCCTCATCCATCTCTGCATCAAGCAACGCTTGGATTTGGCGGATTAAATCTTGTCGCTCGGCGCGGGTTAAGCCGCGAATGGTGCTTAATGTGTCGTCTATCAACGCGGGCGCGCCGCCGTGGCGCGGGGCGATGGCGAGGAATTTGTTGCGATAGCGGATAAGGTTGGGGTGGTCGGCGAAGGTAATTTGCTGTGGCACGCCGTTGATGGTGGCGGTGTAGCCAAAGGTAATTTTCTTGTATTTATCACTTACCCATGCCACGTCTGCCCATAGCGCGACCAGTTTCCACGGTTGGGCATCGGCGCGGTTGAGCGCGTGCAAAATGGCGCGGTTGCGCTGATGTTGGCGCAGCAGGTGGGCAAAATAGCCTAGGCTAAACGCTGCCACTGCGAGCATCAGGATAATGCCATGCTTGTAATCGCTTGCGAGGTCGTTAAACAGGATAACCGTGCCTGCGATGCTGGCGACGGCAATCAGCAACAGGGCGGGCAGAATGATAATGAGCAGGCTGGGGTGTGTGCCTTCTATTTTGCTGAAGGCGAGGCGTTTGGCGGGGAAGTGGATGGGGAGTTCTTCTGTTTGCATAGTGATTTTAGGAATGACGGCAGTTTTAATGTTTTAGGATTTTACAAAGGTTTCAGGCTGCCTTGATGCGATAGAGGCAGCCTGAAAATGCGTTTGGGGCTTAGTCGTCATACCCGTTGGGGTTTTGGCTTTGCCAGCGCCATGCGTCCTGCATCATGGTAGGCAAGTCGCGTTCGGCTTTCCAGCCTAGCTCGGCTTGGGCTTTGGCGGGGTTGGCGTAGCAGGTGGCGATGTCGCCCGCGCGGCGCGGTTTGATGGCGTAGGGCACGCGTTGCCCTGATGCGGCTTCAAAGGCGTGCACGATGTCCAGCACGGAATAGCCTTGCCCTGTGCCAAGGTTGTAGATATGCGTGCCTGCGGTTTGGGATTTTTGTTCTATGGCTTTGAGGTGTCCGATGGCTAAATCTACAACGTGGATGTAGTCGCGCACGCCGGTGCCATCGGGGGTGGGGTAGTCGTTGCCAAACACGGCGAGTTCTTTGAGCTTGCCTGCGGCAACTTGGCAAACATAGGGCAGTAGGTTGTTGGGGATGCCGTTGGGCTGTTCGCCCATTTTGCCGCTGGGGTGGGCGCCGATGGGGTTGAAGTAACGCAGGAGGATAACGCTCCAATCGGGTTCGGCGTGCTGGTGGTCTTGCATCATGCGTTCCATCATGTGTTTGGATGTGCCGTAGGGGTTGGTGGTTGCGCCTGTGGGGCTGGTTTCGTTGATGGGGACGGTGGCGGGGTCGCCGTACACGGTGGCGGATGAGCTGAACACGATGCTGTGCACGCCTGCTTTTTGCATTTCTTCTAGCAAAATCAGGCTGCCTGTGATGTTGTTGTCGTAATAGCGCAGGGGCTGACGCACGCTTTCGCCGACGGCTTTGAGCGCGGCGCAATGCAAAACGCTGTGGATTTTGTGTTCGGCGAAGATGCGTTGCAGGATGCTGCGGTCGCGGATGTCGCCTTGGTAGAACACAGGGGCGGTGCCTGTGATTTCTTGGATGCGTTGCAGCACTTTGGGGGAGGAGTTGTCCAAGTTGTCTAGAATGATGGCGGTGTGCCCTGCGTTGATGAGTTCTACGGCGGTGTGGCTGCCGATGTAGCCTGCGCCGCCTGTGATGAGGATGTTCATGGGGGAATCCTTTGTGGTTGGTTGGGGGGATGGGGCAGCCTGAAAATGGTTTTCAGGCTGCCTTTGGGGTGTTGGTTTGGGCAAGCTGTTGTTGTTTTATTTGAGGCAGCCTGAAATCTTAGTAGGTCGGGCATTTATGCCCGACGTTTTTAGTTGTGGTGCATCAAGATAAATAGGGCAGTGTTTGTCGGGCATAAATGCCCGACCTACGCTTACTGTTTGGCGTGGTTTAAACGTGGTGTATGGTTTTTAGGCTGCCTTTGGGGTTACTTTGTAAACAGCGTGCGCAGCAAAACTGCACACCCTACGGCTAATCTTGTTTTAGCTTCGCAACTCCGTTTCGCTACGCAGGCTGCCGAAAGGCTATCTCGCGCCAAAGCCGGTCAAAATGGTTTTGATGGTTTTGAAGATAATCAGGATGTCCAGCGAGAGCGAGAAGTGTTTGATGTAGTAAAAATCGTGTTCCAGCTTGATTTGGGTTTCGTCCTCGTTGCCTGCGTAGCCTTGGGTTACTTGCGCCCAGCCCGATAAACCTGGTTTGACAATGTGGCGATAGTTGTAAAACGGGATGCGCTCGTTGAACTGTTCCACAAACACGCGCTGCTCGGGGCGCGGGCCGATGAGGCTCATGTCGCCGCGCAGGATGTTCCAAAATTGCGGCAGCTCGTCTAGCCGCGTTTTGCGGATAAATTTGCCCACGCGGGTGATGCGGGCATCGCCAATCTGGGCAAGCTGCGCGCCGTGTGCTTCGGAATTTTTTGCCATGCTGCGGAATTTGTAGATGGTAAATTCGCGCCCGCCTTGCCCGATGCGGTTTTGGGTGAACAGCGCGCCGCCTCGGCTTTCCAGCACCACCGCCAGCGCGGTGAGGCACATCAGCGGCAGGGTAAGCGGCAGGCTGATGATGATGAGCGCGATGTCCATGATGCGTTTGATGAGCATATAGGCGGGCGGGGGCAGCAGCGAGCCGAGGTCGTTTTCGTAGAGATGACGGATTTTCACGCGCCCTGTGAGCGATTCTTCTATTTGGCGGATGTTGTAAACAGGGATGTTGTGCAGGGTGCAATCGGCGAGAAAGCGTTGCCATGTTGCGCCTAAATCGGGGCTGTGCAAATCGGCAACGATGGCTTGCACGCTGTTGTGCGGCAGTTGGGCTTGGTCTAGCCGCAGCCAGTTGGCATGGGGGATTTGGTCGGCTTCGCGGGCGCGCCCGAGCGGGATGTAGGCCATCAGCGGCGTGCGGCGGCTGTGGCGGCGGTAATCGGCAAGGAAAAACAGGGCGGTGAGAATGCCGTTGCTTAACACAAAGCTGTTGGAAAAGGTAACGAAAAACAAGGCGGCGATGCCAAACACGCTGCTGTATGCGATGCCCACGGTGGGCAGGATGTTGAGCCAGCTTTGGCGGCCGGGGAAATAAAGCAGTTTGTTGATGGATAGGGCGGATAGCGCGTAGCCCGCGAGGCTGATGGCGGCACTGTTGATGATTTTGATGTCGGAGAGAGGCAGGGGTTTTTGCCAGCGATACAGCGCGGTGGTGGCGGCGATAAGCAGGATGCCTGTGATGAGGCGCAGAGCGAGCGAGGGGGTGGGTTTCATGGTTTATCGGTGGATAGTGCGGTTTGTGTGGCGTTTTGGCGTTGCCATGTGGCGATTGGGTGAAATTGCGTTGGGCTAAACAGCGTTTTCAGGCTGCCTCTGGGCAGCGTTTATTTCGTTTACGCATTTTAACACAACCCTAATTATCGCCTAATTTTCGTTTTCTATACTGCGCAGCGTTGTCCAACGACACACGTTTTTTAACCCCCGATTAGGAGTAAACACCATGAAATTCAATTCTCGCAAAACCGTTGCTGTTTTATTGGCTACTGCCTTTACCGCCGTTTCCACGCCTGCGCTGGCGGATGGCGATTATCGGCACTACGAGCAAAACCGCGCCCAATACATCACGCACGAAAAAGCGGCGCAAATTGCCGTGGCAAAAGTGGGCAGCGGGCAGGCAACCGAGGTGGAATTTGACCGCAGCCGCAGCAAGCCCGACCATTTTGATGTGGACGTGCGCACGGCAAATGGGCAGAAGTATGAGGTGGAAGTGGATGCCAAAACGGGGGCGGTGCTGTCTAGTCGGCAGGATGATTGATAGCGAGATGGCGTTTCAGGCTGCCTTATCGGGCGCGGCGGCTGGTTGGATGGTAGCCGCCAATGCGCTCAACCTTGTTATCCATAAAAGGATGTTCACATGATTAAAATTCAACTAGACCCCACCTAAAATCCAATCTAGCCAGTAAAAAAACGTTTGGCAAAACACCAAACGTTTTTTGTTTTCAGGCTGCCTTTGTTCACATGATGAGGCAGCCTGAAAACGGGACATTGTTGGATTGCCGACTGTTTACCGAATTGGAAACTTCGCCTTATTCCGTGCAAGCATTTTGGCGACAAGCCGTCGCCGCTCCATTGGATACTTGGTTTTCAGGCTGCCTCTATCATTTCTCAAAAGGCAGCCTGAAAACAAGCGCAGGGCGTTTCAGCAAAGCCAAAACACGCATCTCAACCTGTTTTCAGGCTGCCTGATTGTGAGCAAGATTAGGTCAAATTGCCGTTTTGCGGTTGCCATGCGGGGGGCAGTTGGGCAACGTTGAGCGCGGTGAGGATTTCGCGTTCTACTAGGCGCACGAGGGAATCCAGCGGCAGGTTGTTGTCTTGTCGCCCGAATGGGTCTTCAAGCTGCCCGCTGAGTACGTCTAGCCCAAGGAACATATACACCAGCCATGCCACCATCAGCGGTGTCCACAGCCCGAGCGCGGCTTCTAGCCCAAAGGGGAGCATGATGCAAAAGCTGTGGATGGCGCGGTGCAGCAGCACGGAATAGGCAAAGGGCACTGGGGTGCTGGCGATGCGGTCGCAGCCTGCTTGTATCATGCCGAGGGTGTTGATGTGGGCGGAAAGGTGGGTGTAGGTGATGTCGCTGATTTCTTGTTGGCGGTGGGCTTGGATGAGGTCGTATTGGATGTGTTCTAGGGCGTATTGCGGGGGGTTGATGTGGGTGGCGAAGGCTTCGATTTGGTCGGCTTGCATTTGCCCGTATTCTAGGAATAGCTCGGGGTGGGCGGTTTGGTAGCGCAGGCGGTCGCGCAGTAGGTGGGTGAACACGATGACTTGGCGCAGGATGAGCTCGCGGCGGGCGTTGGGCAGGATTTGGCTTTCGCGTATCAGGTGGCGTTGGGTGGCGATGAGTTGCCCCCAGAGTTTGCGCCCTTCCCACCAGCGGTCGTAGGTGGCGTTGTTGCGAAAGCCGAGAAACAGGGAGAGGACGATGCCGAAGATGGTGAAGCCGACTACGGGCGGGGTGGGCAGGTGAAACCAATGGTTGTGCGCGCCGATGCCCAGCAAGAGCGACATGCTCGACAGCAGCAGCATGGCGGGCAGGACTTTGGGGAATATGGTGCCGCGCCATGCGAATAGGAGGGCGAGGGTGTTGGTTTTTTTGCGGATAATCATGGTGGTTTGTGAAGTGTGGGGGTGGGTTTTGGTTTTATTGAGGCAGCCTGAAAATTAAATTGTGAGCTGCTGATGTGCTGTTTTGGGTTTCAGGCTGCTTTGGGGATAACGGTGTTAAATCAAACGGCGTGCGCAGCGAGGCTGCACACCCTACGCGCTATTTTGGCTTTTCAGGCTGCCTTATTGTGTTATTGAGGCAGCCTGAAAACGGATTGCCGCGCTGTGTGCGCGGGCGCGGTGGCATCAATGGCGGTGTTTTTTGCTGTGGTGGCGTTGGTCGGTTTGGTCGGAATAGCTGCCGTCTTTGATGCGCACGCGACTGTTGCTGGGGGTGCTGCTGGCGTTGGGGGTAAGTTCTTTGCCGTAGTCGCGGAATTGTTGCACTTTGTGGTCTATGTTTTCTTTAACGACTTCGCTGTCGTCGCGGTCGTCGTAGCTGCCTTTGAGGCGGCGGATTTGCGCTTCGGGGGAGTTTTTGTCTATGTCTATGCCTTGCTTGGCGGCGGTGCGGTTCACAAGGGTGCGCACGGCGGGGATTTGGTAAACACCAAACAGGGCGATGGCGATGAGGACGAGCCAGATTAGGGTTTTGATTTTTTGTGGGATGTACATGGGGATTCCTTTTTGGGTTGGGATGACTGGGTGTGGAGTGGAAAGGGTTTCAGGCTGCCTTTTGCGCCGTGTTTATTGGCAACCTGAAACCTTTGTCAAACCTGCAACCGATGGAGCGGCGGCGGCTTGCTGACATTTTAGCCAATCGGTAATACGCTGTTTAATACGCTATTTAGCGACGAGCCGTTGCCGTTCCATTGTGTTGCAGGCTGTTCTACTGTTTTCAGGCTGCCTATTTCGCGCCATAAGGGGCAGCCTGCGTAGCGTAGCGGAGTTGCGAAGCTAAAACTATCTGCTGTTCTATCGTCAAGCTGTGCTGTGTTATTCGCTGTGTTATTTGGCAACGAGCCATCGCCGCTCCATCGCGTTTTCAGGCTGCCTGAATGCTAATCGGCGGCTGCGGCGTGTGCCTTTGCGCGCGGTCTAGTTGGCGATGCAGCGCGGTGTAACACTCGGGCAAGAGTTCGCGCATCATGCCGAGTTGGCGGGTGAGCACTTGGGCTTGGGTGGTGTGGCTGCCATGCTCGGCATCGGCTTGACTTTGCAGCTGCGCCAATTGCATATCCAGCGTGTTTAAGGCAGCCTGAAAATGGCTTTCGCTACTTTCGGCGATGTTTTGCAGGATTTGGGCGATTTGATTGGCGGCGGGGTAAAACGTGGCGAGAAATTGTTGTTCGGCTTCGCTGTCGGCTTGGATTTTGTCGCGGTAGGCGCCCAGCGCGGAAATGTAGCTAATCAAGGAATAGTTGATTTTGAGCAGCATAAAGCCGTCTTCCAGCTTATCGCGGTGTTTATCGGCTTCGCTGGACATATCGGACAACACGCTCGACAGCGCAGCAGCTTTGTCATGGCTGGTGCGGCGGGCGGCGCGGTAGGCAATGTCTTCGCGGATGCCGTGTTGCAGTTCGTCTAACACGGCGGTGAGGTAGCCCGCGTTGCTTTGGATGGCTTCGGTGCTGGTTTTTTCCAGCGAGATGTATTTCCAATCGGGCCACAGGCAATACACGGCAACGCCTGAAATCAACGCGCCGAGAATGGTGTCAATGATGCGCGGCACAAAAAAGCCTGCCACGTCAAAGCCCATAATGGCAAAGTTCATCATGGCTTGGATGGTGATGAAAAAGATGGAATAGCTGTATTTGTTGGTGCGCGAGTAGAAAAACAGGCTCACAAAAATCACCGCGATGGCGAGCTTGTCCACCAGCGTGAGCGCGAACACGGGCAAAATAGAACCCACCAGCACACCGCCGAGTGTGCCGATAATGCGGTGCAGCAGGCGGCTTTTGGTGGCGGAATAGTTGGGCTGGCACACAAACACGGCGGTGAGCAATATCCAATAGCCGAGGCTTAAATCGCTGTCGTTCAGGTGCTGGCTGTTGATAAGGTGCACCACAATGCAGCACACGCAGGCAATCACCGCCATGCGCACGGAATGGCGGAAAACGGGCGATTGGAGTGTGAGCTGTTGTTTGAAAATCTGCCATGCGGTTTTGAAATTGTTGTTATCAAGGGCTTGGATGCGGGTTTGCTCGCTGGGCGTGGTCAGGCTTTGAATATCGGGGTTGCCGAGCTGGGCAAATTGTTGGCTGATGCGGGCTAGGTTATCCAGCAGGCGTTGCACACTGTATGGCGATGCGCCGTTGCCTGTATCGTGCGCGGCGTAGTAATCCAGCGATTGCATCGCGCCTTGGGTGGCGCGGGCGAGCTTGGGGAAATCGGCGTATTCGGTGTTTTGGCGCAGGCTGTGGGCAAACTGGCAGCAGGCTTGGGCTTGCAGGCGAATCAGGCGTTGTATGCGGTAGATTAAATCGGTGTGGCTCATTTGCTGCGTGAAGGTTTGGTAGTGCATGTGGCTGGCGGACATCCGCTCGTGGATGTCTTGGGCGATAAAGTAATAACGCAGCATTTTGGCGGTGCGCGGATGGCGGTGCTGCCCGCGCATACGGTAAAACAGCGCGTTGCGACAAAGGTTGAAGCTGCTGATGACGCGGCTGTTGGTCATGGCTAGCTGGATTTGCTGTTGGTCGTGTTCGTCGATTTCGTCGGGATCAAAAAAGCTGGCTTTGCTGTTCAGGTAATCGGCAAGGGCATCGTAGGCACTGGCGATGTTTTCTTGCACGGGGCGATGGGGGAACAGAAGGTGCGCGAGCAGGGTAAACAGCGTGTAAAGCAGCGTGCCGATGATAATCAGCAGTGTGTTGATATAGGGGGCGGCGTGCGGGTCGTGGGTGAGCGTGGTGTAGATGGCAACGGCAAGCGTGCCAAAGGATACGGTGCGATAGCGCGTGCCCGCCGCGCCCAATAGGGTGAACACAAAGGCGATGGCGGTGAACGCGATGGGCAGGGCGATGGGGTTGTTAAACGTGAACTGCACGGCAAGCGAGCTAATGGCAAACGCTATCACGGCAAACATCACGTTTTTAAACTTGCCCGTGAACCCGTTGTCCAAATCCACCAAGCCGCCGGCGATGATGCCGAGGATAAGCGCGGCGAAATATTGCTCCTTGTTGAACCGCCAAACAAAATAGGCGCACAGGCTCGCGCTGATTAACACGGGCAGGGTGTTGATGATTTTGGTGTTAATGGCTGGGGTTTTCATGGCGGGAATGGAGACGAATAGAAAGCGTGTTAAAAAAGGTAAGCATTTTAACGCTAAAAACATCAGTAGGCAGCCTGAAAATGTAACTCCCCCGTTTCAGGCTGCCTCTATTTGATTTAAAACATGGCAGGCAAACATAGGCAGCCTGAAAACCATCGTTTCCTTTAAAATCAAATTTTTATGCAAAGGAAGCCATATGACCCCCAACACCGCCACCCAAATCGCAGGGCGCGCTTTTGCCAACTGCATCATGAACGCGGCAGGCGTGTGCGACTACACCCGCGCCGATTTGGACGCGATGCAAAATTCATCCGCCGCCAGCTTCGTTACCAAATCCGCCACCGTATCGCCGCGCGAGGGCAACCCCGAACCGCGCTACCGCGACACCGCTTGGGGCAGCATCAATTCCATGGGTCTGCCCAATTTCGGACTGCCCTATTATTTGAGCTACGTTTCGCAAGCGCAGCAAGAGCAGCCTGAAAAAACCTATTTCGTATCCATTTCGGGGTTTAGCGCGGAAGACGACGTGGCGCTGATGCAGCAGATTTACCAATCCGACTTCAACGGCATCATCGAGCTGAACTTATCCTGCCCCAACGTGGTCGGCAAACCGCAAACGGGCTATGATTTTGAAACCGTGGCGCGCGTGCTGGATACCGTGTTCGCGCAATTTACACGCCTGCCCTTGGGCGTGAAGCTGCCGCCGTATTTTGATTTGGTGCATTTTGACCAAATGGCGGCGATTTTGAACCGCTATCCGCTGGCGTATGTCAATTCGGTGAACAGCATCGGCAACGGCTTGCTGGTGAACCCGCACAGCGAAACGGTGCTGATTAAGCCCAAACACGGCTTGGGCGGCATCGGCGGCGCGTATTTGAAACCCACCGCGCTGGCAAACGTGTTTGCCTTCCGCCAACGGCTGAAACCCGAAATCCAAATCATCGGCACAGGCGGCGTGCAAAGCGGCGTGGACGTGTTTGAGCATATTTTGTGCGGCGCGGATATGGTGCAAGTGGGCACGGCGCTGCATCAGGAAGGCGTGGCGGTGTTTGAGCGCCTAACCCGCGAGCTGCGCAATATTATGGCGGGCAAAGGCTACCGCAAAATTGACGATTTTAAAGGCAAGCTCAAAACCTTGGATTGATGCGGGGATGGGGTGAGGCAGCCTGAAAACGGATTTGTGGTTTTCAGGCTGCCTTGATGCGCGTGGGGCAAAGGCAGCCTGAAACGGTATTTTTCGTTTCAGGCTGCCTGCGTATTTTTAGCCAGCGCACGGCTTGCCAGCAAGCCGTAAGGGCGCGGGGCAAGCGTTTCAGGCTGCCTAACCATTGCGCCCGCGTTTAGGCGTAGGGTGGGCAACTCGTTTGCCCGCCATGGTTCGCGCACCACATTTTGGTGGGCAAACCAGTTGCCCACCCTACGATTTGGCGTTTCAGGCTGCCTAACCCCTTGTTGCATGGTAAAATCGCGCCTTTTTATTCACCCCATTAACCGCCCCATTGTTGCCCGCCATGTCCCAAATCACCCTCACCCCCAGCCAAACCCAATTTGAAACCCAAGCCGATGAAACCATCCTAGAAGCCGCGTTGCGCCAAGGTTACAACCTGCCCAACGCCTGCCAAAGCGGTATGTGTGGAACGTGCGTTGCCCAAGTGGTGTCGGGCGAGGTGCAAATGGGCGAGTATGACGACTGCGCGCTCACCGATGAAGACGCGGCGGCGGGCATGGTGCTGCTGTGCGCCTGCCACGCGCAAAGCGATGTGGTGCTGGATTTGCCCGCCTACGAGGGCGCGAAAGCCATCGCCCCGCGCACCATGCCCGCGCGGGTGGCGCATATTGATGTGCGCGGCAAAATGGCGCTGCTGCGGCTGGCGTTGCCCAAATCGCCGCCGTTTAAATTCTACGCGGGGCAGTATGCCGACATTTTGTATAAAGGCACGGTGCGCAGCTATTCGCTTGCCAACGCGCCCAGCGACAACGGCGTGATGGAGTTTCATGTGCGCCTGCGCGAAGGCGGCGTGTTCTCGCCCGCGCTGTTTTCAGGCAGCCTGAAAGTGGGCGACGTGCTGCGCGTGCGTGCGCCGCTGGGCTCGTTTACGCTTAACGAAAACAGCGATAAACCTTTGATTTTTATCGCCACGGGCACAGGCTTTGCGCCGATTAAATCGCTGCTGCACCACCTGCGCGACACCCAACCCAGCCGCAGCGTACACATCTACCACGGCGCGCGCGATACCGCTGGCTTGTATGACGAAGCCGCCCTGCGCGAGCTGCTGTATCAGCTGCCCAACGCGCGTTACACGCCCGTGCTGTCCCGCGCCGACGATGCTTGGCAAGGTGCGCGCGGCTACACCACGGAACACGTTTTGCAGGATTACGCCGATTTGTCGGGCTACGAGGTTTACGCCTGCGGCTCAATGGACATGATTCGCGCCAGCAAAGAAGCGTTTACCGCGCAACGCGGGCTGCCCGCCGCCGCGTTTTATTGCGATGCGTTTACGCCGTATACAGCGCGGGCGGGTGAGGCAGCCTGAAAAGGGTTGTTTGCGCTGTTTTCAGGCTGCCTCTATGGTGTTTCATTATTCCCACTTTCAGGCTGCCTTTGACGTTTACAAGAATGGTGGGCAGCCTGAAAAATAAAACCGTTTGATGTTGTGCCAAACGATTTTGTTTTACTAGATGGATTGGGTTTCAGGCTGCCTAATCTGCCAGCTACGGTTACTACTGCTGCCCTCTCCCCTACGTCCAGCCGAACGCAGCATTCTTTTTTCGGGAAAAAGCGTGCGCTTGT
>CAUVGV010000023.1:0-16806 GCA_963551505.1 uncultured Kingella sp.
CGATTGCCATGGAAGAAGGCTTGCGTTTTGCGATTCGCGAAGGTGGTCGCACAGTAGGTGCGGGCGTTGTGGCTAGCATTATTGCTTAATACAAGGATACAGACTGATGGCAAACCAAAAAATCCGTATCCGCTTGAAAGCGTATGATTACAGCTTGATTGACCGTTCTGCACAAGAAATCGTTGAAACCGCCAAACGCACGGGCGCAGTAGTAAAAGGTCCTATTCCTTTGCCTACTAAAATTGAGCGTTTCAACATTTTGCGTTCGCCACACGTGAACAAAACTTCGCGTGAACAATTGGAAATCCGCACGCACTTGCGCTTGATGGACATCGTGGATTGGACCGACAAAACAACCGACGCGCTGATGAAGCTGGACTTGCCAGCAGGCGTGGATGTTGAAATTAAAGTTCAATAATCGCTGAATCAAAAGGCAGCCTGAAAACGGTTTAATGTTTTCAGGCTGCCTTTTTATGCAAACGAAACGCGGTTAGAATTTCAGGCTACCGATATTTGATTGATTGAACGGGGTAAACATGGATTTGGATATTTCTTGGACACAAGTCTTTCTTTGGCTGCACATTCTGGCAGTGGTCGCTTGCGTGATTCGCGTGTTGTATAAGCAGCGCAATACGGGCACGGCGTTTGCGTGGCTCATCATTTTGTTTGTGTTTCCCGTGTTTGGTGTGATGGCGTATTTTGTGATTGGCGAACCACGGCTGGGCACGGCGCGCGCCAAGCGCAGCGAGCAGATGAATGCGTTTTACCGCGCGTTTGCCGAGCAGCATTTGGGCGATGGCAATGCCGAGCTGAGCCACCAAATGCAGCAGCGTTATCAAGGCATCAGCCATGTTGCCACCAGCGTTACGGGGCTGGCGCCGAGCGAACACAACGCCATGCGCTTACTCACGCAAACGGATGAGATTATTGATGCGATGCTGGCGGATATTCAGGCTGCCCAGCAAACGTGTGCGCTTGCGTTTTATATTATTGAGCCGCAAGGGAAAATTCAAACGCTGCTGGGCGCGGTGCGGGATGCGGCGAAGCGCGGCGTGGAATGCACGATTTTGGCGGATGCGGTGGGCAGCGGCGCATTTTTGGGCAGCGAATGGGAAACGCAGTTGCGCGAGGCGGGCGTGCGGATTGTGCCTGCGCTGCCTGTGGGCGTGTTCAAAACGTTTTTCGCGCGCAGCGATTTGCGCAACCACCGCAAAATTTTGATTGTGGATAATTTGGTTGCCTACACGGGCAGCTTTAATTTGGTGGACCCACGTTTTTTCAAACAAGGCGCGGGCGTGGGCGAATGGGTGGACGTGATGATGCGGTGCCGCGGCGAAATGGTGTTGGAACTGGCGGCGGTGTTTTATGCCGATGTGGCGGTGGAAACTGATGAAAATTTAACCGAAGTGCAGCAGCAGATTGAGCAAATCAGCGACAAAATCCCCGAATTGCTTACGATTAAACGCCAATCGGGCGATGCGATTGCCCAAGTGATTCCGTCCGCGCCCAACCAATCTGACCCTGTGATTTACGAAACCATCGTGTGCGCCATCCATGCGGCGAAATCGCGCGTGATGATTACCACGCCGTATTTTGTGCCCGATGAATTGCTGCTTACCGCGCTCACCACCGCAGCCAAGCGCGGCGTGTGCGTTACCTTGATTTTGCCTGCTAAGGTGGATTCGTTGCTCGTGCGCTGGGCTTCTCGGGCGTATTATCCCAAGCTGTTGGATGCAGGGGTAAAGATTGCGCTGTTTCACGGCGGCTTGCTGCACGCGAAAACGCTGACGGTGGACAACGATTACGCGCTGTTCGGCACGGTGAACATGGATATGCGCAGCTTTTTCTTGAACTTGGAAATCAGCTTGGCGATTTACGATGCGCCCACCACGCAAGCCATCGCGCAGTTGCAGCAGCAGTATCTGCGCAACAGCCGCCTGATTTCGCTCACGCATTGGCAGCAGCGCGATAAGATTTGGGGCTTGGTGGAAAACACGGTGCGCTTGTTTAGCCCGTTGTTGTAGTTTTCAGGCTGCCTATTTAGGGGCTGTTGACAATCAACATTTTGGCGGCTTTTACGCCCTAAATAGGCAGCCTGAAAACCATTTTGCCTACGTTTGCTAAACCAAATTAACTAACGTAAAATATCGCCGTTTTTCTGTAAACAAAAATTAACCACTTTCCAATTCCAATTAGGAGAAAACCATGTCTATGTTGAAACAAACCGTACTTGCCGCGCTGATGCTGGCAGCCATCCCCGCCTTTGCCAAAGGCCCCAAAGTGCCCTACGACCACAAAGGGATTACCTCCGCCGACATCGTGAAAAGCCCCGATGTGCGCTGGGTAACTGTGGACGAAATCCGCGAAAGCATCAAAGATATGCCGCCGATGACCGTGAGCTTTGACATCGATGACACCGTGCTCGTGTCTTCACAATGCTTCTACTACGGGCGCAACAAATGGTCGCCCAACGGCTTTGAATATTTGCACAACCAAAAATTCTGGGATTACGTTGCCGATGGCTGCGATTTAAGCTCTATCCCCAAAGAGTCCGCCAAAAAACTGATTGAAATGCACCAAGCGCGTGGCGACCAAGTGGTGTTCATCACAGGGCGCACCCCCGCCAAAAAACACAAAGACGGCACCATGGATCAACTCGCCAAAATCCTAGAACGCACCTTTGGCGTGAAAAACATGAAGCCCATCAGCTACACCCGCGACACGCCCGTTGCGCCCTACAAATACGACAAAACCGCTTACATCGTGAAAGCCCAATCCAAAATTCACTACGGCGACAGCAACGATGATGTGTTGGCGGCTCGCGAAGCAGGCATCCGCGGCATCCGCGTGATTCGCCCATCCGTGAGCACCAACCGTCCCTTGCCCGTGAACGGCGGCTACGGCGAAGAAGTGTTGGTGGATTCGTCTAACTAATGCCTCATTGATGCACACAAACGTTTTCAGGCTGCCTCTATCGTGATAGGCAGCCTGAAAACGTTGTATGGCAGGCTCGCATGGCGGGCATAAGGCAGCCTGAAAACCTGTAAACAAGCAATATCAACGCCTTGCACGCAAAAATGTCTCACGCCTTGCGGCAAACTGTGGCATAATCCGCACTTCGTTTGGCACGCGCGAAACGAATTCGGAGTTTGCAAACGGGTATGGCACGTCCTACTCGGCAAACTTGTCCGCCGCAAGGCATTATTTTTTTTAGGAAGTTACTATGTTAAGCGTAGAACAAAAAGCCCAAATTATCAAAGACTTTCAACGCAAAGAGGGCGACACAGGCTCATCCGAAGTGCAAATCGCATTGCTCACTTTCCGCATCAACGATTTGACGCCACACTTCAAAGCTCATCCCAAAGACAAACACAGCCGTCGTGGCTTGTTGAAAATGGTGAGCGCACGCCGCCGCTTGTTGGCATACTTGCGCCGCACCGATGCGGACACCTACCGCAACGTCATCACCCGCTTGGGTCTGCGTAAATAATTGGGTAAAACGTTTTCAGGCTGCCTTGTGTAAACTATAAGGCAGCCTGAAAAGCATTTAAGAAGTGCAAACTCGTTTCCGCATCACCCGTATCGCAACAGGCAGCCTGAAAGTGTATTTTCAGGCTGCCGTTTCTTTCGCGTCATACTCGCATAAATCGTTGATGATGCAGCTTGGGCAGCGCGGCTTAATCGCCTTGCAGGTGTAGCGCCCGTGCAAAATCAGCCAATGATGCGCGTCCAGCAAAAATTCCTTGGGCACATATTTCATCAGCTTGTCTTCCACCTCGCGCACGGTTTTGCCCCGCGCCAAGCCTGTGCGGTTGGCAACGCGAAAAATATGCGTGTCCACCGCCATCACGGGCTGCCCAAAAGCGGTGTTCAGTACCACATTCGCCGTTTTGCGCCCCACGCCCGCCAAGGCTTCCAGCTCTTCGTGCGTTTGCGGCACTTCGCCGCCGTGCTTTTCCAGCAGCGCACGGCAGGTTTGCATAATGTGCTTGGACTTGGTTTGATACAGCCCAATCGTTTTCACATATTCGCGCACGCCGTCCAGCCCCAAATCCAGCATCGCTTGCGGCGTGTTGGCCACGGCGAACAGCTTTTCGGTGGCTTTGTTCACGCCCTTATCGGTGGCTTGCGCCGACAGCAACACGGCAATCAGCAGCTCAAACGGGCTGCTGAAATGGAGTTCGGTGGTGGGATGGGGATTGGCGGCGCGTAGGCGTTCAAAGATTTCTTGGCGGATGTGTTTGTTCATGGTGGGGAGTGGAAATGGTTTTCAGGCTGCCTTTGATGGGGGAGGCAACCTGAAAAGGGGTTGGTGGGGTTATTGTGGCATTTGTTTAACGTACCAATTACCTTTGCGTTTTGCAATATGAACGTTAGTGTATTCTGTTGTTTTGGAAGTTTTACGAGAATAAACTTCAAAATTGCAGGAATAGACACCATCCGTTAAACCGCCTTGCACTTTTTGACAAGGTTTAGTGATAGTTAGAATATTATTTTGTGTATCAGCAACATCGGGGTCGCTTTGGCGAAATGCTTCTTTTACAATGGAGTCAGTCGGCGGAATAATGGTAAAGTCATGAGTTTTATACACATGATACGCCCCATACAAAATCGCCGCAGTAATCAAAGTTTTCACAATTTTCATAATTTCTCTCTCTTACAAGTTAGTTAATTAATCAATCCTCCGCCTGAAACACATCGCGATTGGTTTCAGGCAAATCCATTTCAGGCTGCTGTTGTGCTTGGGCGGCGGCTTCCGCAATCAAACGTTTTTTCTCGCTGATATATTGGTTAATCTGCTGCACCAATTCCTGTGTGCCCTCGTGCGTTAAGGCACTAATTTTAAACAATCTGGGCGTGGTCATGTCAAATTCAAAGCGGTCATCGGGGGCGGGGTAGTCCCAGCCGATGGTGGCGAGCAAGTGGGCAATGCGTTGCTGCGCGGTCTCTTCGTCCAACATATCCAGCTTGTTGAGCACCAGCCAGCGCGGTTTGTCGTACAACTCTTCGTCGTATTTTCGCAACTCGTTCACAATCGCCAAGGCTTCGGCGGCGGTGTCGGTGGTTTCGTCAAACGGGGCTAAATCAATCACGTGCAGCAGCAAGCCCGTGCGCGATAAATGCTTTAAAAAACGATGCCCCAAGCCCGCACCCTCTGCCGCGCCTTCAATCAATCCGGGAATATCCGCCATTACAAAGCTGTTGTTTTCATCGATGCGCACCACACCTAGATTGGGATGCAGCGTGGTAAACGGATAATCGGCGACTTTGGGGCGGGCGGCGGACACGGCGCGAATCAGCGTGGATTTGCCCGCATTGGGCATGCCCAGCAGCCCCACATCCGCCAACACTTTCAATTCCAGCAGCAAAGTGCGTGCTTCGCCTTCCTCACCCGTGGTGAACTGCTTGGGCGCGCGGTTCACCGATGATTTGAAATGGATGTTGCCCAAGCCGCCTTTACCGCCTTTTGCCACGCACACGCGCTGCCCGTGGTGGGTTAAATCGGCCACGATTTCATCGGTGTCGGCATCGCGAATCAGCGTGCCAACGGGCATGCGCAGTTCAATGTCGTCTGCACCTGCGCCGTAGCGATCGGAGCCGTGCCCTTTTTCACCGTTTTTGGCTTGATAGCGTTTCACAAAGCGGTATTCCACCAGCGTGTTCACATTTTCATCGGCAACGGCAAACACGCTGCCGCCGCGCCCGCCATCGCCGCCATCGGGCCCGCCGCGTGGCACAAATTTTTCACGGCGAAAACTGGCTGCGCCGTTGCCCCCGTGTCCGCCAAAGACTTCTATTTTGGCTTCATCTATAAATTTCATGAATCAAGTTCTCGTGTTTTAGGATGTTTTAGGCAGCCTGAAAAATGGGTTTCAGGCTGCCTGAAAAGAATAAAAACGGGCGTATTATAAAAGACTTGGCGCAGCTTTGCCCGAATATTTGTTACAATGCGCCCCCTTGTTTTCAGGCTGCCTTAACCCATTAGGCAGCCTGAAAACCCATTTTATGAAAGGAGCACCATGTCTCGTACCCCCCAAGAGCTTGGCGGCATCACACTGCTGGGCAACCAAAAAACGCGCTATCCCACCGACTACGCGCCCGAAGTGCTGGAATCGTTTGATAACAAGCACCCCGATAACGATTATTTTGTGAAATTCATCTGCCCCGAGTTCACCAGCCTATGCCCGATGACGGGGCAGCCCGATTTTGCCACCATCATCATCCGCTATATCCCCGATGCGAAAATGGTGGAAAGCAAATCGCTGAAACTGTATTTGTTTAGCTTTCGCAACCACGGCGATTTTCACGAAGATTGCGTGAACATCATTATGAAAGATTTGATTGCGCTGATGAACCCGAAATACATTGAAGTGTTTGGCGAGTTCACGCCACGCGGCGGCATCGCTATTCATCCGTTTGCCAACTATGGGCGGCAGGGGACGGCGTTTGAAACGATGGCGCGTGAACGCTTGTTTCAGCACGATATGCCGCGATAAGGCAGCCTGAAACATCGTTTAGCGGAGTGAAAATGAAACATCGCTTGTTGTTGATAACGTTGCTGGCGGCTTGCCATTGGCAAAAATAAATTTCAGGCTGCCCATTGAGCCAAAATTTCCTTATAATCCGCCCCTTTCGCAGGCAGCCTGAAAACGGCTGCCCTTTTCAACCCCGCGCGGTTCGTAACCCTCCCGCGTTGAAATGGTTGTGCAGATTGGCTTTTAATACAAGGCGGCGAGCCGCAGATAGTACAAGTAGTACAGCAAGGTGAGCCAACGCCGTAGTAAAAGCCAATCTGAGCGACCAATCATCAAAACCAAAACTAGGAAACCCCATGCAAACATACATTTTTTCCAATCAACAAAAATCGCAAGCCCTCTTTTGGCTGGTGCTGTTCCACATCGCCGTCATCGCATCCAGCAACTATCTGGTGCAATTCCCCTTCACCATCACCCTACCCAACGGCTTTGAAGTCCATTCCACATGGGGCGCGCTCACTTTCCCCTTTATCTTTCTCGCCACCGATTTAACCGTCCGCATTTTCGGGCAAACGCTGGCGCGCAAAATCATCTTTTTCGTGATGTTGCCCGCGCTGCTGTTGTCCTACGCCCTTTCCGTGTTGTTCCAACAAGGCGCGTGGACGGGCATCGCTTCGCTGCAAACTTTTGTGCCGATTGTGTTTCGCATCGCGCTGGCCAGTTTTTCCGCTTATGCGTTTGGGCAGATGATGGATATTTTCGTGTTCAACAAGTTGCGCCAGCTGAAATCTTGGTGGATTGCGCCCACCGCTTCCACCTTTGTGGGCAACGCGCTGGACACGCTGTTGTTTTTCGCCATCGCGTTCGCAGGCAGCGACGATGCCTTTATGGCGGCAAACTGGCAACACATTGCCTTTGTGGATTATCTGTTCAAGCTCACTATTTGCACGCTGCTGTTTGTGCCCGCTTATGGCGTGGCGTTGAATTATGTGCTGAAAAAATTGGCAGCGAGCGGGCAACAGTTTCAGGCTGCCTAATGGCGGGATAAATAGGAAGTCGGGTGATTGCCCGACTTTTTTGTTTACGGGATGGGGCAGGGTAGGGCAGCCTGAAATCTTTATAAAACGTAGGTCGGGCATTGATGCCCGACGTTTTTATGTTGTGGCGGGTGAAGATAAATAGGTTGGTATTTGTCGGGCATCAATGCCCGACCTACAACAGCAGCTTGTTTTTCCAATTATTTCTGAATAGCAAACAAGATTTCCGTCTGCGCGGGAATGATGGCGATTTTTATTTTTCAGGCTGCCTTTGTCATGCCCAAAGGCAGCCTGAAACGCTTGGGCTACGGCAGCGGAAAGAGTGGGTATGGCGGCGATACGCCATGTTCTGTTTCCCGTTGCGCGAAGGGTTGAGGCAGCCTGAAAATGGGTAAACACGTTTTAGCTTCGCTGAAACTCGCTTCACTCGTTTTCAGGCTGTCTCAACCATCGCCCCATCCCGCGCCCACAAAAAAACCGCTTGCGCTGCCTGCAAGCGGTTTGCTCATGTTCAATCAAAGGCTTCTTTTAGCCGTTCCCAAAAACTTTTCTGCCGTGGTGTTTGGCTGCGGTCTAGCCCTGTGGCGATGGTTTCAAATTCTTCCAGCAATTCTTTTTGGCGGTCGGTCAAGTTAATCGGCGTTTCCACGACCACATGGCAATACAAATCGCCCACCAAGTTGCTGCGCACAGATTTGATGCCTTTGCCTTTTACGCGCATTTTTTTGCCGTTTTGCGTGCCTGCGGGGATGTTGAGTTTCACTTTACTGCCGAGTGTGGGCACTTCCACTTCGCCGCCTAGCGCGGCGGTGGCGAAGCTGATGGGCAGTTCGCAATGCAAATCGGTGGGGATTTCGGGGTCGCGCTGGAAGATTTTGTGCGGGGCAACGGAAACGTGAATATACAAATCGCCGTTGGGTGCGCCGTGCGTGCCTGGTTCGCCTTCGCCTGTGAGGCGGATGCGTTGCCCGTCGTCGATGCCTGCGGGGATATTAACTTCTACGGTTTTGCTGGCTTTCACGCGCCCTGCGCCGTGGCATTTGAGGCAGGGTTCTTTGATTTCTTTGCCTGTGCCGCCGCAGGTGGGGCAGGTTTGTTGGATTTGGAAGATGGCTTGGCGAACGTGTACCGTGCCTGAGCCGTGGCAAGTGGAGCAGGTGGTGGCTTTGGTGCCTGCTTTTGCGCCCGAGCCGTGGCAAACGTCGCATTCTTCATAGGTGGGGATGGTGATTTGGCGTTTTACGCCTGTGGCTGCTTCTTCTAGCGTGATTTCTACGCGATAGCTGATGTCTTCGCCTTGGTAATTGGGCTGGCGCGCGCCGCCTGCACCGCCAAACATTTGGCTGAATATGTCGCCAAAATCAAAGCCTTGCGCGCCACCAAATCCGCCGAAGCCACCAAATCCGCCAAAATCGCTCGCGCCTGCGCCGCCAAAACCGCCTTGTTCAAAGGCGGCGTGTCCGTATTGGTCGTAGGCGGCTTTTTTTTGCGGGTCGGATAGGATGTCGTAGGCTTTTTGGATTTCTTTGAATTTTTCTGCCGCTTCTTCGGGGTTGTCTAGATTGCGGTCGGGGTGATATTGCATAGTGAGTTTGCGATAGGCTTTTTTGATGTCGTTTTCGCTGGCGTTGCGCGATACGCCTAGGGTTTCGTAATAATCTTTGCTCATGGTTGTGTGTCTTTGGGTTGGTTAAAACGGATGCGGGGGTATATGGGGTGGGCGGAGCGAAAATCAAGACAGATGCAGCCTGAAAACGGATAAAGCATGCTCGGATGCGCCGTCTGCTTGGTGGATGGGCGGTGCGGCGGTGCTTTATTTTGTTTTCAGGCTGCCTTTTGGTCTTTTGATTTGATTAAACGGCGCTCAGTCAGTTGGTGCTATCTTGTCCTGTTGGCTGCCGTGGCTTTTGCCCGCTTTCCAGTCGCCCGCGCCGATGGCGGCAGGGTTGTATTGGTAGAACTCGTAGGCGGTGCGGGTGGCGTTTGGCAGGCGGTTCATGCGCAATACGGGGGCGCGGCTGCCCTGCACGATGCCTTTGCCGTCTTCGATGATGACGGCTTTGATGTCGGTGTCGCCCTGTTCGATCTGCCAGAAAACGGAATCGTGGCTTTTGAGCAGGAGCACGACGGGCTTGTCGCTGCTTGGCAGGGCGGTTTTCAGGCTGCTGTCGAGCTTGCTGCTCTCGTAAACTTCGGCGCGGATAACGGCGTAGTTCGGATTGTCGACAAGTGCTTGGGCTTCACTGTCGGGGGCGTTGAGCTGTTTGGGCTGGGGGTGCAGGGCGAAGCCGACGGTGTGCCAGTGGTTGATGTATTCCACTTCAAGCCGATGCGTGCCTTTGCTGAGTGGTAGGTCAAAGCGTTCGGCTTGGTTCGGATTACTTTGCTCGTCTTTCACGGTGCGTTCGTGGACGATTTTGCCGTCCACGCGGATGCGCAAGTCCGCCCAGCTTAAATCGTATTGCATATCCATTAGGGTGTCGGTGGGCACGGTGATGTTGCCCACCCACAGGGCGGCGAATTTTTCGGCGTTGATGTTGTGGAAGGTTTCGTAGGGGTAGTTAATGGCGATGTGGGACACGGTTTCGCTGGCGACGGGCTTGCCGATGTTGTCTTGGGTGAAGTAGTAGGCTTTGAAGCCTTGGCTGGGAACGGTGTCGTTCATTTTGGCAAACCAGCTTGGTTTGTCGTCGGTTTTCAGGCTGCCTTGGGACGAGGTCAGGGGGTTACGGTCGAAGGTAACGGCTTCGCTGCCGCCGCACTGTGCCAAGGCTTTTTGGTGTTCGCTGTCGGTGCGTTGTTTGATTGCTTGCATTCGCTCGTTGGCAAACCACTCTTGTTTGAAATAGAGGCTGTGGTAGAAATAATCCACGGGTTTGCCAAATAGGGTTTGCGACAGGTTTTGGATGGGTTCGTAGCTGGGCGTTTTGGTGTTGCAAGAGAGATTTATGCCGCCGATGCAATGGCAGCCTGCGACGAAATAGTCGGTATCCGGTGGTACGGTATCCAGGCGGTACACGGGGGCGTCGCTGCCACTGATGGTGCCGATGTTGGGGGTGGCAACGATGGCTTTGATGCGCGCGCCTTTTTCAGGCTGCATCACCACGTTCACCAGGTCGTAGGAATTGAGCACGATGATTTGCTCTTTGCTGTCGGCGGGAACGGGCAGGATGGCGTTGTATTCAAGGTTGCTGTCGATGGGAACGCCGCGCTCGTCGGAAGCGACTGTGTGGTAAACCGTGGCGAAGCGGACGATGTCCCCGCTTGCGGCTTTGATGTCGGCGGCAAGGGCTTCGGGGGCGCGGGCTTTTTCGCTGGCGGGCAGGAAATTGACGACTACCGAACCCGCGTGCCACGAAGGTTCATAATCCACGCTGACGCTGTGCTCGCCTTTGGACAGGGTGTATTGGGTGTTGTCGGTGCGGTTTTTTCGGAAATCGAATTCCGTATCGTCGATTTTCAGGCGCACGGGCGCGGCAGTTTGGATGACGACGGCTTCTTCCCGCGACAGCTTAATCTTGCCCTGCCAATGCAGTTTCAGGTTTTCGCCTTGGATTTTGTCGTATGCATAAACAAAGTTAAAGGCGATTTGCGGCACTTCGCCGCCGCTGCGAACGTTTTCAGGCTGCCTTTTATCAGCGTAGCTGAATTGGAACGGCCCAGTTTTGATAACTGGCGAACGGCTTTTTTCACTGCATGAGCTTGTGAACAAGACGGCGGCGAGTAGAACGGCAAACAATGGTGTTTTCATGATTGAACCTTTCGTGGTGGTGAGTAAGGCAGCCTGAAAAACGTGGCGGGGGAATGATGAGGCAGCCTGAAAACTATCGCGCGGCAAGCAACACAATCGCCTGCGCTTCAATTGCTTCTTCGCGCCCGAGATAGCCGAGTTTTTCGTTGGTTTTGCCTTTGATATTGACGCAGTTTTCAGGCAGCCCCAAATCGGCGGCGATGTTGGCACGCATGGCGGCGATGTGGGGGCGCAGCTTGGGCTGTTGCACGATAAGCGTGCTGTCTACATTGATCACGCGCCAGCCTGCTTGTTGCACAAGGGCGTAGGCTTGGCGCAGCAGGTGGCGACTGTCGGCATTTTTGTGTTCGGCGGCGGTGTCGGGGAAGTGTGCGCCGATGTCGTTGAGGGCGGCTGCGCCGAGCAGGGCATCGGTGATGGCGTGCAGCAGGGCATCGGCATCGGAGTGCCCTTGCAAGCCTTTGGGGTGGGGGATGTGTACGCCGCCGAGAATCAGCGGGCGATGGGGCACGAGGGCGTGAACGTCATAGCCTTGTCCGATGCGTAGGGTCATGGGGATTCCTTTGTGGTGGTTAGAGGCAGCCTGAAAACGAGTGAAGCTAAAACGGTAAAATGGTTTTCAGGCTGCCTATTGGGCGATAAATAAACTTTTTATGCGGGCGTTGCGGTGGAAGTGTTGCGTGTGCAGAGGCAGCCTGAAAATGGGGCGACGGGCTTGGGCATCATCAACAATATGGGGAGACGTTGCCCTAATTTTCAGGCTGCCTCACGCAATAGGCAGCCTGAAAACGCTTTTAATGCACGAATGGCAACGCGACAGCGTGGGTGTGGCGGCGCAACGCCACGCGATTGCCCATTCGCAAGGACAAACCCTTTTTCAGGCTGCCTATGGCTGCTCGCTTGCCAGTCGCCCCGCCCAAATTTTATCCGCCGCGCCAATTGCTTCCGCATCGCGCAACACGCCGTAGCCAAACCAAACCAGCGCAGGCGCGTTGTGCTGATCGTGCCGTTTGCACACGCGCTGCTCTGTGCCGTTTTCCAGCCATTGCGCGCACCAGTGCGTGCTGCCTGAAACGCTTGCGGGGTCGTTTTGCCATTGGCTGCGATGGGCGGCCAACCAGTTGCGCCAAGCCGTTTGGCGTTTTTCGCCTGCGCGGCGGGCAATCGGCAGCGTGCGGTTGCCGAGGCTGTCGTGGTAGATGATGAGTTGCAGATTTTGCGCGGTAAAGGTTTCGGGTAAAGCGGCTTGGCAAGCGGTGAGCAGCAATAAGGCAAAAAGGGCAGGGCGGTTCATGGCGGTTCAGACGGCAAAAAATGAGCGCAATATAGCATATTCGCCCCAATAGGCAGCCTGAAAAAAAACAACGGGAAATTGCCGGCTTGCGATTGAAGCAATGTTTCAAATAAGATTGACGTGGCACAAGCAAATCACAAAAAATGTGCATGAAACAGCAAGATAAGCGTATCATCAGCGCGTAATCAATTTTTTCAACAACATAAAGGATGTAATAAAATGGCAAACAAAGTCAGCAATAAAGTGGTGGTAATTGGCACAGGCGCGGTGGGCGTGAGCTATGCTTATGCTGCGTTAAATCAAGGCATTGTGGACGAATTGGTGTTGATGGACATCAACCAAAAGCGCGTAGAGGCCGAAGTTTATGATTTGAGACACGGCGTGTTCAATGGTCCCACTTCAACCGTTATCAAAGCAGGTACTTACGCCGATTGCGCCGATGCCGACATCGTTACCATTTGCGCAGGCGTGCCACAAAAACCAGGCGAAACCCGCTTGCAACTGATTGATAACAACCTTAACGTGTTCAACAAAATTGTGGGCGAAGTGGTGAAATCAGGTTTTAAAGGCGTGTTCTTGCTGGCGGCGAACCCCGTTGATGTGTTGTCTTACGCCACCTACAAATTCTCGGGCTTCCCCAAAGAGCGCGTAATCGGCTCGGGCACGGTGTTGGATACCGCTCGCTTGTGCGACGAATTGTCCAAAGAATTTAACGTTGCGCCGCAAAGCATCAATGCGTTTATGGTGGGCGAACACGGCGACAGCATCTTGGCAGCTTGGAGCGCCGCCACCATCGCAGGGCAATCAATCAAAGCCTATTTTGACGCGCAGTCTGATGGCAAAGAGCGCATGGAAAAAATCCGCTACGATGTGATGCGCGCCGCCTACACCATCATTGAAGGCAAAGGTGCAACGTATTACGGCATCGGCATGGGCTTGGCGCGCATCACCCGCGCGATTTTGCGCAATGAACGCGCCATTTTGCCGATTTCCGCGCTGGTGGAAGGCGAATACGGCGAGCATGATGTGTTTATCGGCACGCCCGCCGTTATCGGCAGCAGCGGCATTGTGCGCATTGTCGAGCAACCTTTGGATGCCGAAGAAAAACAAAAATTTGCTGATTCCGCCAACATTTTGCGTGGCTACCAAGAGAAAGTGCATGAATATTTGAAATAATCCGCAACATTAAAACCGCTTGGGTATTTGTTCGCCCAAGCGGTTTTTGTGTTTAGGCTGAGGCGTTTGCCAACCCCAGAGGCAGCCTGAAAACGAGTGTAACGAGAGTTTCTGCGAAGCTCAAATCACATGGTGTTTTGCATTTCAGGCTGCCTTATTGCGCCGCAAATGTATCGCATTGATTAATATCGCCCGTTTGCAAGCCACGCTGCAACCATTTTTTGCGCTCCGCTGATGTGCCATGCGTATAAGTATGCGGCACAGTATAGCCCTGCGCACGCTGTTGCAACGTATCATCCCCCACCGCTTCCGCCGCAGTATAAGCCTCTTCAATATCCCCATCTTCAAACAGCCCATCTTTTTGCGCGTAATAGCCCCACACGCCCGCATAGCAATCCGCCTGTAATTCCAGTTTCACCGATAACGCATTCGCTTCTGGTTTGGTGCCCAGTTGCTGCTGCATATTGTGCACCTTGCCAATCGTGCCCAATAAAGTTTGCACATGATGCCCCACCTCATGCGCAATCACATAAGCAAACGCCGCATCGCCTTCCGCGCCCAGTTGATTTTTCATGGTGTTGTAAAACGATAAATCAATATATAGCTTATTATCCGCAGGGCAGTAAAACGGACCTGCGCTGGCTTGTCCTGTGCCACATCCTGTTCGTGTCGCGCCCGAATAAATTTTCAACACAGGCTCTTGATACGTTCGCCCCATTTTTTGAAAATACGCGCCCCAAACTTTTTCCGTTTCACGCAATACCACCGAACTGAGCTTAAACAACTGCTGTTCTTGCTGCGAATATTGCTGCGGACGCGTTTGCTGTTGTTGCGTGTTGCCAAGTTGATTTGCCCCGCTCACTAAACCGCTCAAATCCACGCCGTTATACGCACCAATCAGCAAAATAATCAAACCAATGATGCCAATCGGTTTACCACTGCCCATGCCGCCCCCGCCTGAGCTGCCACGCGCATCTTCCACATTGTTGCTGCCTTCCCTGTCTTGCCAACGCATAAAAAACTCCATTTGAAAATAAACGAAAAGCCCAAACAAATGTTTGGGCTTAAATATTTGGTGGCCAGAGGCAGGATCGAACTGCCGACACACGGATTTTCAATCCGTTGCTCTACCGACTGAGCTATCTGGCCAAACAAGTTGCGTATTAGAACACAATCAAACTAGGATGTCAAACGAATAATGGCAGAGCCAAACCTGATTATTTCGTAATATCTACAATTGCACGCGCCGCGCGACGAGCATCCAGTAGAATCAAACCCAGTTTCGCGCTTTCTTTTGCCGTCAAGCACAGCACATTCGTGCCACCTGCTTGAATCAGCAACGTATAGCCCAGCTTGCCTTTAACAATTACTTGCTCCAACTCGCCACACGCCAATTCTTGCGTGGTGCGGTTGCCCAAAGCCAACAATGCAGCAGACATCGCGCCCACGCGGTCGGGGTCAATGTTCGCGGGCAACAGATGCGCGATAGGTAAACCATCGGTAGAAATAACGGCAGATGCAGTAATATCAACGGAAGAGCTGTTTAAGTCGCTCAATACGGAAGTTAAAAGTTGTTCATGCATTTTATATTAGTCCAATCCAAATTTTAGAAATCAGCGCCCAAATTGTTAGCCGCTTCAACCGTTTTATAAAGTGCGCGCACCAGAGTTACAAAAGCTTCTTTGTGTAATTGTGGTGTGCCACCTGTTACCAAAATGTATTTTGTATCGTTGATGTAGATGGGGAAAAACGTTAATTCGCTTTGACCTGTCGGATCACACAAACCCCACGCATTTTGATAAATGTTGAGATTATTTTTAATCAAAAGGGCATGGCGTTCAGATAAGCGAATGGCTTCGCTCGCTAAAATGGCCACTTCTTCTGCTGCTTCATGGTTAAAACCAGAGTTTGCAAAATAAAAGCCATCATGGTCAATCAACAATGCTTTTTGGCTATCCGACAAATGAGGCAATAAATTTGCCAAAGTGTCATCTTGAAGCTCAAATTTTTCTTCTGGGGTGTCGCCACCATACAAAAATTCAAGACGCTGCAAACGATAGAGCAAATTCAATGCCGATTCAATATCACTGGTTTCAGACCATTCTAATAGTTTTTCTTGCGTAATGGGCTGCTGGCTATCTGCTTTTAAAATATTAGACAGTAATGTACGGCTAGCACTCACACTTTTGTTGGCAATGGCATAGAATGCACCAGCAGGTGTGATGTGTGGGTATAAATTTGTTTGTAATGAAAGAGTCGATTCCATGTTACACCTCTAAACCTGGGTCAATTTGAAAGAGCATAGCTGTAACGAGCTGTTTCACATCTTCTTCGTTACGTGCATCCACTTCAAACACAGGCACATTGAAACCATTTTGTGCCAAGTATTTTTGGTAAACATCAATACCAGGTACGGCGCGAATATCCATTTTGGTTACACCAACCACCAAGGGGGCGGTTTTCAGCAAATCTGCAAAAGAGTCTAAAAAGAATTTCAAATCTTTTAATGGGTTACCACGAGTATTGTCCAGCAACAAAATCAAGCCCATGCTACCTTGGCTTAAAATGTCCCACATAAAGTCAAATCGTTCTTGCCCTGGTGTACCGTATAGATGGATCTTGGTGTTTTCATCTAATTGAATCAAACCATAGTCCATGGCAACGGTTGTATAGCCTTTGCGTACGGCAGTCATATCGGATGCGCTGGCATCTGTTTGGATGGGTGGTTCATCAGATAAGGCAGCGATAGCAGTTGTTTTGCCAACGCCTACGGGGCCTGTAAAGATGATTTTATTTTCTATCAGCATAGTAATCCCTCATTCATTATTTATTCAGCAATTTTTTCATCAGACGACTCAATAGACCGCCTGTTTTCTGCTGTGTATGTGCTTCATTTGCGCGTGCCGCACGCACTTGTTCTGGGCGTGGCGTTGCAGATGTGTTCACAGTGGCGCGAGTGGCTGATTGTGCGCTCGGTGCTTCGTTTACTTGTTGAGTAACTTCCAAGTAATCCGTTAAATACGTTGCGGCAATATAGTTCAAAATATCCGCCATATCCAAAGGCATTAGTTT
>CAUVGV010000024.1:0-16525 GCA_963551505.1 uncultured Kingella sp.
TCATGCTTGGAACAAACTCAAACAAAAAACGTGCAATCATGCTCAACCCCATCAAAAAGCCGCCTCTCTCGGCAGGCGGCAAACCGTGCAGGTTCACGTTATCCTGCAAACGCCGAAAATACTGTGTGCAACCACAATATTTCAGTCCCTCAAGAGCAATTGATTGCGTTCATGCCTATGCCTAGGCATTACTATGGCGTGTACACGAATACGAAATCACACCACACACGCCCGAGCCGCTTACGTCGTTTGCCCTGTTGCAAGAGCAAACGCCCCAAGTGGGTGATTAAGTTAAAAGGCAGCCTGAAACCAAACTTTCAGCCTGCTTCAAAAAGGCGAGCATCTAACCGCCCGTGTTAAGATTAAGTTTCCACACAAAACCTTTTCACGAAACAGCAAGATGCCCATGGAAATCAATTAACCAGCTGCCAAAGCCGCCAGCAACCCCGCAACAATAAAAGCAGCAATATAGACCATCTTCATAAAAAGATGCGTACGCCCGTCATACCTGAGCCCCCAGCGATAATCCCAAACATCAAAGACCAACAGCAAAACCGCAGGCACAAAAAACACAAGTACGGGAGCGAGCGGATAATCAGCCAGCCAAGCAGAAATAAAATGCATCTTATTTCCTATTTCCGATGAAAAATACGGCGAAACCAATCGATTGAATTCAAGCGCGCTTTCACCTTATCAAACAACCAACTTGCTGCAAAACACAGCCAATCAAACTTAATCAGCCGAATGCCCAAAGCATGAAGCAAAACACGCAGACTAAACCAAATAAACACGAGTAAAAAACCGTACCAAAAAACCATTCAAATCATCCTTGAATTCCCACACCCAAACCTGCTCAACTTCACATTTCAAAAAACAGGCTTAAATCTGAAAACAAAAAAACCACCCAAAAAACGATTTTCAGGCTGCCACCAAAAAACTTAAAAACCTCAAAAGCAGCCTGAAATCGTTGCAATGAAAAACAAATCCCAGCCGAGCGGAAACATCACGCTACGGCAAAGGGCGCAGGCTATGCCCGAAGGCAGGGAAACTGCGTTGGGGCGCATCCGTAGATTTGCCCCACATCGCGGATACGCCGCGATTAACAAGATACGTCCAACTGCCGCCTGTTCACGGACGCACTCGCGCTACCCGTATGCACGGCATTCTGATAAAGGCGGATTGGAAGCCGCCTGCAACCTTTGATACGCATTTCACCGACTAGCCCACAAGATTAACCGCGCTTCATATCAAAAAATCATTTTCGCCAAGCGACCAAAAGGCGCAGCGCAAAAGGGATGAAAGAAACGCGCCCATCTTGGATAAAGACCAAGTGTCGGGTGGTTGCTACGTTTGCCGAGTTGTTAAAGAACTGGGGTACTGCTTTGATGTGTGAAATTTTAAGATAACTTAAATAATAGCGCAAGCATTATTTTAAGATTTCTTAAATTTAATTTTACTGTGTCGTTTTTACGCGATTTCGGGCAAAAGGAAATAAGCAGATGGCGAATTTTCTTATATTAAAATAAGAAAATGCTTGACAATATAAGATTATTTTCTTATAATTGATGCTGTGATTAACAATGTAGAAAGGCAGTTATGGAGAACAATGTTGTTTGACATCCAAGAGCAACGCGCCAATTTTTAAAAATAGATAGACGCTACCGCGCGGCAATAGAAGCAAAAGTCGCCATGTTGAAAGATTTTCCCTTCCCTGACGGTTTTTATTTAGACGTAAAGCATTTGAGCGGCAATCAGTATCGGATAAGGCACGGTGATTACCGTATATTTTTTGAAGTGATAGATGGCGAGCCAAAAATCATCAACATTATGCAAGTGAAACGGCGCACCACAACAACCTATAAACATTAACCAATCAGCAGGGCGCAAGCCCTGTCCTTAACAAAGGAAACCTAATATGAACGTGCAATACATTAACGACAAACACGGCGAAGCCCAATTTGTAATCTTACCTATTGATGAATATCGTCGCTTGATAGACGATGATAACGATAGCGAATGGGAAGACATTCCCAGCGAAACAACCGAGTTTGACAACGTAACCATTCCCCATGAGATTGTAAAAATCATGAGCGAAAAAGAGGTTAGCGCAATCGCCGCATGGCGTATCTATCGCGGTTTAACCCAAGCACAAGCAGCGGAAAAAGCAGGTATCAGCCAAGCTGCGCTTTCTCAAATTGAGAAAGTAGGGACAAGACCGCAAGCCAAAACACGCGAGCAATTTGCTGCTATTTATGATTGCCTGCCTAATCAACTTGCGCTTTAAACGCGACGAAAAGGCAGCCTGAAAATAATAATAGGTTTTCAGGCTGCCTTTATCTTTTGCTTATTTAGTCTTTCGGCTATTTAAAACAGTTTCCATCGTAATAAATAACCTGCTGCCGCATTGTTCCAAAAATTGAAACCCGATCGTTTCATAAAATGCTGAAACCCCATCTTTTGCATCCACAACAATAATTGGAATGCCCAAAATATCATTGGCGACAATCAATTTTTCCAAAGCAGTACGCAGTAAAAACAATCCCACACCCTGCCCAGTAAATCGCTTATCTACCGCCAAGCGAGCAATCAGCGCAGCCGTATCTACCGTTTTATTTTTCTTGCCTACTGCCTCATGCCAATCAAACTGTGTCATGGTAAGTGTGAAATAGCCAATAATGGTTTCATTGTCATCAGCCGATAAAATATACGTTTGCGCTTGATTTCTATTGGATTTCTGACCCGCAAACTTTTGCAAAAAATCATTTAATACCGGCACACCGCAATCAAAGCCTTTTCGGTTATGCGTTTCATTTAACGGCTCAACGCCTTTATTCAAAACCGCAACGGCTAATTTATCGCTCATACACGCTCATTTCATTAAAACCAGTTTGAAATAGTTGGCGCAATTTTTGATTAGGCTCGGGAGGATTATTTAGCGCATCTATTAAACGCAAGCTGGCTTCTTGACTTAATTTAATGGTTTGTTCCTGCGCAATAATCGCTTTTGCCTCTTTTAAAGCCGCCTGTAAAACAAATGAATTGATACTGGAAATTCCTGCTAATTGGGCAGCTTCTTTTAATAAATCTTGTGTTTGCACATCAATCCGTGCGGTTATGCGTGGAGCAGTTGAAGTCATCATATCTTATCCCTTTTAAAACGTTCCAAAATGGCACACAACAAGTTTAAGATTACAGCTTGATATTGTCAAACAAAAAGGCAGCCTGAAACCTTTGCAAAACCTAAAATCAAACCAAAAATAGTAAATCTTCCGTCATTCCCGCGTAGGCGGGAATCTTGGTTGAAATCAAGCAACGTTTTGTTTTTTCAATAATTTTTGAATATCAAACAAGATTCCCGCCTACGCGGGAATGACGGCATTTCTTGTTTTTCAGGCTGCCTCAGGGGTTTTGCAAAGGTTTCAGCCTGAAAATATTTTCAGACCGCCTTTTTATGAGAATGATGATTGCACAAAATAACCAATTAGGTTAAAATTAACCTAATTGGTTAATTGAGAGTATCATGGAAAAAAGAACGCCGCATTGCAGCCTAGAGAGAGTAAAAGCCTTGTTGGCAGAAGAAAAAGTCCGCGCAACCCGTGTAGCACTGGTTGGTGCGGAGCTTTTGGGAATTGATTATGACGAAATGCAAAATATCGTGAGCAACCTAAACCGTTCAGACTTTTATAAAAGCATGACCACTCATGCAGACCATACAATTTGGCAAGATGTATATCACCCAACCGTTGAGCCCTACGGCGATTTGTATATCAAGCTAACCGTAATAGACGATGTTTTAATAGTTTCATTCAAGGAGCGTTAATTATGATGAAATGTCCCGTGTGTGGCGCAGCAGAATTAGTGCACGATGTGCGCGATATTCCTTATACCTACAAAGGGAAAACAACCATTATTCCCCAAGTAGAAGCAGATTTTTGCCCTGCGTGTGGCGAATCGCTAACCGCGCCTGATGAAAGCCGCCGAATGATGAATCTAATGGGCGAATTTCATAAGCAAGTAAACAATGAAATCGCTAGCCCCAGCTTTATCCGCAATGTTCGCGCCAAACTTAATTTAAGCCAACGCGAAGCGGGCGAACTGTTTGGCGGTGGCGTAAATGCCTTTTCACGCTACGAAACAGGCAAAGCGGCTCCGCCCAAATTATTGGTAATGATGTTTAAAATGCTAGATAACAATCCTAGCCTTTTAGAACAGTTGCGGAACTAATTATCCATAAGAAAGGCAGCCTGAAAATGTTTTCAGGCTGCCTTTTTACTTACCGTTTACGCCGATAAATCCGATGCTCAACCATTGTGCCAATTATCTCAATTTCAAGATTACTAGACGACAACGAAGCATAATCATCATTTAGAGGGATAAGCGAAAACGACTGTTCATTTCCCAAATCCAACTCATTAGCTTTGAATTTTCTGAACAACGCCGTTTCCCCGCTTCTAGCTAAAACAAATTCCCCTGGCAAAGGGCGAACTTTGGGGTCTATTACAATTAAATCACCCACTAGAAAATCAGGGGTCATGGAGTCATCAATAATATTGAATGCAACCGCAAATTCGGAATGATTGATTTCAGACATAATGTACTCGGTTTCTGTATGGTTAATAATCCGAGTACTATCCCAGTTTTTTAAATTATCGTAGCGAAAAACAGGTATTTTCGTAATATTTTCAATTTCATGCGGGGTTATATTTTCCCCTTCTCCACGCAGCAACCAGACAAAATCACATTTAAAAATTTGCGATAAATCATACAAATTTTCTGCGTTTGGTTTAGTGATGTCAGTTTCCCATTGTGAAATTGCTGCGTGCGAAACCCCCTGAACTTTTTTTGCTAAATCGGCTTGCGTTAAGTGCAGTTCTTTTCTTTTTTGCTTAATTCGTTGTCCTATTGTTGTTGCTTGCACTGTGTTAGCCCCATTCTAAATTTGCAAGCGGCGATAGTAACCAATGTTGATTTAAGTTTCCTTTATGTGTAAAATTTAAGAATACTTAAATTTTATGAATTTCAAAAGTAGCTACCATGTTGAAATCTGATGTAAAAAAATACTACGGCTCATTTGTAAAAGCCGCACAAGCACTAGGCGTTAGCCCATCTGCGATTTCGCAATGGGGCGATGTTATTCCCGAAAAACAAGCCTACCGCTTGGAAAATCTCACACGGGGAAAATTATCTGTTGATTTGTCGCTATATAGCAAAGACAGCAATATTTCCGCTTCTACTACGGAATAATCATGCCCACCCCTTACCCCAACCACCACACTCCCCACCACCGCCCCAGCTATCCCGCTGCGGGCGCGTTTCGCTGCGTATTCGCAACGGGTGCGCGTGTGGCACGCTTAAAGGGGGTGCACTGATGGATATGTCCTTTAACCTGCTCACGCAAAACCTTGAACAGTCATTCCGCATGGTGTATGACGATTATCAGGCATTGTTTGGCAAAAAACGCTACGCCCGCGATTTGCTTTCGCTGTTGCATCGTTGGATGGATTGGTCTAGCAAGCAGCCTGAAAGTGAACAGGCACAGCGCGATGGTTGGATTCGCCTTACTGCCAAAGATTTAGCAGCGATGTTGGGCTTTTCACGCCGTAATTATGAAAAAGCACGCGCGGATTTAAAAGAAATGGGCATTGTGGAATGCCACCGCGAGCGCAAAGTGCATGGCAAACTAACTTGGAAGGTTAATATTCTGAGATTGGTTGAGTTGATTGCCCAAATGAAAGGGCGGGCGGTCATTATGCCTTCGGCACGCAAGGATAAATTTCCTTTGCCTGATTTTATTCCTGCGGATTTGTGGGATGAGTATCACGCTGTTCTGTTTAAGAAAAAAGGCAAGTCATGCAGCCGTAAAGACAAACAAGCCTTTGTTGAGAAGCTCACCGAGTTTCACCAGCGCGGTTTGGATATTGTGCTGATTATGAAAAACTCCATTGCCAAAGGTTGGTTTGGTTTCTTTGACCCCACCGATAGCAGCCCGCATCACAAAAAGGGCGATGATGGCAGCGCAGCCGCCAAATCTGCCCTAGCCGAACACAATGCGCGGCATCAGCCTAAACCGCCCGATAAGCCCGATAAGCAGCCTGAAATTTGCAGCGCGGAAGAAATAGCTAGAGGCAGAACTAACGCGCAGCGATTGATGGAAAATTTAAAAAACAAAAAGAAATCTTGGTAAAACGGTAGGACACCCCCCTGCCGCTTTTGCCGTGCCTAAAATCTTGTCCTTACCCCGCCTTTCACCCGTTTTCGTTACCCCAACACACGAAAACGGGCTTTTTTTCGCCCGCTCGCCTGTTGAGGCAGCCTGAAAAATCATTTTCGCCATAAAAAACGGCAATATGATAGGCGTTTTGCCTGATTTTGCCTCATTGAATGGCTTTCAGGCTGCCTCAAAGCCACTGTTTTGCCATTAGGCAGCCTGAAATATCGGGCGCACAAGGTTAAAATGGCTCAAAATAATATTGATAAAACATCACTTTGCTCATTTTGAACAAAGAACATTGCGCATCAAAGACAAAGTACATTGCACAAAAAAGCCTAACACTCTAATGAAACAGAGAACACAGGCAGATAAAACTTTACAGATATTCTAGGCAGCGCGGCTGCCCTTTCGGGTGGGTGTGATTTTGTTTTTATCTGCAAGACATAACGATTGACGTTATTAACGAACTGCGTTATTATTTTGCCCATGATTACAGACTTCTCTTGCAAAGACACCGAAGCTCTATGGAATGGCAACCGCGTTAAACGTTTTGTAAACATTGAGCGCGTAGCCATGCGGAAATTGCAGCAGCTAAACGCTGCTACTAATTTGGATTATCTGCGCATTCCACCTGCTAACCGATTGGAAGCCTTAAAAGGCGACCGCATAGGGCAATACAGCATCCGCATCAATGACCAATGGCGCATTTGTTTTGCATGGCAAGACGGGCACGCAAGCCAAGTGGAAATTGTTGATTACCATGATTAAACGAAAGGATAAATTGATGAATACCCGTGAAGTCCCCCTTGTTCACCCAGGGGAAATCCTATTAGAAGACTGGCTCAAACCACTCAATATCAGCCAATATGCCCTAGCCAAAGCCATAGATGTGCCACCACGTCGCATCAATGAAATTATCCTCGGCAAACGGGGCATTTCTGCCGATACCGCCTTGCGGCTCGCTGCCTTTTTTGGCACAGATGCGCAAAGCTGGCTCAATCTGCAAAGCCACTATGATGCTGAAACCGTACGTGCCACCCTTGCCCCCACTTTGGCGCATATTACGCCGTTTCAATTTGCCACAGCAGCCTGAAAAAACACCAATTTTATTTTTCAGGCTGCCTCATCCTTTGCTACAATCCAATTAGTTTTTACAACCCAGTTGTGGAAAGCTGATAAACATTGTCCCTGCCGATGGCAGGCGGGGGCGGGGAGGCGTAAGCCGACGGTTTATCACAATGTACCGTTTTTCCACCCCCGCTCCAAAGCCTGCCCCTATGCGTGGAAACATAGTGGGCATTTCTTTTAAACATTGTGAAAGACATCTAGCCATGAATCTCATCTTTGGGGCATCTCGCCCGCATCATCCGCGCTGTTCTGTTGCGCATCTTGTTACGAAACCACGTTACGAAACCTCAAAATCCGTTACGAAACCTGTTACGAAACCCCTGTTTTTCCGCCCCACCCTATTCAAAGCGTTACGAAACCGTTACGAAACCCCGCAAAATCTCATGTTTCGTAACAAAAGAGTGGAGGGCGTAGCATGAACACGATGGATTTATTGCCCACCATCATCGCATTAGGCAGTATGGGCGGATTATTGTATTTGGGTATCCGTAATTTGCAAAAAGACCAATCGCGCCAAGAAGTGCATTACTGGCAGCGTGAGTGCATGGAATTGGAATACGAAAATCAGTTTTTGCATGAATTGAGTAATCGGCTCGTACCGCGATTGGTGAGTAGATTAGGCGCGCCGTTTCAAGATTATTTGATTGAGCGCGAGATACTGGGGCAATTACCCGCCGAGCTGAACGAGCCAAACGAAGTGCGGCAACCGATGCAGGTTTTCTTTGGCGGCAGTGGCAAAGGGATAGACATTACCGCCAGCAACTTTGCCGCCGATGCTTGGGATGATGAAGCGGATGAATACGAAGCTCGCTACGAAGTGAACGATGATGCCGACACCGCATACAGCGAACCACCACCCATACGCCCATGCGCGCGCCCACAACGCCACAGACGCACTACTCGCCCTTTCCCTAGCCAAACCCCTGCCTTTGCCTACCATGCCCGCTGGCAATCACCGATACGCTCCAATCGGCTTATTCCCCCAACCATGTTTAGGCAGCCTGAAAACGATGATGTGATTGAGGCGGAATACACCGAAGTTTTGCCGAGCTTGCCCAACCGTAGCCAAAGGCAGCCTGAAACGCCCAAACCGCCCTCCGCTCGCAAAGGTGGCAGACCCAAGAAATACGCCAGCGCGGCGGAACGGCAAGCAGCATATCGCGCGAGAATGGCAGCCTGAAATTTCAAACCGCACAGACGCAAAAAAGCCCAAACACCGCAGCTCTACTCTGCCGTGTTTGGGCTTTTTTTGTGGGGGATAACATGGTGAAACCTGAAAAAGTTGTTACGAAACGTCTGTTTTGCGTGTTATGAAACCCTGTTACGAAACTCATAAAAATTGTTGTAAAACAATTTATTGGAGTTTCGTAACAGGGTTTTGTAACGTTACGATTGCTTGGATTTTCTTGTTTTCAAAACAACTCAATACAGCTTACTCAAATCAACCTCATCAGCGGTTGGCCAGCGGCGAATACCTGGTCGGTCTGCTTGTTGGAGTGCAGATTGTCGGGATATAGATTGCTCGTTGGATTCTTGTTTATCTATTTGATTTTCTTTATTTTGTTTCTTATTCTTTACCCTTGCATTTTCTTGGGCATCGGCTCGTTTTGTTGTAGCTGCGGTTTGTTGCTCGCGTTGCCGAACTTTAATGAAAGAGTTTAAGGTGGTTTGGCTCACTTTTATTCCATTTAAATCAAGGTATTCCAAGATTTGTTTTTGCGTATAACCGTTATTTTTCAAGGTCAAAATATCTTCCCGCCAAGGCTCTAACTTTGATACTTTGGCATGGCTTGGCTGTTGTGCCATAAAGGCTTCTAGGGTGATTTTTTTATCCATAGTAAATCCAATTCAATCTACATAAATCCATACTTATCTAAGTATAACAAGTAACGTTACGGCAATCAATCCATAACCATCTTTTGTTAATCGTTAGATAACCATAGATAGCAATAGATTTGTGAAATAATAGTTAAATTAAAATCTAGTTTTAAAAGTATTAAATCGTTAATATATCGCCAATAAATCGTTAATATAACTACTTTAAAACTATTAAAATCTATTTACATTTAAAAAAATCATGATAATATCTAAAACATCGCGCGTTTCTTTTTTTCAAAACACTCATATCAAACACAACAAACCCTACAAAACTATGAACGCAGGATAGGCAACGAGTGCCAAAAAACGCCCTAAATCGTTTTTTGTAGTTCTGCCTTCGGCAGAAACGCTGCGCTATGTGGAGAAGTTTGCTATCCCTTTATCCAAATGATAGCGCTTCGTGATAAATGTGAAACAACAAAAAGCCCGTAGCCACTCCCCAAGTTGAGAGCGGCTACGGGCTTTTTTGTAAAATGATAAAAACTGAAATAAGGTGCTTGTTTCATTCAAATACGGCAACGGCATGACCATAATGCTGTGATACATACTGCATCAGCTTAAATGCGTCTGTTGCATCGGTTAGATAAATATCGGCATCCGATACTAAGGGAGCATTTTCCGTGAAATAGTCTGCCCAAGAATATTGCGTATCAGGGATTAAGGTAAGGGCTAATGTGCCTTTGTTGCCTGCAATATTAACAATTATCCTTTTATAAATTTTAGTGTGTTACAAGATAAAAGCAGCCTGAAAACCAAACTAGGGTTTTCAGGCTGCTTTCGCATTGAGCTAAGTTAGCGCTCCATCCCATCATCGCGTGTTTGGGTTTTCTTGCGTTTGGGTTGGGGGGTGGTGTTTTGTTGTTTGGGTTGCTGCGCCATGGTTTGCTTGCGTTGCTGTTCCAATTGCGCGCGAATTTGGTCATACGTTTGTTGCGCTCGGGTGTCATATCCTGCTTGGGCGACTTGCTGGGCAAGTTTGGCGATGTCTCGCGCTTCGGTTTTCATACCGTTCAGGTAGAGTTGCTTGGCTAGGGATTGATAGCGTTTGAGTAGTGCGCTCCTTGTTTCTTGGCTGCGTGTTCGGTAGGGATTATGTGGGCGTTGCTGGGTCGCTAGGGCAGTTTTCAGGCTGCCTTGTTGCGCAGCGGTGATGCGTGATGTTTGTTGCTTGGGAGCTAATCGCTCATCAATAGCGCGGACAATGCTGTTTTCGCCTTTGATATTTTTACCACGATGTTGGCGGCGGGTGGCAGCGCATTGCACACCTTCGTCGCGCAGCTTTTCGGCAAAGCGGACACGCCATTCAAATAGGTCATTTTTGCGTGGATTTAATCGCTCACCATATTCATTTTGGATAAGCACACAAAGATGAACGTGTGGATGCGGTGGTTCTCCTTCGTGGTCGGATTCGTGGTGCAAACCAAAGGCATATTGGTGCCCTGAAAATTGTTCAGCAGCAAATTCTCGGGCAGCATTTAACACGGCTTGGGGTGGCGTGCCTGCGGGCATGGATAAAACAATGTTGAGTGCCTCTCGGTTTTTGCTGTTTTCTTGTATGCCAAAATTATCACGCCAAAGATGAGTTAGTTGTTGCACTTGCCTTTTGCCTGTTAATTTTTCGCCTGTGTTGGTTTCTAGAGGGACTTCGCCATTGCGCGATACATAGTCCAAATGGTTACGAATGCCTTTCATGCCTTTGGAGTTTTGGCTGTGGCGTTTGGGGATTTTAACCATCACTTCGGGATGTTTGCGGGCAGCGGCTTGAAGGTTGGTTAGGGCAGTATTGTTTTTGAGTGGCTTGTGCGATGTGCTGCTGCGTAGTTTTTTTTGTTTGCCGTGTACGGCGTTGGTGCGGTATTGAAGAAACCAGTCATCTAGGCTTTTCATGGGTATCTTTCGGATGCAAGAAAGGCAGCCTGAAAACGCTGTTTATGGTTTTCAGGCTGCCTTGTCGGTTGGGGAATTAGCTTTTTTGCCTTGTGCGATGTTCACGAATAATGTTACCAACCAATTTGGTGTGGTCGGTAATGATTTGCGTAAGCTCGGCGAGTTGGCGTTGGGTGAGCGATGTGCCGTCGCCTGAATTGAGATGGCGGGCAATTTGGTTAATGTTGCGTCCGATTGCGCTTAATTGTGTGTTGGATTGATAGAGAACTTTGATGTCAGCTTGGGATGGGATGGTGTGTTGATGGATGTACATTTGAATAATGTCGCGCACAGCATCGTTGATGCTACCTTGTCTCGCTTGGGCAAGTTGGTGCAGATAATGTCGGTCATCAGCGGGCAGTCGCAAGGTAATACGTTGATTGTGAATGGGGTTTTGCATTAGTGAAGATTTGTTGTTTGATGATTGGGCAGATGGGGCGTTTTCAGGCTGCGTTAATTGATTTTGCAGTAATTTTTTTGCCAACAAAGATACGCTGGCTTTACCGTATTTTTGTTGAGCGAGTTGGCGCAATGCAATGAGCTCAGCTTCGGTTAAACCAAACACGCGAATGGGGCGTGTTTCCTTTGGGGATGTATTCATAGGGAAGTCCTTGTATGAATTGAGGCAGCCTGAAACGAATTTTTAAATGCTGTTTTAGCTTCATTCGTTTTCAGGCTGCCTCTCGCTTAATCACTCATGCTCATGCCGTTGTCTTTGCCTTTTTGCTTGCCTTTGTCCGCAAACGTTTGTTGCTGCGCTTGCTGCTGTTGCGATGGTTCAAGGCGGGGCAGGTTAATTCTGTTGCCTTGAATCATGTTAGACAATGTTTGGTAAACACTACGGCGCATAAATTCACGCTCATCAGGGGTTTTGTGCGGCATTTTTTCCAATATTTGCAAATACGCAACTTCAACCTTACGCATCATCGCCATATCGTCTTTGGACAAACGGTTGAGCTTTTTGTGATAGTCATTCATCAAACCATTGGTTTTGTCTGGCGATACGCTTTCCGATACCGTGCGCTGTTCTGCGCTAGGCTGTTCTGCTTTTGCTGCGCCCGCCGTAACCTGTTCTTGGATTTGGCTGGCGTGCAATTTTTGCTCAGGCGTTTGCGCTTGTTTCACTTGCTTATCGGCTTTGGAATGCAGTGGCGTGAAGTCAGGCGATGCCGTCCGCTCGATGATTTGGATTTCAAACGAATTGCGGTTGCCATTTTTGCCCTTGTCTATCAATTCCACCTTGTCGCCCACTTGCGCACCGCTTTCTTTCATGGCGCGTTCTAAATCCATGCCCCAGCGTTCCCATTGTTTGCCATCTTTTTCCAGCAAGACGAAATAACTCATGCCTTTGTCGGGATTATGGTTGTAATGGTCTTTGCCATGGGCAACGAGGCGCGCGCCCAATTCTTTACTTGGGGTTTCTTGCGCGGGTTTGTTTGGCTCGGGTGTTTGGGGGTGGTGTTCAATGCTGTTGCGACTGCGGTTTTCGCGCTGGTTGGCCAGCAAGGCTAAATCTTCTTTGCTGGGTTTGTAGCCCGAGGTGGCAATGCCACGCAAGTTGGCTTCTAGCCACATTTGCTGTTTAAATTCCGCGCTGCCTGATATTTTGATGCTGCCCCAGTTTTTGGCTTGGGCAACGTCCAACATATCGCTGATGGTTTGCGCATCGTTTTTGGGCGTGGAAAGTTTGTTGCCTTTGTCTTGAAACACAACGGTGTCGTGGCTATTGATGTCTGAATAATTCAAATGCCCCAACAATCTGCTGTTGGTTTGAATGTAGCGTGATTGAATGTTGGCAGGCACGCTGTAATGGTGGTCAAGAATAGGCTGGGGCTTGCTGATTTCAGGCTGCTTTTCTGTGTTTTCAGCATCGCGCTCGGGTTTTTGCATGGGATTTTGCTGTAAAACACGTTCGGCTGCCGCATCTCCCGCAAAGCCTGCGGCAACGCTGGCGGCAGTTTTTGCCATGCTGCCACCTGGAATGACTGCATCTAACACAGCATCGGCAGCTACACCGATTGCTGCGCCAACGGCGGCTTCTTGGGTAAATTGTTGCGCCGCCTCAATTCGCTCTTTCTCCTTGGCGCGGCGCAGGTTCTCTTGCACTTCGGCGGCGGAAATGGTTTCAAGCTGCGGTTGGGCTTCGGCGGGTTGTGCTGGGCTTTGCGCTTGCTCTTGCGTGATACCGCCGAACTCAATGCTGTTTTCCACTTCTGTTGTGGGCACACGTTGCGCCTCTGCCAATAGGGTTTCTGCACGCTGTTGAAGCTGTTGCGTACTTAATCCTTGTTGCGCCAAAGAAACGGCTATTTCGCCCACGGCTATATCATCTTGCAAGGCTTCGCGTTGTGCTTTGTCAGTTTCATGGGCGAGTTGTTCTTTGTTTTTGGCTAACTGCTCTTGCAAGTATTGCGCCACATCGGTAACACCATCGAGACGTGGCTCTATACGGTTCATTTCCGCCAACGTGGATGCTTGCATAACCCTATTGATGGCTTCGTATTCCACAGCGGCTTCGCGTGTGGGCAATACAAGTTTGGTTTCGGGTGTGGGCATGGTGTTCTCCTGTTGATTTTGGGGCTGCCCAACGGTTTGCGTTTCTGATGGTTCAGAAACAGCAACAGCTGCGTTATCGGCGGCTGTGGGTTGGGGTGGTTCGGGTGGGTTTTCAGGCTGCCCTGTTTCAGGCCGCTGTGGCATTTCTGCCGCACGTTCGGTAAGGATTTTGTTTACTGCGCCGCGCACATAAATACCTTGTTCTGCCATTTCGCTCATCATGGCTTCGCGCTCGGCAGCATCGGCGATTTGGGCAACGTTTTGCGCGTGGCGTTGGATTTCGTCGGGGGTGGGAGATTGTGCCATGGGGTTTTCCTTTGCTAAAACGCCAACAGCCGATGCATTGAGGGCATCGGCTGCGGGTGGGTTGGGGATAGGATTTAGGGTTGCATCATCAGATGCTCGTTCGGAAGTTTGCCGTATTGGTTCGTTGTGGGAGCTGGATAATTCTGTTGTAGCCAAATCAGACTTTGTTCCATATCTTGCTGCAACAATTCTATCTCGGATTTGCTCAACATTCGGGGCGGCTCGTAGGTGTCCTGCCTCGCCTTGCGTGAGTTGTTCGATGCCATAACCAAATTCCTTTTTCCAATAATTATCCATACTGTCGCCGTGTTTTTGGCGGATTTTGTCAATCATAGCGGGTTTTACGGCGATATTCAATGCGCCTTCATGTGCGGTCATAACGGCTGCGCCCATAACGCGTCCGCCACGGTTTTCAATGTAGCCGCGCAATGATGCAACGGTGCTGCCTACGGATAACGTGTCATCTACAATCAAATATTCCCTGTCTGCTTGCACGCGTCCGTCAAAAACGGGCTGAAAGGCTAACCGATGGTCAATGCCTGTACCTGTACGGCTTACCTTGTTGATTTGTTTGATTTGCACATCAACAGGCAAGTCTAGTTTACTTGATAAGGCTTGTGCCATTGCCAATGGAATCTTGTTGTTGCCTGCGCCTTCAACCGCTGAAACAGGAACAAGAACAGGTTTTTTATCACCAATCATATAGCGGATTTGCTCAACAGCCTGCTCATTCAGTAATTTCTGTACCAATGCCGCTGCTTGTTGCACATCGCCACCTTTGGCAGCCAAATATTCAGGTTCATTTTTCAATTCGCCCAAATTACCATTGCGAATCACACTTGGGAAATCCCCCCACGGTGCACGTTCCGCACGCGGCTCGGTTGATGAATTTGGGTTTTGCCCCAGTCCACTTTGTTCATTTTCAGGCTGCCTTTGCGGCTGTTCAACCGATTCAACTTGCTGCCCGCTCAATTCTGCGACTTGCGCCCGAATATCGATGCCCCGCTTCGCCAGTTCGGCAATCAGTGCATGGCGATGTTTCTCGCTGCGCTCATCGCCAAACTTTTCCAGCACCACGTTCGCCCGAAAGCGTAAACCTGCTTCGTCTAGCGGCAGGGTTTCAAATTGAAAGGGGCGGCTGGGTTGGATGTTGTATTTTTTAAAATTGGCAATGTGGTCGTTGATTTCAGGCTGCATGGTGGCGACTTGGGCGGCACGTTCTGCCGATAGTGTCGCATGGATGGCGGTGGTTACGGCATCTAATCCGCGCAATGCCATCAAGTCGTTAAAGTCGCTGGGGAATTGTTCTTTGCCATCTGCATCAAATTGCCCATGCTGTTGTTGCCATGTGGTGATGTCGTGGGCATTAAATTCAGGCAGCCTGATTTGGGCGCGCCCGCCTAGCCAAGCAGCGGCTTCGGTGGCTTTGGTTAAACCTGTTTGGCTCACACGGTCGTTATCGGCGGCAAGGTAAATCGGCGTTTCAGGTGGCAGATTGTCGCGCTCGGCAATACGCGCCGCCACCACGGGCAAATTGCCCGCATCAAAGGCAATCACCACGGGTTTACCTGTTGCCAAATGCACGCTGGCGGCGGTGGCATAGCCCTCGGCAAGGTAAAAACCCTCTTTCATATCGGCGTGCGTGCCATTCAAAATCGCGTAGCCGCCACTTTTTTGTCCGCCGTATAAAAAGCGTTTTGTGCCGTGCTCATCAATCTGTTGCACATTCACCAGCTCGGTTTTGCCTGTTTGCTCATTGCGCAAATAAACGGGAATCACCAGCTTATTTTGCCCTTGATAGCGATTGATGCGAATACCTGCCACAGCGGTTAAATCTTGAATGCCTTTGTTACGCAGATAGGGATGCCCCAAATCGGCAGCGGTGAGGGCTTTGGAATTGCGCCAAATGGTATGCGCCAACTTGGCAGCAGCTTGGTAACGCACCGCATCCGATGCGTCAAAAATCTCGTTTTTGGTTGCCGTTTCTAGGGCGCGTTGTTCAAATTGCTCGGGGGTAAGCACCGCAGTGGGCTTGTCGGGGCGATAACCATGGTCGCGGGCTTGTTTAAACAGCGTGGCAACGGTAATACCGCCTGCTTTGGGGTTGGCGGCTTTCCATGTGGCTTCGGCATTGCGGGCATTGTAGTTATCGCCTTGTCTTGACCAGTCGTGCCATAAGTCTTTGCCGTTTTCGCCGAGTGCGTCTTTGATGGCGTATGCCATCGGATACCAGTCGGCATAATTGGACGGGATGGGGATATAGGATAGGGCGATGCGGATTTCGTCGTAGGTGGGTGGGGCGTAGTCGGTAGGCATGGGGGTGTCCTTTTGGGTGTGCAAATAGGTAAAAGAAAGGCAGCCTGAAACGGGTTTAATCGTTTTCAGGCTGCCTTCTTGTGTGCGATTGCTTACTCGCTTTGCCAATCATCATCTTGCGAATAATCCTGCGCTTCCCATTCGTCATCATCACCACCATCATCACCATTATCTGCGCTGATGGGCAGGGCTTTAATCATGGCA